>DATBDF010000001.1:0-10310 GCA_036270075.1 Nocardioides sp.
GACCACGACGTCCTCGACCCCCACCAGCGCGACCAGACGCCCGCTCCCCGGCACCACCACCCCGCTGCTGGACTCCGCCAGCACCGCGTCGGGGTCGCCGAGCACGTTCAGGCGCTGGTCCCCGAGGACGCTCGCCAGGGAGTGGAAGTCACCGATGTCGTCCCAGCCGAGGTCGGCCGGCACGGTCGCCACCCGGCCCTCGGCTGCCGCGGGCTCGGCGACGGCGTAGTCGATCGCGATCCGGGTCAGCGTCGGCCACACCTCGTCCAGCCTGCTGAGGTCGGCGGCGAGGTCGCGCAGCGCGGCGGCGAGACCGGGATGCCAGGTGGCGAGGAGGTCCAGGAGGACCGTGGGGCGTACGACGAACATCCCGGCGTTCCAGCGGAAGCTCCCGGAGGCGAGGTACTGGCGCGCCACGTCGGCGGTCGGCTTCTCGACGAACTCCTCGACCACGAAGGCGCCCGGATGCCGGTCGAGGGGGGTCCCCTGGCGGATGTAGCCGAACGCCGTCGCGGGATGGGTGGGCTCGATGCCGATGGTGACCAGCCAGCCGTCCCGGGCGACGTCCGTGGCCAGGCGCACGGCCCGCTCGAAGGTGTCGCGGTGGCGGATGACGTGGTCCGCGGCGAACGACCCCATCACCGAACCGGGGTCCTCGCGCTCCAGCATCGCCGCCGCTAACCCCACGGCCGCCATCGAGTCGCGCGGCGAGGGCTCGGCCAGCACGCGATCGGCGGGGAGCCCGGGGAGCTGCTCGAGCACGCGGTCGCGGTGCCGGGCTCCCGTCACCACCAGGATCCGGTCCGCGGCGAGCGGAGCCAGGCGGTCGACGGTCTCCTGCAGCAGCGACCGTCCGCTGCCGGTCAGGTCGTGCAGGAACTTCGGCGACCGCGACCTGGACAGTGGCCACAGCCGCGTCCCCGAACCGCCGGCCGGGACGACGGCCCAGAAGTGGTCGATACCAGGCATGGGCGCCACCCTAGGGGTCCGACCCCGCTCCGTAGGGTGACCTGACGATGACCACCTTCCCGCAGGTCCTGTCCCGGCTCCTGGCCGACGACCCCGGCCGCCCGCTCGTCACGTTCTACGACGACGCGACCGGCGAGCGCACCGAGCTGTCGGTGGCGACCTGGGCCACGTGGGTGTCCAAGGTGTCCTCCCTCCTCGCCGAGGAGCTCGACGTGGAGCACGGCAGTCGGCTGCTCGTCGACCTGCCGGCGCACTGGCTCGGCACCGTCGTGCTCGGGGCCGCATGGGCCTGTGGCATCGAGGTGGTCTGGGAGGGCGAGCCGGACGCGATCGTCACCGGGCCGCACGGTGTGTCGCGCTGGGCTCCGGAGGCAGCACGTCTCCCGGTGCTGGCCACCGCGCTCCACCCACTGGCCCGGCCGTTCCGTGACGGCGTACCGGCCGGGGTCCACGACCTCGGCGTCGACGTGTGGTCACAGCCCGACACGTACGTCGCCTGGCCTGAGCCGGAGGACGACGACGCGGCGGTGGCGGGCACCTCGCAGGCGCAGCTGTGGGGGTCGGCCGCCGCCGGTGAGCTCACCGACGGCGGCCGCCTCCTCTCGGACGCGAACCCGGCTTCCCCTTCCGGTCTCGCCTCCCTCACCGAGCCGCTGGCTCGCAGCGGCTCTCTGGTCCTGGTCACGAACGTCTCGGCGGACCGGCGTGAGCAGATCGCGGCCGACGAGCGGGTCACCGCTCGCTACCCCGATCCGTCCCGCTAGCTCGCCAGGTCGAAGCCTCCGAACCCGCCGCCCAGGAAGACCGGTGCCTTCAGCCCGGCACCCGTCCCCGGTAGGGCGTACAGGCGCCCCGTGCCTCTGGCGCGGACGATCAGGTCCGGGTGACCGGTGACCTGCAGGTCGCTGACCCCGATCACCCAGTCGTACGGCGAGAGGTCGGCCTTCAGCCTCGAGGGAGCGTGGAGGCCACCGGGGCCGTTGCCGTGCAGCACCGTGAGGGTCCCACCGCGTCGCAGCAGGCTGTCGGGCGCCCCGTCGCCGTCCCACCGTCCGACGCCGATCGGAGTGACGCCCTTGAGGGCGCCGTACACGGGGTAGGGCTTCTTGAAACCGGCCGTGCCCTTGCCCGGATAGACCATGAGTGCGCCACGCCGTGGCTGTCCGACCAGGTCCGGGAACCCGTCGCCGGTCATGTCTCCCACGGCGGTGAGCTTGCCGACCTGGGCGAACCCCGTGGCCAGGACGCCGTGCCGGGTCAGGTGACCGTGCCCGTCGCCGCGCCACAGGACGAGGCTGCCGGTCGACGACTGGCGGGTGACGACGTCCCCGTAGCCGTCGCGGTCCCAGTCGCCGGCGACCAGGATCCGGTTGGCACCGGACAGGTCCGCGCGAGTGTCGATCGGCCGGCCCAGGTTGAAGCCGCCCGAGTTGATCCAGGCCTCCACCCGTCCACCGTCGAGGGCGACGACGTCGAGCGCCCGCGAGCCGGACACCTGACCCAGCGCCACGTCGGAGGCCCCGGCGAAGCGGGAGATCGGGCCGAGCGGATGGGAGAAGGTTCCCCGTCCGGTGCCGGGCAGCACGTAGCTGTCGCCGGACCTGCGGTCACGGACCAGCAGGTCGGCGTTCCCGTCGTGGCTCAGGTCTCCGGCGCCGGCGATCACGTCGTACCGGCCGTAGTCACCCGGGATGCGGACGCCCTTGGCGAACGTCGCGTCTCCGCGACCGGCGTAGAGCCAGAGGTGCCCGTCGGAGTCCCGGCCGACCAGGTCGACGTGCCCGTCGCCGTCGAGGTCCCCCGCGGCGGCGACCAGGTCGACGGAGTTCCACCAGGTGCCGGTGCGCTGCCGCCGGAAGCTGCCGTCCGACTTCTGCAGGAACACCACGAGGGTGCCGGTCGCCGGGTTGCGGGCCGCGAGGTCGGCGAGCCCGTCGCCGTTGACGTCGCCGGGGGCGAGCACCTGGTCGAGCCCGCGGAAGCCGGTCAGCACCTTGCCGGCCGCACCGAACCGACCCGCGGCGGTGCCGGGCCGGACCACGAGCGAGCCGTCGGCCTGGCGCACGAGCAGGTCGCCGCGCCCGTCGCCGGTGATGTCCGCGGTCACGACGAGCTGGGTCCCGCCGGCCGCGCCCGAGGCGACGGACGCGGCCGGCGGGAAGTGGATGAGCCCCCCGGTCGGGACGACGAACGCCTCGCCGTCACTCGAGCGGCGTACGACGATGTCGGGAGCGGCCGTCGAGGCGAGGTTGGACTCCAGCTGGCGACCCGACCACCCGCGCTGCGCGGCCGCCGCGAGCCTCCGGATCGTCGGGATCTTGTCGTAGAGGTACTGCCCCGGGCAGAGGGTCGACGCCGCGTCCCGGTGACCGTTGATCGCCTGGAACCACCTCGAGGTGACCCACTGGTGGGTGGACGCGGCGTTCACCCCGTGCATTGACAGCTTCCAGGCGAAGAGCGTGGCGTAGGCCTGGATCATCGCCGGGCTGGGCTTGACGATCTGGTAGTTGCCGATGGCCGACGCGGCGAAGGAGTCGTCGTTGTAGCCCAGGGTGTGGGCGCCGACCACCGCTCGGTCGACGCCTCCGTAGCGGCCCTCCCAGATGCGACCGAACCGGTCGACCAGGTAGTTGTAGCCGATGTCGCTCCAGCCCCGGGACTTCACGTGGTAGGCGTAGATGCTCCGCAGGATCCCGGGCACCTCGGCGCGGGTGTAGCCGTTGGCGTTGACCGTGTGGTGGACGAACCCGGCGTGCACGTCGCCGTAGTGGAGCGACGACTTGCCGCGGATCCGCTCGTCGGCGCCCCACTGCTGGCGCGAGTAGATGACCGGACGTGGCGTGAAGACGGCCGCGGCGAGCTGCGCCGTGTCGCCGGTGCCGTCGGTCGTGCTCGTCGGGGCGGTCGCGGGCGCGGCGTACACCGAGTCCGAGCCGTTGTCGCCGTCCATGGTGCTGGTGTCGATGGCGGCCCGCTCCTCGGTGGAGCGGCGGGCGTGCCCGGGAGAGATCACGGCGAGCTGCATGTCCGCCGGGAGGGGCTGGTGCGACACCACGCGCACCTGGACCCGGCCGACCTCGCCCACCAGGACCGGGTCGGTGCCAGGCCGTGCGTGGCGAGCCTCGGCCGACCCCGGGTCGGGGCCGTGGTCCGGGTCGTAGGGGACGTCGGACCAGTCCGTCCAGCGCCCGCCGGTCCGCGTCCGCGCGGTGACCTGCAGTCCGGTCTCGGGCACCGCGACCCCGTGCGCCCAGGTGACACCCACCTCACCGAATCCGGTGACCTTCTGCGGCGTCGTCGTCAGCGAGGACGAGCCGCCTCGCTCGGCGACGACCCGTGCTGACCGGGTGGGGGTGGCGGAGCGCCCGACACTCGGGGTCGCCGACGTCAGCTGCACCTCACGGACGTGCGACTTCACCGGCGCCGTGGGGACACGCGACCTCTGGACCGCCTCGGCGGTGTACGCCGCGAGCGCCGCTGGCGCCGTCGTCCCCGGAGTGGTGCCACCGACGACCGGTCCCGTCCCGACGACGTCCAGGGTGACCACGCTCGCCGCCGGTGTCAGGGCAGCCAGCACCACGGCGAGCGCCAGCAGCTGCTGGCAGGCCGTGACGAAACGGCTGCGGTTGGGGGACACGAGTCGGCTCCAGCTGTGTGGGGGAAGGAGTCACACGGGCAGCAAGTTTCACACCAGTCACACGAGCCGGGAAGATTTTCTGAGTAACTACAGAACTGTAATTTCCAGTCGACACGCCGTCGGGGACAGGATTACGTTGAAAGATCCGGCATCCATCCAGGAGGCGTCCGTGCCCGGTCACCCCGTCCTGCTCCACACCGCGATCGACGCCCGAGACTGTCGCAGGCTGGCCGAGTTCTACCGCGAGCTCCTCGGGCTCCACTACCGCGACGGCGAGGAGCCACCACTCGACGGAAGTCCGGACGACGCAGACTGGCTGGTGCTGCTGGACGACGCCGGGAACCGCGTGGTCACGGTGCAGGAGAAGAAGGACACCACTCCCCCCACCTGGCCGTCCGAAGAGGTGCCGATGCAGATGCACATGGACTTCAAGGTGCCGACAGTCGAGGAGCTCGAACGACACCGGCGGCGCGCCGACGAGCTCGGCGCGACCCTGCTCCTCGACCGCTCCCAGGACGAGGGCGAGCCCCTCTACGTGATGGCCGACCCCGCCGGCCACCCCTTCTGCCTCCTGGTCCAGTGATCCCAGGGCCTCCGGGCCACCGACCGGCCTCCTCGGACGTCCGCGAAAGCGATGCCACTGTCCAGGCACGCCGAGCATCGCGCCATGCTCCGCGCGCTAGATGTCGGCGCCCATCTCCTCGTCCATCTCGTCCTCGGTGTCGAGGGCGTTCTCCTCGTCGTCGTCGTAGTGGAGGAACTTGATCCCCTCGTTGACGTCGCCGTCGAACATCAGTCGGCCCTTCTCGAGGACCAGGACGCGGTCACACATGCGCCGGACGCTGCCCGCCGCGTGGCTCACGTAGAACAGGGTCGTGCCGCTCTCGCGGATCTCCTGCATCTTCGCCAGGCACTTGCGCTTGAACGGGCGGTCGCCGACTGCCAGCACCTCGTCGGCCAGGAAGATGTCGGCGTCGACATGGATGGCGACGGCGAAGCCGAGCCGGGCGAACATGCCCGAGGAGTAGTGGCCGACCGGCGAGTCCAGGAAGCGGCCGATGTCGGCGAACTCCACGATGGCGTCGAACTTGCGTCGCGTCTCCGCCTCGCTCATCCCGAGGATCGCGGCGTTCAGGTAGACGTTGTCCCGGCCGGTCAGCTGCGGATGGAAGCCCGCCCCGGTGGCGATCAGGCCCGCGGTACGGCCGCGGGTGAGGACCTTGCCCGAGTCGGGGCGCATGATCCCGTTGATCATCTTCAGCAGCGTGCTCTTGCCGGAGCCGTTGAGGCCCATCAGCCCGATCGACTCACCCTGCTGGACGTTGAACGAGACGTCGTCGACGGCGAGGAAGGAGTCGGCGAGCTCCTGCTGCCGCATCATCGCCACGCTCATCTCCTTGATGGTGCGGTGGTACCGCAGCGTGAACGTCTTCGACACGTGCCGGACGACGATGGAGCGGTTGTCCTTCATGCCCCACCCCCGGAGCGTCGTCCGACTGTGGAGCGAAGACGGGGAGACGGAGAACGTCGTGGAGTGATCACAGCAGACGCTCCGGGATGCGCCGTTCGAGACGGGAGAACGTCGACTGGGCGATGGCCAGGACCGCCAGGCTGATCAGCAGGGCGCGGATGCAGAGCCAGAACAGGTGCGGCGGCATGTCGAGGGCCGCTGCCCGGGCGGGGTTGCTCGTGGCACCGACCCAGAAGGCACGCTGGAACGCCAGCACCGCCTCGACGATCGGGTTCAGCAGGTACAGGTCGGTGTGGCCGTGGAAGCGGATCGCGACCAGCGTGTAGGGGTACATCATCGGGACGCCGAAGCGTACGAAGTTCGTGAGCACGTTGACGGCGTTGGACACGTCGCGCAGGAACACGTTGGCGGCGCTGAACATCAAGGCCAACGCCGTGCCGAGCGTCATGCTGATCAGGAGTCCGATGACGCCGATCACCATGCCCATCGGGTCGGGCTTCCACCCCGCGATCGTGGTGGCGATCACGAGGATGATCACCTGCGGGAAGACGTGGAACAGCGACACGAGCATCGACGCGACCGGGAACATCTCCCGTGGCACCGCCATCTTCTGCACCAAGGACTTGTTGCGCACGATCGAGCGCGTGCCGGCGTTCATCGTCTCGATGAAGAAGTGGACGATGATCAGGCCGGCGAACACGTGGATGGCGAAGTCCTGGACCCGGTTGGCGCGGCCGAACAGGATCCCCATCACGAAGTAGTAGATGAAGAACTGCGTGAGCGGGTTGATGTAGGACCAGACCAGTCCCAGCACGGAGCCCTGGTAGCGGGCCGCGATCTCGCGGCGGACCAGCAGACCCAGGATGTAGCGGTGCCGGAACACCTCGAGCAGGCCCTGTTGCGACCACGGAGGGGTCAGCGGGGCCTGGACGGTCCGGAGGGGTGCGGGTGTCTCAGTCGCCATGGTGGGGACTCACTCGTCGGGCTCAGGCTCGGTCCAGGGCCGGAGAGTCTCCTCCCAGGCCTCGGGCGAGGTGATGTCGGACAGTGCCGCGCGATACTCGGCCGCGAGCCGCGGCCACTCTCGGCGGAACCGCTGGTGGATCTCCAGTGTGCGTCGCAGCAGGTCACGGAAGCGGTCGGGGTCGCGCCGGTAGAGCGCGGCGGACGTGCCGTCGTTCATCGAGACGACGGCGGAGTCGAAGTTCGCCAGCCGGTACCACACGGCATCCATGGCGGTCAGCTCGACCTCGGGAAACTCCCTCGACATCGACCGAGCCGGTCGCAGCTGCCGGATCGGTGCCAGCGCGGCCGACAGGAGCTGGGACCCTCGGCCGGGGATCTCGATGCCACTGTCGCGACCCTTGCGCGGCGGCTTCTTCCGGCGGACCGGCGGCAGGTCGTCGCGATCTGCGTGGAGCTGCATGTCGCTGAACTGCTGGGCGAGCGCGTTCACGTCCGCCCGCTTGGTCGCCAGGACGCCGTGCAACGCGTACGGGCCCGCCAGCACGTCCTCGAGCGCCTGGTGGCGCATCTCGACGGTCGCGTACTGCATCGAGACGAGGTGCTTGATCTGGTGGTTGAGCGACTCGCGCACCATCCGGCCGCCGTTGGGGTACGGCGAGTGGAGCAGGGCGGCGACGAAGCGGTTCCGCTGGTGGAAGTAGGCCTGCCAGTCGAGACCGTCGTTCTTGTCCGTCCACGGGATGTGCCACACCGCGGCGCCCGGGAAGGACACCGTCGGGAAGCCGGCCTCCTTGGCCCGCAGGCCGAACTCGCTGTCGTCCCACTTGAGGAACAGCGGGAGGGACAGGCCGATCTGCTCGAGCACCTGCCGCGGGATGAGGCACATGAACCAGCCGTTGTAGTCGACGTCGGCCCGCTTGTGGAGCCATCGCGCCGAGCGCAGGTTGCGGTCGCCGAAGTCCCAGTTGCTGTAGCCGTCGAGCCGGGTCTGCCACCAGAAGCGCCACGGCTGCACGATCTCGCCGAAGCTGTGCATCTGGGAGCGCTTGTACATGTTGAACATGTGTCCGCCGACGATGGTCGGACGCTTGGCCAGGTCGCCGAAGGTGACCGCCCGGATGATCCCCTCCGGCTCGCAGACGACGTCGTCGTCCATCATCAACGCGTACGTCGCGGTTCCCTTGCGTACCGACTCGAGCTGTCCTCGCGCATAGCCGCCGGACCCGCCGAGGTTGCCCTGCTCGATCACGCGGAGCAGGTCGCCGAGGGACTTCTCGGCTGCGGGGTAGAACTCCGAGTCACGCATGAGCTGCGTGCCCTGCTCCATCACCATCACGGTGTCCAGGTAGGAGCGGAGCTCCTCGGTCTCGCCGAGCTGGGTCAGCAGCTTCGCGACGTAGTCGGGACGGTTCATCGTCGTGATCGCGACATCGACCGTGCCGTGACCGGCGCGGTCGGCGGGCACCTGTGCGGACCACTCCGCCGAGGCCACCAGGGCGTCGTCGTCGCCGGCCACCACGTCGTACCAGTACCAGCCGCCGTCGATGAACGGCTTGAGCGTCAGCTCGAAGGTGAAACGGGTGGGCTGGTCGTCCGACGTCGACTCCGCGGCCACGCGCTGCGAGTGGCCCTTGGCCATCGACTTGTACACGATCACGCCCGCGCCCTTGCCCTGCACCTCGACCGTCAGGGTGACGTCGTCGATGATCGACCAGCGACGCCAGTAGCTCGCCGGGAAACCGTTGAAGTACGTGCCGAACGACAGCCGCTCGCCGGAGCGGACGCGCAGCGCCGTGCGCGACTCGATCTGGTCGGGGTGGATCGACGCGCCCGTCGACGTCGACTGGCGGATCGCGGCGTTGTTGAGGTCCTTGGCCGCCCGGTTGCCGCCGATCGCGTAGCGGTCGGCGTCGAGCTTGGCCTCCTCGGGGTCGACATACAGCGGCATCACGTCGAAGTCACGGTCCAGGGGCAGGATCTGGCGCTGCAGGACCCGCGTCACGGTCCCCTCGGACGCGCCCGCGCCGACGGCTCCTTCGGGGGCCGGTGCGGCGTGCTTGGGCGTGGCCGCTTCCTTGGTGGTCATTCGTCCACTCCTCCGCTGGCGAGCTCCTCACCCGAGGCGAAGTGCGGTCGCAGCTTGTTGTCGAACATCGAGAGCGCCGAGCCGATCGCCATGTGCATGTCGAGGTACTTGTAGGTGCCGAGACGGCCCCCGAACAGCACCATGGGCTCCTGCTTGGCCAGCTCGCGGTACCGCAGCAGCTTGGCGCGGTCCTCGGCGGTGTTGATCGGGTAGTACGGCTCGTCGCCCTCCTCGGCGAAACGGCTGTACTCGTGCACGATCACGGTCTTGCCCGAGATGTAGGTGCGCTCGGGGTGGAAGTGCTTGAACTCGTGGATGCGGGTCCAGGGCACGTCCGCGTCGTTGTAGTTCATCACCGCGCAGCCCTGGAAGTCGTCGACGTGCTTGACCTCGGCCTCGAGGTCGACCGTCCGCCAGGACAGCCGGCCCTCGCTGTTGCCGAAGTACTCGTCGACGGGTCCGGTGTACACGATCGGGACCTGGCCGGTGTACTCGTCCCGCAGCCCGTTCGAGGCGTCGAAGAAGTCGGTGTCGAGGCGCACCTCGATCTTGGGGTGGTCGGCCATCCTCGTCAGCCACGCGGTGTAGCCGTCGACCGGCAGGCCCTCGTACTTGTCGTTGAACCAGCGGTTGTCGAAGTTGTAGCGGACCGGCAGCCGGGTGATGATGTCGGCGCTGAGCTTCAGGGGGTCGGTCTGCCACTGCTTGGCGGTGTACCCCTTGATGAAGGCCTCGTAGAGCGGACGCCCGATCAGGCTGATCGCCTTCTCCTCGAGGTTCTGGGCGTCCTCGGTGTCGATCTCGCTCGCCTGCTTGGCGATCAGCTCCCGCGCCTCGTCCGGCGTGTGGCTGCGCCCGAAGAACTGGTTGATCAGGCCCAGGTTCATCGGCAGGGAGTAGACCTGCCCGTCGTACTGGCCGAACACCCGGTGCTGGTAGTTCGTGAACGACGTGAAGCGGTTGACGTACTCCCACACGCGCTCGTTCGAGGTGTGGAACAGGTGCGCGCCGTACACGTGCACCTCGATACCGGTCTCGGGGTCGGCCTCGCTGTACGCGTTGCCGCCGAGATGGCGGCGTCGCTCGAGGACGAGGACGTCGAGGTCGAGCTCGTTGGCACACCGTTCAGCGATGGTGAGGCCGAAGAATCCCGAGCCGACGACGACGAGGTCGGGCTTGGA
>DATBDF010000002.1:0-8686 GCA_036270075.1 Nocardioides sp.
TGACCACCGGCGTCCACGACGGCCGCCGACACCAGGCATCCGTCGGTCTGGGCCGCCTCGCACGCCCTGCGCACCATCCGCTCGGCCAGGTCGAGGTCGAGCCTCACGCCGACCCCCGGAGAGCGGCTGCCTGCGCACGCAGTCGCTGGTGGGTCCCGCTGTACGCCGAGACCTCCGGCAGGTACCTCTTCGAGACCCTCGCCGTCATCGTGTACACCGTGTCGACGACGTTCGCGACCGGCGACTCCACGACCTGGGTGACGAGCTGGTAGGCGTCGAGAGCCGACAGCCCGAGCTCGGCCCCGACCCAGCCCGTCATGTCGGCGTGCGCGATGCGGAACGCGTCCTCGAGCGGCTTCGTCGATCCCGTCGAGATCAGGTGCGAGTCCGACTCGATGCGGGGCCAGTCGGTGTAGACCCCCTTGACCAGGTCGACGATGACGACCGTGTCCATCGCCGTCTCGACCGCGACCCCGCAGGTCTCTCCCTCGCCCTGCCGCGCGTGCCCGTCACCGAGTGAGAACAGCGCTCCCTCGACGTTCACCCCGAGGTAGCAGGTGACGCCGGCGCGCATCTCGGGGGTGTCCATGTTCCCGCCCCAGGATCCGGGCGCGAGCGACGACCGTGCCTCACCGAGCGGCGGCGCGACCCCCACCGTCCCGTGCATGGGATCCAAGGGCAGGTCGAGCGTGAACGCCGAGTCCACGGCGGCGTACCGGACGAGCCGGTCGGCGAGGTCCAGCTCGTAGTACCAGGTCCGCTCGGCCAGGGCCGGGTGCAGCATCGCGGTGGTCGGAGTGGCCGTGAGCGACCCGAAGAAGGGGACGTTCGCCGACACGCCCCACGCGTGCCGGGGCTCGATGGAGACGAAGTGCACTGCGAGCGTGTCTCCGGGCTCGGCGCCGTCGATGAAGAACGGCCCCGTCTGAGGGTTCAGGTACCGCGGGTCGCACACCTCCGAGACGACGTCGGACGCCGAGCGCACGCGGCCACCGAAGCAGTCGAAGGTCCACGTCGAGAGCGCGGAGCCGGGCGCCAGGGTGGCGACAGGCTCCACGCCGCCGAAGGTGTAGGTCAACAGGGCCGGATCCGCGTCCGGATCAGGCTCGAAGCGTGTGGGCGCTGCGTCGGGAGCAGGGCTCACTCGTCAGTCCCGCTCGTGGGCGTCCTCCAGGACCGTGCGACCGATCCGCTGGTACTGCTCGGGGTCCTTCGCCCGGAAGTAGAGGGCGGCGAAGAGACCGATCAGGAAGGTCGCGGCGACGATGTACGGGATGAGCTTGAACAGCAGCGACCCCGAGGCTGCACCACCTGCGAAGTCCAGGTTCGTGAACAGCAGGTAGCACACGTACAGCATCCCGATCGCACCGAGCGCGGGGATGATGCCGGTCGTGATGACGTTGCCCTGGTGCACCTTCCGGACCTGGAAGTACCAGATCACCGCGATCGAGCAGAGCGCCTGCACGATCAGGATCGCCATCGTCCCCAGCACTGCCAGCACGCCGTACTCGTAGATGTACGCCGCCTGGACGACGTCGTTGCCCAGAGCCGCCCAGAACAGGATCGTGATCACCAGGGTGATCAGCGACTGCGTCGCCGACGCGACGTGGGGCGAGGCGTGCACCTTGTGCGTCGCGCCGAGGTTGTTCTGCAACGAGGGGATCTCCCGGCCGATCGCGTAGATGTAGCGCGAGGCGGCGTTGTGGAACGCCAACGCACAGGCGAACGAGCCGGTCACGATCAGGAAGTCGAAGATGTACGTCGACGGGTGGCCGAGGTACTGCTCGAAGGTGCCCTTCATCAGGTCGACCGGGTTGCTGCCCGCCGAGGTCTCGATGGAGTCCTTGGCGCCCGTGCCGGAGACCGCCATCCACGAGACGAAGGTGTAGAAGAGGCCCAGGCCGATGACCGCGATCATCGTGGCGCGCGGGACGATCCGCTTCGGGTCGCGCGACTCCTCGCCGTACACGGCCGTGGTCTCGAAACCGACCCAGGACCAGAAGGCGAAGAACACGCCGATCGCGGCCGAGCCGGCGGCGACGGTCGTGCCGTCGACCTGGGCACCGAGCGAGACGGACGAGCCCGGCATGTTGCCGCCGGCGACCATGTCCTTGAAGGCGTTGACCGGGTTGATCGCGCCGCCGATGATCCCGTCCTCGCCACCTCCGTGGAAGAGCACGGTGAACGCCATCGCGATGAGCAGGATCACCTCCGCGACGAGGCAGACACCCAGGAACGCTGCCGCGATGTTGATGTCGTAGTGACCGAACAGGGCGATCAGCACGATCCCGATGACGGCCAGCAGGAACCAGTTGGGCTTGATCGAGAACCACGAGTCGAGCGTCGACTGCGTGAAGTAGGCGAAGACGCCGATCAGGGAGCCCTCGAACACGACGTACGCCAACGTCGCGACGAGGCCCGAAGCCATTCCCCACACCTGGCCGAGACCGTGCGAGATGAAGCCGTAGAACGCCCCGGTCGTCGTGACGTGACGCGCCATCGCCACGAAGCCGATCGTGAACAGGGTCAGCACGATGGTCGCGAACAGGAAGCCGCCCGGAGCAGCCAGGCCGTTGCCGTAACCGACCGCGATCGGCGTGTTCGCACTCATGGCGGTGATCGGAGCCGCGTTCGCGGTCGCCATGAAGAGGACCGCGACCATGCCGATGGCCCCGGTCTTGAGCTTGTGGCCGGAGTCGACCGGCACCTCGACGAATTCTTGGCTCGCCATCGAGAGGTCGCCTTCTCTCTGGACGGCCCGCACTCCCCGCAGGAGCGAGCGCCTGGCGCGTCCTGTCGATGTGTCGTGGATCACCCCGAGCGGCACGAGAGTCGCACCGGGGGCGGACCGTGCACAAGATCCCGGTCGAAATTGTTTGTTTCAGGTTTGTTCGCAAACACACCATTGACACCATCACCCGAAAAGGTATGCACTCTTGGTTGAACCATTTACCTGCTGGGTGCGGTCGAGGGGTGGAGGGAGAACCGTGACCGACTACGGGGCGTTCTCCTTCGAGGACAAGCAGGAGGTCCTGGACAAGGCCAAGGAGTTCTGGAACCCCGGGAAGACCCAGTTCTGGATCGACTCCGGCACCCCCCTGGTCATCGACCGTCGCGAGGGCTACCTGCTCTGGGACATGTCGGGTCGGCGGCTGATCGACGCGCACCTCAACGGCGGCACCTACAACGTCGGACACCGCAACCGTGAGGTCGTCGCCGCGGTGGCCCAGGCGATGCACCGCTTCGACATCGGCAACCACCACTTCCCCTCTCTCGCCCGGACGGCCCTGGCCGAGGCGCTGATCAGCTCCGCGCCGGACGGCCTGACCAAGGTGATCTACGGCAGCGGTGGCGGCGAGGCCATCGACATCGCCATCAAGACCGCCCGCCATGCGACCGGCAAGCGCAAGCTCGTCTCGATCGTGAAGGCCTACCACGGCCACACCGGCCTGGCCGTCACGGCCGGGGACGAGCGCTTCGCCAAGCTGTTCCTCGCCGACCGGCCCGACGAGGTCGCCCAGGTCCCGTTCAACGACCTGGCCGCGATGGAGGAGGCGCTGCGTGGCCGGGACGTCGCCGCCGTGCTGATGGAGTCGATCCCGGCGACCTATGGCTTCCCGCTCCCGGACCCGGGCTATCTCGAGACCGTCAAGCAGCTCTGCGAGCGGTACGACGCGCTGTACATCGCCGACGAGGTGCAGACCGGGCTGATGCGCACCGGCGAGCTCTGGTGCATCACCAAGCACGGCATCGAGCCGGACATCCTGGTGACCGGCAAGGGGTTGTCCGGGGGCATGTACCCGATCGCCGCGGTGCTCGTCAGCGAGCGGTGCGCCGGCTGGCTGACCGAGGACGGCTTCGGACACATGTCGACGTTCGGCGGGGCCGAGGTGGGGTGCATCGCGGCGATGAAGACGCTCGAGATCTGCAGCCGCCCGGAGACCCGGTCGATGGTGCACTACCTCTCCGACCTGCTCCGCGACGGCCTCGAGCAGATCCGCGACGACAACCCGGACTGGTTCGTCGGCATCCGGCAGGACGGGCTCGTGATCGGGCTCGAGTTCGAGCACCCGCGCGGCGCGATGATCGTGAGCCGCCACCTCTACGAGCACGGCGTGTGGGCGATCTTCTCCACGCTCGACCCGCGGGTGCTGCAGTTCAAGCCCGGTCTCCTGCTCACCCCCGACCTCGCCGAGGAGCTCCTCGACCGAGTGGCGGTGGCCATCGCCAGCGCCCGCAGCGACTCCGCGGCACGAGGTGCGGCATGACCGAGACGACCGCCCTGAGCTCGTCGACGCTCGGCGTGCCCGGACCCACCGAGCTCGAGCTCGAGCCGGAGCCGACCGACGTACCCCAGGCACGGGCCATGCTCGAGCGTGCCGAGTGGGCGGCCCGCGCCTTCCGCAGGCTCGACAAGGCCGCCGTGGACCGCATCCTGGCCGCGGTGGTCGAGGCGGCGATGCGGCACGCGCCGGAGTACGCCGAGCGGGCCGTCGCCGAGACCGGCTTCGGCGTGGTCGAGCACAAGCGCCTCAAGAACGAGGCGTGCTCCCGTGGAGTCCTCGAGTTCTACGCCGGCGCGGACTTCGTCACGCCGCGCATCGACGAGGCGGCCAAGATCGTCGAGGTCCCACGACCGGCGGGGGTCGTGCTGGCGCTCACCCCCTCGACCAACCCCGTGGCGACGGTCTACTTCAAGGTCCTGCTAGGCCTGATGACCCGCAACGCGGTCGTGGTGAGCCCGCACCCCATGGCCAAGCGGGTCTGCGCCGACGCCGCCCGGAGCCTGGGCGCCGCGGCCGAGGCGGCCGGCGCTCCGGCCGGGGTGGTCCAGGTCGTGACGGAGCCCACGATCCCGCTGATCGACGCCCTGATGACCGACCCGCGGACGAGCGTGATCGTCGCCACCGGCGGCAACGCCGTCGTGCGCGCGGCGTACCGCTCGGGCAACCCGGCCCTGGGCGTCGGGCCCGGCAACGTCCCGGTCCTCGTCGACGCGACGGCCGACCTGCGCGCGGCGGCCCAGCGGATCGTCGACTCCAAGTCGTTCGACAACTCCTGCCTGTGCACCAACGAGTCGGTGGTGATCGTGGAGCAGCGCGTCGCCGACCCGTTCACCCGCGCCCTGCGCTCGGCCGGCGCCTACCTCCTGGACGCCGAGCAGGCCGACGCGCTCCGCGGCCTGGTCTTCCCCCAGGACCGCTTCGACCCGCGGGTCGTCGGTCGCCCGGCGACCTGGCTGGCGGAGCAGGCCGGCATCCACGTGCCGAACAGCACGAAGGTGCTGGTCGCGGAGTTCGAGCAGGTGGTGCCCGAGGAGCCCCTGGCGCGGGAGAAGCTCACGCCGCTGCTCGGGCTCGTCCGGGTGCCGAGCGCCGCGGCCGGGATCAAGGCGGCCCGCGCGGTGCTGCGCATCTCCGGGGCCGGCCACTCCGCTGCGGTCCACTCCACGGACCCGACGACCATCCTCGAGTTCGGGGCGGCCTGCAACGTCCTGCGGGTGTCGGTCAACGTCGGCAACAGCCTGGGCAGCTCCGGCATCGAGACCCACCTCGCCCCGACGATGACCGTCGGCACGGGGTACGCCGGCCGGTCGTCGGTCGGCGAGAACCTGCGGCCCGACCACCTCGTCAACTGGGTGCGGCTCGCCTACAACGCCGACTCCTCGGTGCCGATGGGTGACTTCGCCGGGCTGTCGCCCTGGCGTGCCTCGACCGGGCCGGTCCCGCCGTACCCGGCGCCGTCCAACGCCCGTACCAGCACCCGCGACGAGGCGCGACCGGACCCGGTGCCCCCGGCGCCACGCCCGGGCCCGGCGCCCGACGACGGCGACCTCCGTGAGGAGCTCCGCCGGATCATCATCGAGGAGCTCCATGACCTGATCGGCGGTGGGCCTCGTGGCTGAGCACGTCACCCAGCACCTCACCCAGCACCTCACCCAGCACCTCACCCAGCCCGCCACCCAGCTGCGCAGCTTCATCCATCTCGACCGGCTGCAGCCCCAGACGATGTGCTACCTCGGGTCGTGGATCCGCGGCACGCTCCCGCGCGCGGGTGACGCCGCCCAGGTCATCGAGGTCTCGCCGGGGCTGGACATCGAGCCGCTGACGGACGTCGCGCTCAAGCACGCACGGATCTCCTCGGGGATGCTGATCGTCGAGCGGCAGTTCGGCTACCTCGAGTTCCACGGGCCCAACGACGCGGTGCGGGCGGCCGCAGGGGCGGTGCTGGAGCATCTCGACACCGACGCGTCGACCGCCACCCGGCCGCAGGTGCTCGCGAGCACGATCATGAGCCGGATCGACAGCCAGCACGCCTTCCTGGTCAACCGGAACAAGCTGGGCTCGATGGCCCTGCCCGGAGAGTCGGTGTTCGTGCTCGAGATGCAGCCGGCCTCGTACGCGATCCTGGCGACCAACGAGGCCGAGAAGGCCGTGGGCCACGACATCAAGGTCATCGACTACCGCATGGTCGGGGCGACCGGACGCGTGTACCTCAGCGGGCGCGAGTCCGACGTACGCCAGGCTGCCGAGGCCGCGGAAGCCGCACTCACCTCGCTGTCGAGGCTCGCGGGAGCCGCGCGATGAGCGATCCCGAGACGACCGAGGCCCTGCGCCGGATGGTCCGCGAGGTGCTGCAGGAGGTGCTGCCGCGCGAGGCGTCGGCATCGCCCCCGGACCTGGCTGCGCCTCCAGGGGACGATGTACGCCGGGTCCACGTGCGCGACGACCGCGATCTGGCGGACCTGGTGACGCAGGTGCTCAACCTCGCCGAGGATCCGGTCCGTGCTGCCGACCTGAGGGCCGGCCGGATCAGGTTCCGGCTCGCCGGCGATGCAGGCACGGGTGTGCCGAGCACCCCGGGACCGATCCATGTCGACCGCGGTGCGGTGACCGAGCGGCTCATCCAGCGGGCGTCGCGTGAGCAGCGACCGCTTCGGCTCGGACCGCGCGCGGTGGTCACCCCGCTCGCCCGCGATCGGGCGCGGGCGCTCGGGGTGTCGATCGAGCGCACCGCCTCGTCAACCCCGCCATCCGAACAGGGAAGGGAGTCGCGATGATCCGCGCCACCGTGACCGGAACCGTCTGGGCCACCCGCCGGCTGAACGAGATCCCGAACGGCGCCTTCCTCGAGGTGCGTGCGACGGACGCCGGCGGTGGAGGCGCCACGTTCGTCGCCTTCGACGTGCTCGGCAGCGGCATCGGCGAGGAGGTCCTGGTCGTCCAGGGCAGCGTCGCCTCGGCATGGTTCGGCCAGAGCCACCCTCCCGTGGACGCCCTCATCATCGGCTCGGTCGACCCCGCATCGAGCACCACCCCCACGAGCCCCGACCCGGCGCAGCCGGGCTCGGCGACGTAGCACAGAGGTAAGGAGAGAACCGTGGCCAACAACGCCATCGGCATGATCGAGACCAAGGGGTACGTCGCCGCGCTCGCGGCCGCCGACGCCATGGTCAAGGCCGCCAACGTCACGATCGTCGGCCGGGAGGAGGTCGGCGACGGGCTCGTCGCGGTGACCATCATCGGCGACGTCGGGGCGGTGAAGGCCGCGACCGAGGCCGGGTCCGAGGCCGCCAGCCAGGTCGGCGAGCTCGTCTCGGTCCACGTCATCCCGCGGCCGCACAACGAGGTCGGCAAGCACTTCACGATCACGTCTGACTGACGTGTCCCACCTGGACAGGGAGGCGGTCGCGTCGCGGGCGCCGGGCGTGGATCTGCGGGTGTACCTGCCGATCCGCGACCTGCAACCGCAGTTCGCGGCGTACCTCGGGACGCCGACACGGGCCCGCGGCTACCCGCCGTACGCCGGGCAGCACGCCCTGATCGTCGAGGTCGCACCCGGGCTCGCGATCGAACGGATCACCGACCTGGCCCTCAAGGCGGTCCCCGACGTGGACCCGGGGATCCTCTTCGTCGAGCGGCAGTTCGGGGTGCTCGAGGTGCACGCCGCCGAGGCCGACGACGTGGCCCGGGCGGGCCAGGCGATCCTGGCCGGGATCGGCGCCGAGCCGGGCGACCAGCTGCGGCCGCAGGTGCTCTACCGCGACGTGATCGAGGACCTCTCCGACCAGCACGCGATCATCGTGAACCGCACGCGGCAGGCGTCGATGGTGATGCCCGGGCAGACGCTGCTCGTGTGCGAGATGACTCCGGCCCTCTTCGCTGCCGTCGCCGCCAACGAGGCGGAGAAGGCGGCGCCCGACCTCACCCTGGTCGACGTGTCGATGATCGGCGCGGCCGGTCGCCTGTACCTCGCCGGAGGTTCTGCCTCCATCGAGACCGCCCTCGCCGCGATCGACGAGGTGCTCGGGTCCATCGAGGGGCGATGATCCTCTCGTGAGCGAGACCGCCTCCGCCGACCAGCACGCCGACGAGCACGCCGACGAGCACGCCGACGAGCAGAGCGCCCTGGACCGGATCGCCCAGCAGGCGCTCGCGTCGTACGACCTGCCCGCTGGTTCGACGACGGAGCTGGTCAACCGGTCCGAGAACGCGACGTACGCCGTGCGCACCCCCGGCGGCGACACCACCGCGGCGCTGCGGGTGCACCGGCTCGACTACCACCCGGACGGTGCGATCCGCTCCGAGCTGGCCTGGATCGACGCCCTCCGGCAGGACGGCGTGATCACGACGCCCGCGATCTGCACCACCCGCGACGGCGAGCGCGAGCTGACCGTCGCCGATCC
>DATBDF010000003.1:0-48260 GCA_036270075.1 Nocardioides sp.
GGGGTACGACGGCAGGCGGGCGCCGGCGTACCCCCGGGGTCTCGGGACGGCCCGCCATCCGGGAGATCCGCCTCTGACAGGATCGAACGGTGACACCGGACGACAGCCGCGCCCGCTGGGTCGCGCTGATCGTCTGCTGCAGCGCGATGTTCATGACGCTCCTCGACGTGAGCGTCACGAACGTCGCGCTGCCGTCCATTGCGGACGACACCGGCGCGGGCCCGTCCGAGCTGCAGTGGATCGTGTCCGGGTACACGCTCGCCTTCGGCCTGGTTCCGGTGCTGGGCGGCAAGCTCGGTGACGACCGCGGCCGCCGGGTGATGTTCCAGGTCGGCGTCGCCGGGTTCGCAGCGGCATCGCTGCTGTCCGGCCTGGCCCCGACGGCGCCCGTCCTGATCGGTGCGCGCGTGGTGCAGGGCCTCTTCGGAGGCCTGATCAACCCGCAGGTCTCCGGGCTGGTGCAGCAGATGTTCCGCGGCAGCGAGCGCGGTCGCGCCTTCGGCGTGCTGGGCACGACGGTCGGCCTCGGGACGGCCGTCGGCCCGCTCGTGGGCGGCGCCCTGATCGGCATCGGCGGACCGAGCCTCGGGTGGCGGCTGGTCTTCTTCGTCAACATCCCCATCGGCGTCGTCGTGATGCTGCTGGCCCGGCGACTCCTGCCGCCTCCCACCGAGCTGACCCCGCACCGGCTGGACGTGCTCGGCGCCGCGATCCTGGGCGGCGCGACGTTCTGCGTGCTGTTCGCGTGCGTCGAGTACGACGCCCTGCAGGACGCACGGCTCGCCTGGCTCGCGGTTCCGGCGGTGGCCCTCGCGACGTGGTTCTACCGCCGCGAGCGCCGGCTGACCGACGAGGCCGGCGAGCCGCTGGTCGACTTCCGGCTGTTCCGCAGGCCGTCGTACGTCTCCGGGATCACGCTCGCCCTCACGTTCTTCCCGGCCATGGCCGGCCTGCCCCTGGTGCTCGCGATCTTCTACCAGCAGGGGCTCGGCTACACCGCCTTCGAGTCCGCGCTCGGGGTCACGGCGTACGCCGTGGGCAGCGCGGTGTCGGCTCCGCTCTCCGGGCGCGTGGTCACTCGCATCGGCCGGCCGCTCGTCGTCGGCGGCGCCGTGACGTTCGGCATCGGCGCCATCGCGCTGGCCGTGCTCGCCCCGCACGTGTCGCCGGACCACGCCGCGCGCTCGCTCGCGATCCCCCTTTTCGTGATGGGCTGCGGGCAGGGAGCGCTGATCACCCCCAACCAGACGCTCGCCCTGATGGACGTCGACCCGCTGATGGGCAGCACCGCGGGGGGCGTGCTCCAGACCGGCCAGCGGATCGGTCTCGCGGTCGGCCAGGCCGTGATCGGCACCGTCTTCTTCAACTCGCTGACGGGTCCGGGTCATGCGTCGTACGCACGGGCGTTGCAGTACGCGGTGTTCGCCGGCATCTGCTTCGTCACCCTCGCCGTCGTCATCGGGGTGCAGGACCTGGCCCGCGCCCGGCGGCGGACTCCGACGTCTATGTTGAGCCGGTGACCGACGCCGACCCGCGGGAGGTGGCCGAACGCGCCGCCGTGCGGGTCGCCCAGATCACCGGCATCGACCGGCACCGCGCCGTCGTGGTCCTCGGCTCCGGCTGGGCGCCTGCGGCCGAGGCGTTCGGGGACCCGGTGGCGCTCGTCGCGATGACCGAGGTGCCTGGGTTCGTCGCGCCGACCGCGGAGGGCCACCGCGGCACGATCGCGTCGTACGACGTCGACGGCGTGGCGACGCTCGTCCTCAGCGGGCGCACCCACCTGTACGAGGGACTCGGTCTGCGTCCGGTCGTCCACGGCATCCGCACGGCGGCCGCGGCGGGGTGCGGGCTCGCGGTGCTCACCAACGCGAACGGCTCGCTCCGTGACGACCTCGGTGTCGGCCAGCCCGTGCTGGTCCGCGACCACCTCAACCTGACCGGGACGTCGCCGATCGAGGGGGCCCACTTCGTCGACCTGACCGACTGCTGGTCCCGGCGTCTCCGCGCGCTGGCGAGGGACCGGGACCCGTCGCTGGTGCAGGCGACGTACGCCTGGCTCCCGGGACCCCACTACGAGACGCTCGCGGAGGCGGAGTGGGTACGCCGGATCGGCGGCGACATCCTCGGGATGTCGACGGTCCCCGAGGCGATCGCGGGAAGAGAATGGGGGATGGAGGTGCTCGGACTGTCGACGGTGACGGCCGTCGAGGGTCAGGACGCGGGCATCGACCCGAGCGAGGTGGTGGCCGTCGCGGAACGCACGGCCGCACGGATGGGCCCGCTGCTCGCGGACCTCGTGAGAAAGGGAGTGACATGACCGCCACCGAGGAGTCGTCGACCCGCAAGGCCCCGGCTGCGCCCGGAGCCATCGAGGCCAACGGCATCAACGTCATCGACGAGTCGGAGCGCAAGGGCACGCCCGCCGGCCTGTTCTGGCCCTGGTGTGCCTCGAACATCTCGGTGCTGGCCGTGTCGTACGGAGCGTTCATCCTCAGCTACGGCGTGAGCTTCGGCCAGGCGGTCGTCGCGGGCGTGCTGGGCGTCGTCGTCGGGTTCGTGCTCGTCGGCCTGGTCTCGATCGCGGGCAAGCGCGGATCGGCACCGACGCTGATCCTGTCCCGGGCGCCGTTCGGTCGCTACGGCAACAGCCTCCCCGGCGTGGTCTCCTACTGTCTGCTCGTCGGCTGGGAGACCGTCCTGGTCTCGCTGGCGACCAAGGCGGTGGCCACGGTCTTCGAGCAGCTCGGCTGGAGCAGCGGCGACGGCGTCAAGATCGTCGCGTTCATCCTGGTCGCCGCCGCGATCGTCGGCGCAGGGGTCCTCGGCTTCGACACGATCATGAGCCTCCAGCGCTGGCTCACGATCGCAATGGTGGTCGTGACCGCGATCTACATCGCCCTGACCATCGACGAGATCCACTGGAGCAAGGCCACCGACCTGCCGAGCGGGACCACGGCGGGGGTGCTCGGCGCCGGCATCCTGGTCCTGACCGGGTTCGGGCTCGGCTGGGTGAACACCGCCGCCGACTACTCCCGCTACCTGCCGCGTCACACGTCCACGAGCGGCGTCGTCTTCTGGCCGACGTTCGGGGGCAGCCTGCCGGTGCTGATCCTGGTCGGCTACGGCCTGCTGCTGTGTGCCTCGAACCAGACCCTCAGCGACGCCGTGAGCGGAGACCCGATCGGTGGACTCGCGACGGTGCTCCCCGACTGGTTCCTCGTGCCGTTCGTGCTGGTGGCCGTCGCCGGCCTCGTCAGCGGAGCGATCCTCGACCTGTACTCGTCGGGTCTCACCCTGCTCTCGCTCGGGCTCCGCACCCCGCGGTACGTCGCGGCCGGCATCGACGGCGTCCTCATGGTCCTCGGCACGATCTACATCGTCTGGATCGCCGCGGACAACTTCCTGGCGATCTTCGAGGGCTTCCTGATCACGCTCGGCGTACCGATGGCCGCGTGGTGCGGTGTGTTCCTCGCCGACCTGCTGCTCCGCCGACGCGACTACGACGAGCCGGCGCTGTTCACCTCGCGTGGCCGGTACGGCGCGGTCGGCTGGCCCGCCTTCGTCGTGATGGCGGCCGCGACCCTGATCGGCTGGGGCCTGGTCGTCCAGCCGTACGGCGGTGAGCACCTCGGGTGGCTCGGCTATCTCTTCGACCCGCTCGGCTTCAGCGGCGGCAAGGCGAGCGTGTGGGCGGGCGCGAACCTCGGCGTCCCGATCGCCCTGGTGATCGGCTTCGTCGGCTACCTGCTCGCGGGCGCTTCGAGGGTCCGCTCCCAGGAACGCGCCTGACCCCTCCCGTCCCTCCTGGGTCTCGTCGGGTCGTCCGCTCCACAGGAACCCCTACGACCCTGTCAGGCGGACGACCCCAGGGGTCCGTTGGGTCGTCCGCTCCAGAGGAGCCCCTACCACCCTGTCAGGCGGACGACCCCAGGGGCCCGTTGGGTCGTCCGCTCCACAGGAGCCCCTACCACCCTGTCAGGCGGACGACCCGATGGTCTGGCGCTCGGCGGCGATCGTGGTGTCGTCGCCGTGGCCGGTGTGGACGACGGTCCCGCCCGGCAGGGTCAACAAGCGGGCCCGGATCGACTCGACGATCAACGACCCGTCGCTGTACGAGCGTCCAGTGGCACCCGGGCCACCCTGGAACAGGGTGTCGCCCGTGAACACGCACCCCAGATCGCCGGAGAGCAGGCACACCGAGCCCGGGGAGTGACCCGGCGTGTGCAGCACCGTCAGCGACGACCCGGCCACCGGCACCTCGAAGCCGTCGGAGAGGTCGACGTCCCAGAGCAGGTCGGTGTGCGTGAGCTCCCACAGCGGTCGGTCGTCCGGGTGGAGCAGGATCGGCGCCTGGGTCGCCTCGCGCAAGGCGGGCGCGACACGCACGTGGTCGTCATGGGCGTGGGTGCACACGATCGCCCGGACGCGCCGCCCGTCGACGACGGCCAGGATGTCGTCGACCGAGTGCGGGGCGTCGATCACGACGCACTCGGCGTCGTCCCCGACCACCCAGACGTTGTTGTCGACGTCGTACGTCGCACCGTCGAGGCTGAAGGTCCCGCTGGTCACCCTGTGGTCACAGCGCACACCGGGGTCCGGCATCAGAAGATCACGACGCTGCGCAGCACGTCCCCGTGGTGCATCTTCTCGAACGCCGCCTCGACGTCGCCGAGCCCGATCTCCTCGGAGACGAAGGCATCCAGGTCGAGCCGGCCCTGCTGGTAGAGCGACACCAGCATCGGGAAGTCGCGGGTGGGCAGGCAGTCGCCGTACCACGACGACTTGAGCGCGCCGCCCCGCCCGAAGACGTCGATCAGCGGGATGTCCGGGATCCGCATGTCCGGCGTCGGGACGCCCACGAGCACGACCGTGCCGGCCAGGTCGCGGGCGTAGAACGCCTGCTTCCAGGTCTCCGGCCGCCCGACCGCGTCGATGACGACGTCCGCGCCGTTGCCGTCGGTCAGCTCCTGGATCGCAGGGACCGGGTCGGCGTCCTTGCTGTTCACGGTGTGCGTGGCACCCATCTTCCGCGCACCCTCGAGCTTCCGGTCGTCGATGTCGACGGCGATGATCGTGTCAGCACCCGCGAGGGCCGATCCGGCGATCGCGGCCGCGCCGACGCCTCCGCACCCGATCACCGCCACGCTCTTGCCGCGCGACACGTTGCCGGTGTTGATCGCCGCACCGAGTCCGGCCATGACTCCACACCCGAGCAGCCCGACGGCAGCGGCCCGCGCCGACGGGTCGACCTTCGTGCACTGCCCGGCCGCGACCAGCGTCTTCTCCGCGAACGACCCGATGCCCAGCGCCGGAGAGAGCTCGGTGCCATCGGCGAGCGTCATCTTCTGGGTCGCGTTGTGGGTGGCGAAGCAGTACCACGGCTCACCCCGGTTGCAGGCGCGGCAGTTGCCGCAGACCGCGCGCCAGTTCAGGATCACGAAGTCACCCGGCGCGACCGACGTGACGTCGTCGCCGACCGCCTCGACGACGCCGGCGGCCTCGTGCCCGAGCAGGAACGGGAAGTCGTCGTTGATCCCGCCCTCGCGGTAGTGCAGGTCGGTGTGGCAGACACCGCAGGCCTGCACCTTCACCAGCGCCTCGCCCGGCCCGGGGTCGGGGACGTTGATCGTCTCGATGCTGACCAGCTCACCCTTCGCGCGGGCGACGACTCCTCGGACCTGGTGCATGCGGGCTCCTCCCGAACCAACGGCGCAGCGACGCTGCTGAACGACGGTGCAGGCAGCCTATGAGGTCGTCGCCGCCGGCGGCGAGCGGGGCCGACGCGCCCGCTCGACGGTCCAGGTCCACGTACGAGATCCGACAACTTTCAACCGTCGGACGGGGTCCCACCCCCATGAGCTCTCTGCGGTCCCGCTCTCTGTCCGTCATCGCGCTGGCGGTGGGCCTGCTGGCGGTGCCCGGCGCGGCGTACGCCGTCCAGCGGCCGCACACCCACGACGACGAGTACGTCGTGCAGGCCGCTCCCTCGCGTGTGCCGACGGCGTTCCCGACCGACGACCTGTCGGTCGGCGACGTCCCGACGATCCCCTACGCCTTCGCCTCGAAGCCGGACTTCGGCGAGGGCAACTGGCGCCTGCGTCACCCCGACGGCTCGTCCACGAAGCTGCCGCGCCTCACGTGGTCGAGGTGGGCACCGATGGGCGGCGGCGCCGTCGGCATGGCCGGCACCGAGGCCGGGCCGGAGCTGCAGCGCGTCAGCGCGACCGGCACCGTGCGGTCTCAGATGGTCCAGCACTTCGGGCTCGAGGTCTCCCCCGACCACGAGATCGTCGGCTGGCTCGGCGACTCCGGCAGGCCGCAGGTCGTCGAGGACGGCGGCGCCCGCCACTTCCCGATGCCGCGGGTCCGGGGGGCGACGGGCATCGCCGCCGTCTGGGGCGAGCAGACCTGCCGGGAGCAGGAGCCCGAGGGTGGCGGGTGCACGGTCTTCGTCAACCGCGGACGCCACATCTGGGTGTCGACCTCCCACGGCATCGTGTCCCGGGCCGGAGCGTGGGAACGCGTCTCCGACGTCAACCAGCGCGGTCGGGTGATCGCCCTCGTATCGCGGCACACCCCCGGGCACCCTGCCTGCTGGGGCGTCTTCCGCGCCGGCGGTCACCGCGCCTTCCGCACCTGCGGCTACTACCTCGACGCCTTCTCCCCCGACGGTCGCGAGGTGCTGGCCGAACGGTCGACGACGCGTTGGTGGAGCGTGCGCCGCTTCGCCGTCCTCGATCGCGACGGCAGGGTCGTGCACTCCTGGACCTTCGACGCAGGTCGACACCGGACGCTGACCCAGCTCACCTGGGAGGACCCGACCCACCTGCTCGGTGTCCTGCTCGCGCACGGGAAGTGGGGACTGGTGCGGATCGGCACCGACGGCGCCGTGGAGTACGCCGGACCCACGGTCGCAGCGACCGACGAGTTCACCCCCTTCAGCCTCCCGGCCCGCTGACTCGGCCGTCGTCGATGCAACCCTTCGCGCGGTTGTCTCGTCGTCGGGGTGAGAGCCGACGAGGATGGACACGACGATGCAACGATCGCCCGCGAGGGGAGGCGAGATGGCCACTCCGCTCCGCCCGCCCGGTGGGATCGAGTTCGAGGCGTGGCTGGTCGCCCGCGAGTCCGCGCTCCAGCGCACCGCGCACCTGCTGACCGGCGACGTCCACACGGCGCAGGACCTCGCCAGACCACCCTCGCCAAGCTCTACCTGCGCTGGGACCACGTCCGGAACGCCGACGACGTCGACGCCTACGCGCGCAAGTCGCTGGTCAACGAGTTCCGCTCCGCGTGGCGCAGGCCCGTACGTCGGGTCGAGCAGGTCGTCGCGGCGGTGCCCGACCGGCCCGCCCCCGACACGCCCGCGTACGACGGAAGCCGGGACGCCGTCTGGCGGATCGTGACGACGCTGCCGCCCAAGCAGCGCGCGGTGATCGTGCTGCGGTTCTACGAGCAGCTCACCGAGGCGGAGATCGCCGACCTCATGGGCATCTCGCTCGGCACGGTGAAGTCCCAGAGCAGCCGCGCCATCGCCACCCTGCGAGCGAGCCTGCCGAACCACCCGGAGCTCTCGGGAGAGGAGGCGGGACGATGACGGTCGAGGACCTGCTCACCCGGACCTTCTCCGAGGTCACCGAGACGACCGACTACCCGTCGACCCCGATGGCGACGGTGGTCGCCCGGTCGCGGGCCATCCGGGGCGCGCGTCGGCGGCGCGTCGCTCTCGTCGCGGCAGCGGCCGTGGTCGCCGTCGCAGGGGTGTCCGCCGCGGTCTCCCTGCCGGACGACCCCGACTCGCCGCCACAGCCGGCCGGGCCGCTCGGCGACCTGCCCCAGGGTGCGGCTCCCCAGGTCGACTACATCGACGGCGACACCTTCGTGGGAGCCGCCGGCCAGCGGTTCCGCTCGGCGGCGTTGGCGCACGCGGCGGGTGCAGCGGCGTGGCAGAACGGTGTCCTGGTCGCATCGGCGTCCACGTACAGGCCGCGGCACCCGTTCCCGACGATCTCGTTCGTGACGAGCGGCTCGACTTCGACCGTCGGCTGCGGCATGAACTCCTTCGCCGTCCCGCCCGACGGTGGCGATCCGATCTACTGGTTGTCGTCGGACTGCAAGATCGACGGCCCGGGGCGGCTGGTCCAGGGCGACACCTCCAGGGGCACGCCGAAGGGAGCGATCTTCAGCCCGGTCGGACAGGTCGCCGGCGGTCTCGTCGCCTTCAGCTCTGGTTCGACCCTGCATCTCCCGTCCCACTCGCTTGTCGTCCCTCCCGGAGGCAAGGGCTTGATCCCGCTCCCGCTGGCGGTTCCTCGCGGGACGACGACGGACGGCAACCTGGTGTCCGGGGTGTCACGGAACGTGACGGCCTCCGTGGTCGTGGACGCCACGTCGGGCGACGTGAAGTGGCGCGCCCGCTACTGGACGCTCGGACGGTTCTCGTCCTCCGGGACCTACGTCGTCGGCACCCAAGGCGTCGGGCAGCAGACGGAGGGAACGGTCGGCGACGTCATCGGCATCTTCGACGCCGCCACCGGCCACCGTCTCGTGGAGAAGGCGCTTCCCGGGCTGACCCTCGACGGCATGCCCGTGTGGGAGGGCGACGACTCCGTACTGGTGGTGGCCGAGGACCGGGAGGGCCAGGAGGCCCTCATCCGCGTGGACCTGAAAGGCGACGTGACCCGGGCGACGGGAGTCGTGCAGGGGACACCCCGGCCGGCGGTGGGCCGACCGCCGCTCACCGTCCTCCGCCTGGCCGACGCACCCTGAGGCCGACCTCTGCCACGATTGCAACCTTCCGTCCCCGACTCGCGTCTTGGACTCGACGTGAGGAGGGGAGATGGACCGACCGCCCGACGAGCAGACGGGGACGACCCAGGTGTTGTCCGGGGCCGAGAGACGCAGCGCCCGTGACCTGCGGGACGCCGACTTCGCCGCGTACCTCGCCGCTCGGCAGCCGAGCCTGCTGCGCACGGCGTACCTCCTGACCGGGAACCGGCACGACGCCGAGGACCTGGTCCAGATCGCCTTCGCGAAGCTGTACCTGTCCTGGGACAAGGTGCGTGACCACGGGTCGATGGACGGCTACGTCCGCCGGATCCTGGTCAACGAGCACAACTCGCTGTGGCGCAGAGCGTGGAAGAGACGCGAGCACGCCGCCGACGACACCGTGCTGCACGCACTCGACGAGCCGCACCACGACGACCACGAGGACGGTCTCGGGGCCGAGCTCTGGGACGTCGTGCAGACGCTCCCCCGCAAGGCGCGGGCGGTCGTGGTGCTCCGGTACTACGAGGAGCTGAGCGAGGCCGAGACCGCGGCCGTGCTCGGGATCTCGGTCGGGACCGTGAAGTCCCAGACCAGCCGAGCACTCGCCGCCCTGCGCGCCCGCACACCCCAGACCCTCAACCCCCGCGCGAGCGAGGAGGAAGACCAGTCATGAGCCAGAACGACGACCTGACGCGCACCCTGACGCGCGAGCTGGAGCAGCGCTCCCACGCGATGGACGGCACGCCGCTGCACCTGGCCGACGTGCAGGGTCGGGCGCGTTCCATCCGCCGTCGGCGTACGACGACCGCCGTCGCCGGTGTGGCCGCCGCCGTCGCCCTCATCGTCCCGGCGGTGTCGCTGGCCACGCACACGAGCGGCAAGCCCGAGCCGGCGCCCGCGATCACCCAGACGCCGTCCCCCACGCAGACCGCGACCGATGACGGCCAGCAGCCGGCCGCCGGCGTCCTGGACGTGTCCGATCTGCCGACCGGTGCCGAGCCCAGGGTGGAGTACCTCACCGACGGCCAGGTGCTGCACGAGGCCGACGGCAGCACCGTCAACGTCGACACGCGATACCCGGTCGTCTCCTTCACCGTGCTGTCGGACGGGACGCACCTCTGGCTGACGGCCGACGGAGACACGCCGTACGTCGAGGTGCAGGACGCCGAGGGCAACGTGAGTGCCCCGGTGCGCAGCGGGACCTGGGACGTGGGCGTCAACAACGCCAACACCGTCGGCGCCTGGGTCCGTCCGGACGGCCAGGTGATGGTGCGGAACTCCAGCGCAACCGAGCCCCTGGAGTACGGCGACCCGATCCGGGCCACGGACGACATGCGGATGGGCCCGGTCCTCGGTGACCACTGCGGGGCCGCCGGCGACTCCTGCGAGGTCTACGTGAACGTGTCCGACCCGAAGGCCGACCCCAGCTGGCGGCCGTGGTTGGTGGACGTGAACGGCACCCAGCCCTACCTCGACGGCACTTACCTCATCCTTAGTGATGTCTCCGAGTCCGGCCTGTCCATCGGATACCGAAGCATCACCGACTTCGGGTCCTGCTCGATCCTGCTCGGTGGCGGCGAGTTCCAGGGCTTCCAGACGTGCAAGCACGCACTGGTGTCCTTCTCGCCCGACTCGCGGCTGATCCTGGCCGACCCGGCATACCACGACGGCATCGGCAACGGCGAGATCGCGATGTACGACGTGGGCGGGAAGCTGCTGTGGGACCGCCACGGCACGGCGAAGGCGCAGGCCTTCTACCCCACCGCCGAGTGGGAGGACGCCGAGCACGCGTTGGCGCCGGTCTTCCAGGATGGCGAGTGGTCGATCGTCCGGTTCGCCTCCGACGGCTCGATGGAGTACGCCGTGACACCGATCCCCGGCCAGGATGTCGACCATCCCTTCGTGGTCGCCACCGGCGGACCGGTGCTCGCCGACTGATCCCACCGGTCAGGCGACCACCTCGGTCAGGGGCTGCGACGAGTCCGCGGGGAGGTCGAGGGAGGACGGGCTCCGGCCACGGGTGACCAGCTCGGCGCCCAGCGCGGCGACCATCGCCCCGTTGTCGGTGCAGAGCCCGGGTCTCGGGACCCGGACCCGGATCCCCTTCGCCTCCGCGCGCTCGGTGGCCATGGCCCGGAGCCGCGAGTTCGCGGCGACGCCCCCTCCGATCACGATGTCCTCGACTCCCTGGTCGGTGGCGGCGTCGAGCGCCTTGCGCACGAGCACGTCGCAGACCGCCTCCTGGAAGCTCGCCGCGACGTCGCCGACGTCGATCGTCGCGCCGTTCCGCTGTTGGGTCTCGACCCAGCGGGCGACCGCGGTCTTCAGGCCGGAGAACGAGAAGTCGAAGCGGTGGCGCTCGAGGTCGCGCCGGTTCGTGAGGCCGCGCGGGAAGTCGATGCTCACCTGTCCCTCACGGGCCGCTCGGTCGATGTGCGGGCCGCCGGGGAACGGCAGACCGAGCAGGCGCGCGACCTTGTCGAACGCCTCGCCGGCCGCGTCGTCGATGGTCGAGCCGAGCGGGTCGACGCCGCTGGTCACGTCCTCGACCAGGAGCAGGCTCGAGTGCCCGCCGCTGACCAGCAGCGCCAGGCAGGGCTCCGGCAGCGGGCCGTGCTCCAGCTGGTCGACCGCGACGTGCGCGGCCAGGTGGTGCACGCCGTAGAGCGGCTTGCCGAGGCCGATCGCCAGGGCCTTCGCGGCCGCGACCCCGACCAGGAGCGCGCCGGCGAGGCCCGGCCCACTGGTCACGGCGATCGCGTCGACGTCGTACAGCTCGATGCCGGCGGTCTCGCAGGCTCGCTCGATGGTCGGCACCATCGCCTCGAGATGGGCCCGGCTGGCGACCTCCGGGACGACCCCGCCGAAGCGGGCGTGCTCGTCCACGCTGCTCGCGATGGCGTCGGCGAGGAGCGTGCGGCCCCGGACGATCCCCACACCGGTTTCGTCGCACGACGTCTCGATGCCGAGGACCAGGGGCTCGCTCACAGGTCCATTCTGCCGATGTCGCGGACCAGGACGATCGCGGTGGTGCCGTCGGCGTAGTAGCGCTCACGCCGGCTCAGCTCGGTGAACCCGAGCCGTGCGTAGAACGCCAGGGCGCCGGCGTTGTCGTCCCGCACCTCGAGCAGGACGCGGTCGGCGTGGCGCGCGGCGGCTTCGCGCTCGACGTGGCTGAGCAGTGCGGACGCGACACCGGTACGCCGGTGGGGCGCCGCGACAGCGATCCGCTGGAGCTCGGCGAGGTCGGCGACGACGCTGACCGCGGCGTACCCGATCGGCTGGTCCGGCTCGTCGGTGGCGACCAGGCACAGCGTCGTGGGGATGCGCCCGGCCACCGCCTCGGTGACCAGGTTCTCCGACCACGCGTCCCGCCCCAGCGCCTCGCGCTCGAGCGCGGCGACGCCGGCGGCGTCGCCCGGTCCGGCCAGCCGGATGCTGACGGTCACGACACCCGTTTCGGCGCGCCGGGTGCCACCGCGTCCGGGCGGCGGAGGTACATCGGCTCGGGGTCGTGCAGCTCGGCCAGCTCCTCGGCGACCGCCCGCGCGAGCCAGCCGGCGCCGGGCATCGAGGGCTCGCGAGCGTCCGGGAAGGCGTCGGGATACAGCACCGCGCCCTCGCCGGCGACGGGCTGCTCGGTCGCGGCCTCGGCAGGGCGGACGACGTCCGGCCCGTCCAGGCGGCGCCCCTGGTCGTCGTACGCCGCGAGGTAGACCTCCTTGCGCCGTGCGTCGGTGGCGACGACGAAGTCGCGACCGATCGGGCTCGGGCCGAGCGCCGCCTCGACCGCGACCACGTCGAGCGAGCAGACGCCGTACACCGGAAGGTCGAGGACGAACGCCAGCGTGCGAGCGGTGACCAGTCCGACGCGCAGACCGGTGTAGGGGCCGGGTCCGACGCCGACCGCGATCGCGGTGAGGTCCTGCCGGACGATGCCCACGTCGGTCAGGACGGCCTCGATCAGCGGTGCCAGCTGTTCGCCGTGCTTCATCCGCTGCTCGGAACGGCGCTCTGCGACGACGGTCCGGTCGCCGTCGTGGAGAGCGACGGTCACGTACGGGGTGGCCGTGTCGAAGGCGAGCAGCACGGGTCCGAGGCTACTGAGGGCGGCGCGCCTCAGCCCCGTCAGCCCCGTCAGCCCGACTCAGCCCGACTCAGCCCGGTCAGCCCGGCAGGGCCCGCCAGTGCGTGGTGACCCGGGGCGGTGTCTCATCGACCAGGTGCAGCGCCAAGGTGGGCGGTGCGGCGTACCAGACGGTGTCGACGTCCTCCGCGTCGGCGGTGACGGTCGAGACCACCCCGCCGCCGACCAGCAGCGGACGCCCGGCGAACACGGTGGCGCCCATGGTGTGGGCGTGCCCGACGAGCGTGGCGACGACGTGTGGGTGGTGGTCGATCACCGCCGCGAGCGCGTCGCCGTCCATGAGCCGGATCGGGTCCATCAGCTCCAGCCCGATCGTGGTCGGCGGGTGGTGGAGACAGATGAACGCGGGCGCGTCGGACGCCCCGAGTTGGCGGTCCAGCCACCCCAGCTGGTCGTCCCCGAGGCGACCCTCGTCGACGCGCTCCCCGGCGACGGCGTCGATCAGCGAGTCGAGCAGGACGAACCGGTAGCCGCCGTGGTCGACGACGTCACGGGACTCGCGGCCGAGCCCGTCGACGTACGCCCTGCGCACGTCGTGGTTGCCCGGGCACACGGCTACCGCGCCCGGCCACCGGTCGAGCCACTCGCGCGCCGCGGCGTACTCGTGGGCGAGACCGTGGTCGGCGACGTCCCCGGTCAGGACCAGGATGTCCGGCCGCGGGCTCATCGCCAGCAGATGGTCCATCACCGCGGCGGCGCGGCCGGCCGGGTCCTGGACGTCGTTCCCGAAGTGCGTGTCACTGACGTGCGCCACCACGAACATGCGGCCAGCCTGGCACGGACCGGACGCGGCCGCTCAACGCACGGGTTCAGCTGATCGGGGCGGCGGATTCCAGCCAGCGGAGGCCGACCGGCGCGATGCGCACCCGGCGCGGGTCGAGCTCGCGATCGTCGTCCGCGTCGTCGGCGACGGCGCGTTCGATGTGCACCTCGACCCGGTCGTCGGCCAGGCCCTCGGCGATCCCTTCGCCCCACTCGACGACGGTCACCGCGTCGTCGAGGGACGTGTCGAGGTCGAGGTCGTCGAGCTCGGCGACACCTCCCAGGCGGTAGGCGTCGACGTGGACGAGCGGCGGCCCCGCGCCGAGAGACGGGTGGACACGCGAGATCACGAAGGTCGGCGACGTGACATCTCCGCGGACCCCGAGGCCGGCGCCCAGCCCCTGGGTGAACGTCGTCTTCCCCGCCCCCAGCCCGCCGGAGAGCACCACGACGTCCCCCGCCCGCAGGGTCGTGGCGAGCTCGGCACCGAGGGCGCGCATCGAGGCCGCGTCCGGGGCGTCGTACCAGCGCGGAGCCGGTCGGCGGAGCTCGACGTACGGCGAGGTGCCGCCGGTGGGGACGAATCCGTGCTCCCGCCAGAACCTGCTGGTCTGGGGCAGCTCCTCCCGGGCGAGCACCGCCACGTCGGCGTACGTCGCGGCACGAGCGAGCCCCTCGGCGACGAGTGCCGTCGCCACGCCGTGGTCACGGACGTCGGGCAGGACCCCGACCCGGCGCAGCCAGAGCGTCGGACCCTGGGGATCGAGCACGAGCGCCCCGACCTCCCGGCCGTCGTCGTACGACGCCACGAGGCCACCGCCCCGCGCGAGCGCAGCGGCGATCGTCTCCTCCGTCTCCCCCAGTGCGTCGGCGGGTGGCACGAGCACCGGTCTGGTCGCGAATGCCGCACGCACGACGCGTTGAACCGTGGGCGCAGCCTCGGGACCGACCAGGCGGACCGTGGTCATCGACGGCCGATCTCGTCGGCCTTCTCACCGGCGGCGGCCAGCAGCCGGTCCAGCTCCTCGTTCACCTCGTCGTGCCGCTCCATGATCACCAGGTGACCCGCGCCCTCGCACTCCAGCAGGGTCGACCCCGCGATGTGCGCATGGAGCCGGCGGCTGTGGTCGATCGAGGTGATCTTGTCCGCGGTACCGCAGATGATCGCGGTCGGCACGACCGACAGCGCCTTCAGGGTCTCGAACTTGTCCAGGTCGGGGAAGTTCGGGAAGAACTCGGCGAGCACCTCGAACGGCGTCGCGGAGATCATGTCGTCGACGAACTCGACGTACGACGCCGGTACCTCGTCACCGAACGCGAAGTCGTCGGTCGCCACGAGCGCCACCGAGCGTCCGACCCGGCGCAGGCCGTCGACGGCACGGTGTCCGCGCGCGAGCGCCGCCACGAAACGTTGCGCGAGCTGGCCGCCGATGACCGACGGCAGGAGCGGCACGAAGGGCCGATGCACCTCCAGGCCGCCGGCGGAGGTCGAGATCAGGCTGACGCCCACGACCCGTTCACCGAACAACTCGGGGTGCTCCTCGGCCAGCGCCGGGATCGTCATGCCGCCCATGGAGTGGCCGACCAGGACCACGGGGCCGTGCGGGACCACGGTGTCGAGGACCGTGAGCAGGTCACGCCCGAGCTGCTCGATCGTGGCGTGCCCCGGCGTCGACCGGCCGGAGCGGCCGTGCGAGCGCTGGTCGTAGAACACCGCCCGGACGCGTCCGCGGTAGGCCGCGCGCTGGAAGTGCCACGAGTCGAGGCTCAGGGAGTAGCCGTGCACGAAGACGACCGTCAGCTCGGGAGCCGAGCGGCGTCGTCCGGGTGTGGCGTACTCGTCCACCTCGACGTGGAGATCGACGCCGTCGTCGGTGACGACCGTGATCGGGGCCGAGTGGAGAGAGCCGAACGGCGTGTGGTCACCGGCATCGCGGCGACCGATGATCTGACGGCGGCGGGCGACGCGGAACGCCGTACCCGCAGCCGCTGCGGCGGCCGCGCCGGCCGCGAGCCCGCCGGCGACCGACAGGGCTTTGCGGGTGGTGCTCACCGGGCGACTCCGGTGTACCGCCGAGTCAGTCGCCCACCCATGCGAGTGACGATCTCATAGTGGATGGTGCCGCACGCGCGGGCCCAGTCGTCGGCCGTCGGCTCCCCCGACGTACCGGGCCCGAAGAGCACGACCTCGTCGCCGGCCCCGACGGACGGCTCGTCGGGGGCGCCGAGATCGACGACGAACTGGTCCATGCAGATGCGTCCGCGGATCGGGCGGCGCTTGCCGCCGACCCAGACCTCGGCGGCGTTGCCGGCATGACGCGGCACCCCGTCGCCGTACCCGAGGGGCACGAGTCCGACCCGCGTCGGGGTGGACGCCGTCCAGGTGTGGCCGTAGGAGATCGCGGCACCCGCGGGCAGGTCCTTGGTGAGCGCCAGCGGCGCGGTCACGGTCATCGCCGGCTCGAGACCGAGGTCGGGCGAGACTCCCGGCGCCGGGTCGAGTCCGTACGCCGCGATCCCGCACCGCACGAGGTCGAACCGGCTCGACGGGCGAAGGATCGCGCCGGCCGAGTTGGCGAGGTGCCGCACCTCGGGCCGCAGCCCGGCCTGCTCGGCGGCGGCCAGCGCGTCGCGGAACGCCTGCTCCTGGGCGGCGTTCGCGGGATGCTCGGGCTCGTCGCTGCAGGCGAAGTGCGACCAGATGCCGGTGACCCGCCAGCTGCCGTCGGCCTCCCCGGCCCGGGCAGCGGCCAGCACGTCGGGCCAGTCGTGGGCCGTCGCGCCGCCGCGCGACAGGCCGGTGTCGATCTTGAGCTGGACGCGGGCAGGCGTGCTCCCGACCGCCGCGCGGATCTCCTCGAGCTCGGCAACGGAGTACGCCGTGACGTCGACGTCCCGCTCGAGGGCGGCAGCCCAGTCGTCACCGGGAACGGTCAGCCAGCAGAGCACGCGACCGGTGTCACCGCCGTCACGCAGCCGCACGGCTTCCTCGATGGTGGCGACTCCGAGCCATGGCGCGCCGGCCTCTCGCGCGGCCCGGGCGGACTCGACCATCCCGTGCCCGTAGCCGTCCGCCTTGACGACCACCATCATCTCGGCTCCGTCCGGCCCCACCAGGTCGCGGAGGATCCCCACGTTGCGCCGGATCGCGTCCAGGTCGACCACGATCTCGGGTCGACGCACCTCGGCGATCATGCGCTCGATCATCGCATCCACCCCATCCCACCCCTGGGGAGAGTCCGCGGCTTCGGCTGGATAGTCCCTGACGAAATGGTCGTTCCGGCGCGAAGAACACAACCATTTCGTCAGGGACTATCGGGACTTCTCCACAGCCAGGGCGGCGACGACGTGGGGGATCGAGCGAGCGACTGCCGGAGCGGTGATGGGGCCGCCGTGGGATGCGTACGTCGCGGCGGCGCCGTGGAGCCACGAGCCGACCGCTCCGGCGTCGAACGGCGTGAGGCCCGCGGCGAGGAGCGCACCGCAGAGGCCACCCAGCACGTCGCCGGCCCCGGCGGTCGCGAGCCAGGGGGTACCGGACGTGGTGACCCGGACGCAACCGTCGGGTTCGGCGACCAGCGTGTGCTCGCCCTTGAGCAGCACCGTCGCGGCGTACTCCTTCGCCGCCCGCCGGACGAACGACAGCTGCTCCGCCTCGATCTCCCCGCGCTCGACGCCGAGCATCGCCGCCAGCTCTCCGGCGTGAGGGGTCAGGAGCACGGGCCGGTCCACGGGGGCCTTCAGGTGCTGGAGCGCGTCGGCGTCCACGACCATCGGTACGCCGTCGCTCCTGGCCGCCGCGAGCGCCTCGCGCGCGTCGGCGTCGCCCCCCGACCCGACCACCCATGCCTGCACGCGCCCGGCGCCCACGACCACCTCCGGGTGGGCCGCCAGCACCGCCTCCGGAGCCCCGCCGGCGTACCGGACCATGCCGACGAGCCCGGTGGACGCGCCGGCGGTCGAGAGCACGCCGGCGCCCGGGTACCGCTGCGAGCCCGCCCGGATGCCCACGACACCGCGGGTGTACTTCTGGGCGTCGCCACCCGGCGCCGGCAGCAGGTCTGACACGTCGCTGCTCTGGAACGCCGTCACCTCGGCCTCGGGCAGGTCGAGGCCGATCTCGACGAGCTGGACGACCCCGCACGCGGATGCCGCGGGCTCGACGAGATGGCAGACCTTGTGGGTGCCGAAGGTGACCGTCAGGGCGGCTCTCACGTGGTCGCCGTCGAGGCGGCCGGAGTCGACGTCGACACCACTGGGTACGTCGACCGCGACGACGGGCACACCCGACACGACCTCGACTGCCTCGCGGGCTCGGTCGCGGAGCCCAGGCCGTCCGCCGATCCCGACGATCCCGTCGATGACCACGTCCGGAGCCGCGACCTCGCCGAGTTCCACCAGCCGCCCGCCCGCCGCACGCAGCGCTGCCAGGCCGGCCTCGTGAACCGTCTCGGACACCGCGACGGCCTCGACGCTCGCCCCCCGGCGCGCGAGCATCGCCCCGGCGCACAAGGCATCCCCGCCGTTGTCGCCCGACCCGACCAGCAGCAGCAGCCGGCGCCCGTACGCCCCGCCGAGCAGGTCGACCACCGAGGTCGCCAGCCCCGCCGCTGCTCGCTGCATCAGGGTGCCCTCGGGCAGGGCCGCCATCAGCGCCCGCTCGGCCGCGCGGACCTGCTCCACGGTGTGGGCCGACCTCATGCGCCGACCCTAGTGCCGCCCCTTTCCGGTCGTGTGCCCCACGACGATCGATAGACCGTTCTCGAGCACACGACCCCCCTTCCACTGGGCCCTGTGGAGGGCGGGTCACGCTCCCCCGCGAGATCGGACAGCGTGGACGCATGGGCCGCCTCGACGATCTCATCGAGCGCCAGTGCGGCATGGTGGCGAGACGTCAGCTGAACGCCGCCGGGCGCGACTCCGACCACGTGTCCGCCCAGGTGGCGGCGCGTCGCTGGGTCGTGCACACCCCCCGCGTCATCGGCACCACGACCGGTGCCCTGACGTGGGACCAGCGGTGCTGGATGGCCGTCCTCCATGCAGGGTCACGCAGTCTGCTCGGGGCACTGTCCGCGGCTGAGGTCGAAGGTCTGAGCGGGTGGCACCGCGACACGATCACAGTCCTGGTCGACGACGAGCTGTCCTTCGACCCGGTCGAAGGCGTCCGGTTCTTCCGGAGCCGTCGGCCCTTCGAGCTGCTGCAGAACCCGCGACCGGGGATCCCCCGTGCACGCCTCGAGCCGGCGCTGCTGCTGTGGGCCGGGTACGACGCACCGATGCGCGCTGCGCACGGCGTCCTGGCGGCCTCGGTCCAGCAACGCGTGACGACCCCCGACCGACTGCTCACCTGGATCGACGCCCTGACGCCCTTACGACGAGCGCGAGGCTTCCGGTCCACGGTGGGGGACATCGTCGGCGGCGCGCACTCCGGCGCGGAGCTCGACGTAGGGCGGCTGTGCCGACGCTTCGGACTTCGGCTGCCTGACCGACAGCGACTGCGTGTCGACCGGTCCGGGCGGGTGCGGTGGACCGACTGCGAGTGGGATCTGCCCGGAGGGGGCGTACTGGTGCTCGAGGTCGACGGCAGCTTCCACATGGAGGTGACCCAGTGGGTGGAGGACATCAAGCGTGCGCGATCGATCACGACACGTGACCGGATCGTCGTACGGTGCACGGCGTTCGAGCTGCGGCACGAGCCCGGGGACGTCGCCCGCGACCTGATCGCCCTCGGGGTCCCGGGTCGTGTGCCCCACGACGGTCCATAGACCGTTGCCAGGCACACGACCCGAGGAGAGCAGGGAGCGGCTCAGCTCTCCAGCACCACCACCGCCGACGCGATGCCGGCGTCGTGGGAGAGGGAGAGGTGCACCGTGGCGGCGCCGACCTCGGCGGCCCGGGCGGCGACCGTCCCGCGCAGCGTGAAGAGCGGCCGCCCCGAGGACTCCGACACCACCTCGGCGTCGTGCCAGTCGAGGTTGCCGGGGGCGCCGAGAGCCTTCGCCAGAGCCTCCTTCGCGGCGAAGCGTGCGGCCAGCGAGGCGAGCGGGCGTCCCGCCTCGGCCGAGGTGAAGAGCCGCTCGACCATCCCCGGCGTACGCCGCAGAGCGTCGCCGAAGCGCGAGATGTCGACCACGTCGATGCCGACGCCGACGATCGCCACGAGGCGCGCCCTACTCGACCGTGACGGACTTGGCGAGGTTGCGCGGCTGGTCGACGTCGTGCCCGAGCCGCGACGCGAGCTCGCACGCGAACAGCTGCAGCGGGACGACGGCCGGCACCGGCTGCAGCAGGGTCGGGACCCGCGGCAGCCGGATGATGGCGTGGGCGAACTCCTCGATCCCCGTGTCGTCGTCCTCGACCAGGACGATCGTCCGGGCCCCCCGCGCGCGGATCTCCTGGATCGCGCTGACCATCTTGTCGTGGAGGTGGTCCCGGCCACGTGGCGGCACGACGCAGAACACCGGCATCCCGGGCTCGATCAGGGCGATCGGCCCGTGCTTGAGCTCGCCGGCGGCGAACCCCTCGGCGTGCAGGTAGGCCAGCTCTTTCAGCTTGAGCGCGCCCTCCAGGGCGATCGGGAAGCCGACGTGCCGGCCGAGGAACAGCACGGACTTGGTGCCCTCGAGCTCCTCCGCCAAGGCGTAGAGGTCGTCGGACTGGTCGAGCAGCCGCTGCACGTGGTCGGGCATGTCTCGCAGCTCGGCGACCACCTGCGCGATCTCGTCGGCGTACGACGTGCCGCGGACCTGCGCGAGGTACAGACCCAGCAGGTACGCCGCGATCATCTGGGTGATGAAGCCCTTGGTCGACGCGACCCCGATCTCGGGCCCGGCGTGGGTGTAGATCACCGCGTCCGACTCCCGCGGGATCGTCGAGCCGTTGGTGTTGCAGATCGCCAGCACCTTGGACCGCTGCTCCCGCGCGTGCCGGATCGCCATCAGCGTGTCGGCCGTCTCGCCCGACTGGCTGATCGCCACCACCAGCGTCGACTGGGTGAGGATCGGGTCGCGGTAGCGGAACTCGTGCGCGAGCTCGACCTCGCTGGGGATGCGGGTCCAGTGCTCGATCGCGTACTTGGCGACGAGTCCCGCGTAGAACGCCGTCCCGCACGCGACGATGATGATCTTGTCCACGTGCCGGAGCTCGTCGTCTGAGATGCGGACCTCGTCGAGCTGCAGCCGGCCGGCTGCGTCATGACGTCCCAGCAGCGCATCGGCGATCGCCCGTGGCTGCTCGAAGATCTCCTTGCGCATGAACCAGTCGAAGCCGTCCTTCTCGGCGGCCGAGAGATCCCAGTCGACGTGGTAGTGCTTGCCCTCGGCCGGCGCGCCGTCGAAGTCGATGACCTCCACGGCCTCGCGGGTGATCGTCACGATCTGGTCCTGCCCGAGCTCCAGCGCCTCGCGCGTGTGCTCGATGAACGCCGCGACGTCGGAGCCGACGAAGTTCTCTCCGTCGCCGAGACCCACCACCAGCGGTGAGTTACGGCGGGCGGCCACGACCCGCGACGTGTCCTCCGCGTCGACCGCGACCAGGGTGAACGCCCCCTCGAGCCGCGAGCAGACCTGCCGCATCGCGTCGGTGAGGGTCCCACCCGCGGACAGCGCGGACTCGATCAGGTGGGCCGCGATCTCGGTGTCGGTCTCCGACCGCAGCTCGTCACCGGCCGCCTCGACCTCCGCACGGAGCTCGGCGAAGTTCTCGATGATGCCGTTGTGGACCAGCGCCACGCGGCCGCTGTTGCCGAGGTGCGGGTGCGCGTTGAGGTCGTTGGGCGCGCCGTGGGTCGCCCAGCGGGTGTGCCCGATCCCGGTGGTGGAGTCCGGCAGCGGTGACTCGCCGAGCTGCTTCTCGAGATTGGCCAGCTTCCCGGCCTTCTTCGCCCAGGCGATCGAGCCGTCGCTGACGAGCGCGACACCCGCCGAGTCGTAGCCGCGGTACTCGAGCCGCCGCAGACCCTCGATGACGACGTCCTGGGCCTGCTTACCGCCGACGTACCCCACGATGCCGCACATGGGCGCGATTCTACGGGTGAGAACTCCGGGGGCCGGCTTCCGCTGGGCGGTCACCGGCCCCCGGGTCAGGAGTCAGCCGGCTGCGCCGATGAGCATGGGCAGCAACTTCGCCGCGTTCGGGGTGCCGAGCCCGGTCACCGGGTCCCAGCTCCGACCGGCGGAGTAGCCGAAGCCGTCCAGCTCCACGACGTCGTTGTTCCCCGTCGTGATGTCGTGCAGGGCGCCACTGCGCTGCGCTGCTCCCGCCACGCCGTAGAGCGCGGGGTTCAGGGACCCCAGCCTATGGCCCGCGATCTGGTCACCGATCGCCGTGATCGCCGACCACTGGGGCGTTCCGGCGCTGGTGCCGCCGAACAGGAAGAATGCCGGCTTGCCCTTGTTGCAGACCGAGCACACCGTCAGGACGCCACCGTTGACGCCTGCGTTGTAAGCGACGTCGGGGACGCCGCGACCGGAGCCCTTCACGAGACCGTTCTGGAAGGACGGCCTCGCGACCGTGGCGCTCAGCCCACCACCACTGCAGTTGATGTCACCGGCGTCGACCGCGGGCGGGTTGCAGCCGAAGAGCGGCTCGGTCCACGCGGTCTCGCCCACGTAGCTGCCGGTGTTGTCCGCATCGAGGGTCGTCCCCCCGACGCCGGTGACCAGCGTGTCCGAGGCAGGGCTGCTGGCCGCCAGGGTGGCCGCCGTGGCGCCGCAGTTGAACTGCGCGGCCCCGGAGTCTCCCGACGAGGCGATCGGCGTGATCCCCTCGGCCACGGCCTGCTGGAACATCGCGTGCTGCTGCGAGAGGAGCTGCGGGTCCACGCACGTGTCGTTCTCCCCGAAGCTCTGCGAGATCACGTCGCCGAGGTTCTGGTCGACCGCGAGCTGGGTCGCGGAAAGGATGTCGGTGTCCTCGCTGCTCTTCGCCGAGACCAGGACGATCCTCGCTCCCGGCGCGATCGCGTGCGCCCACTCGACGTCGAGCGTGCTTTCCTCAGCCCAACTGACCTGGTTGGGATCCCTCTTGTCGAACTTCGGCGTGCCTGGCATCACGACGTTGGTGAACGACGGCGGGGCCGCCAGCTCGAAGGATTCGTCGAACGTCGTGAGGTCGTCGGCGATGTAGGGGTTCTGGTAGGCGTCGATGATGACGATCGTTCGACCTGTGCCGTCACGGCCCGTCGCCAGCAACGGAGCCACGCCGTACGCCGTCTGGATCTCGGCGGGCGAGTAGCAGCGCGCGCCTTGTGAGCCGTCGATCGGGACGGTCTGGCACGAGAACGTCGCGGCATGCGGCACGTCGGCGACCTTGCGGGCGTCCGGGTGGACCTTGATCGGGTGCGCCTTCACCTTGGCCGGCGCCGCGCCGGCCGAAGGACCACCGGCGAGAGTCAGCGCGGCCGTCGTTGCGGTGGCGGCGAGCACGGCGAGCGCCGGGGTGAGCAGGGTTCGTTTCACGCAGGGTCATCTCCTCGAGGGACGTGGAGGTCCGGTGCGGGGATACTCCGAACGCCACGAGGCTCGCACCAGCAGTTGTGTCGGTCAACCACTGACTTTCGCGCTCGACCATGGTGTGATGGTCGGTTGCGCGACCACGGCTGAAACAATGCCCGCCATGCCCAACGGAGCCGGTCACGCGAACGGCGAGACGACTCCCTACGTCGAGCTCGACCGTGAAGCCTGGGCCGCCCTGGGTGCCCACTTCCACCAGCCGCTGTCGACCGACGAGATCACCCGGTTGCGGGGGTTGGGCGAGCACCTCGACCTCGACGAGGTGCAGCAGGTCTACCTCCCCCTGTCCAAGCTGCTCAGCCTGCGGGTGAACGCCGCGCGGCGACTGCACCGCGAGCAGGAGGAGTTCCTGCAGCGGCCCCAGCCACCGCGGACCCCGTTCGTCATCGGGCTGGCCGGATCGGTCGCGGTCGGCAAGTCGACGACGGCGCGCGTGCTCCAGCAGCTGCTCGCCCACTGGCCCGAGCACCCCAACGTCGCGCTGGTCACCACCGACGGCTTCCTCCATCCCACGGCGGAGCTCGAGCGCAGGGGACTGATGTCGCGCAAGGGCTTCCCTGAGTCCTACGACCGCCGCGCCCTGCTGCGGTTCGTCATCGACATCAAGTCGGGGAAGGACCAGGTCGAGGCACCGGTCTACTCACACCTCACCTACGACCGCGTGCCCGACGAGACGGTGGTCGTGCGACAGCCCGACATCGTCATCCTGGAGGGGCTCAACGTCCTCCAACCCGCACGCGTCCGCGAGGACGGCCGCCCCGGCCTCGCCCTGAGCGACTTCTTCGACTTCGGCATCTACGTCGACGCGGCCACCGGCGACGTCCGGTCGTGGTACGTCGACCGGTTCCTGCGCCTGCGCGGGACGACCTTCGCGGACCCGGCGTCGTACTTCCGGCAGTACGCCGACCTGTCCGCAGACGAGGCGCGCGTGACCGCCCTGGAGATCTGGGACGCGATCAACGGCCCGAACCTGGAGCAGAACATCCTCCCCACGCGGTCCAGGGCCACGTTGGTCCTACGCAAGGACCGCGACCACTCGGTCCGGTACGTCCGGCTCAGGAAGCTCTGACGGGGCCGAGCCGATCACGCGGTGGGGGTCGCAACCCTCAGCTCCGCTTGCGGTAGATCGTGACGATCGTCCCGTCGGCGTACGGTGTGCACTCGGCCAGGTCGAGACGGCGCCCGGCCGGCAGGTCCTTGAACATCGGTTCGCCGCTCCCCAGCGCGACCGGGCGCGTCACCAACCGGTACTCGTCCACGAGGTCTTCGCGGGTGAGCGCCTGGGCCAGGGTGAAGCCGCCGTACACCACGATGTCGCCGCCCGGCTCGGCCTTGAGCCGCGCGACCTCGTCGGCGAGCTCCCCGCGCGCGATCGTCGTCGTCGCCCAGTCGGCGTGGGTGAGCGTCCTGGAGAACACGACCTTGGGCCGGTCGTTCATGAACGCGGCGTAGGGGTCTGTCGACGTCGGCCAGAAGCCGGACATCTCCTCGTACGTGACCCGGCCCATGGCGTGGACGTCCACCTCGGCCAGCCAGCCGACCATCCGCTCCACGACGTCGGGGCTCTGCGGTCCGCGGCTCCGATGTCCTCGTCCGGCCCACCGGACACCTTGCCGTCGATCGAGACACCCATCTGCAGCACGAGGTTGCGCATGTCGTCCTCCTTGCGTCGCCTTCACTGACGCCCGTACGTCGTACGGGACGCGCGTCCTTCGACACCGATCGAGTCGGGTCGCGTCGCGCCTCGGGGCGTTCCGTCGCCCGGAGACGACGAAGGCGAGGGGAATCCCCTCGCCACCTTCAACGTATAGCGCGGAGGGGGTCTTGCCGCAAGACCCCTGCCCTGTCGCACAATCGCCGATCCAGCCCCCTGTTGACCGGAGCAGACCGCACGTGAACTCCCTGACCGAGACCGCCTTCCACCTCCCCGCCCACCCCGCCAAGGCGGACCCCGCGTTGATCGCCGACGACGACCGGCACTTCGCCGCCATGGCGGACACCCTGGAGCACACGATCGCCGACCTCTCCGCGCGGCTCGACGCCGCGCGCCGGAGCGCCGGAGGATCCGACCAGGGGGCGCTCGACCGCGACCAGGAGATCCACCGGCTCACGGCCCGCCTGCGCGTCCTGCGCCGGTTCAGTCTCGACCTCTGCCTGGGGCGGATGGACTTCGACGACGGACGACAGCCCGTGTACGTCGGGCGCCTCGGCCTCACCGACGGCGCGGGTCGTCGCCTGCTCGTGGACTGGCGCTCGCCCGCGGCCGAGCCCTTCTTCGGAGCCACGCACGCCCGCCCGATGGGTCTGGCGAGCCGACGCCGTTACCGCTGGACCCGGGGCCGGGTCACCGACTACGGGGACGAGGTGTTCACGCCGGACGGTCTCGACGGGCACGCCGCCCTCGACGACCAGTCGGCCTTCATCGCCAGTCTGGGCACCAGTCGCTCGCAGCAGATGCGTGACGTGCTCGGCACCATCCAGGCGGACCAGGACGCCGTCATCCGCGCGGGATCTCGAGGGACGCTCGTGGTCGACGGTGGACCCGGCACGGGGAAGACGGTCGTCGCGCTGCACCGCGCGGCGTACCTGCTCTACGCCGACCCGCGGCTCGGCGAGGGACGCGGCGGCGTGCTGTTCGTGGGGCCGAGCCGGCCCTACCTCTCCTACGTCGCCGACGTCCTGCCCAGCCTGGGCGAGGAGGGCGTCCAGACCTGCACACTGCGTGACCTTCTCCCCGAGGGCGCGGACGCACCCGACGAGGTCGATCCCGACGTCGCGCGGCTCAAGTCGTCGGCGGACATGGTGAGGGCGATCGAGCCGGCGGTCCGGCTCTACGAGGAGCCCCCGACGGAAGGCATGGTGGTGGAGACGCCGTGGGACGACGTCTGGCTCAGCCCGGAGGACTGGGTCGAGGCCTTCGAGTCCCTCGAGCCCGGGACGCCGCACAACGAGGGCCGCGACCGGGTCTGGGAGGAGCTGCTCACGATCCTGGTGGACAAGCACGAGGGTGACCCCGACGACCCCGACGTGTCCGTGGACCTGGTCCGGCGCGCGCTGACGCACGACGACGACCTGGTCGACGTGTTCGGCCGCACGTGGCCGCTGATCGAGCCGACCGACCTGGTCGGCGACCTGTGGTCGGTGCCGGCGTACCTGCGCAGGTGCGCGCCGTGGCTCTCTCCCGCCGAGGTGTCGCTGCTCCAGCGCGGGGACCCACAGGCCTGGACCAGCTCCGACCTCCCCCTCCTGGACGCCGCGCGGCAACGGCTCGGGGACCCCCAGGCGTCGCGGCGCCGGCGACGCCAGGCGGCGGTCCTCGCGGCTGAGCAGGACGCGCGCGCTCGCGTCGTGGACCACCTCATCGCGAGCGACGACTCCGATATGAAGGTGATGTCGATGCTCCGTGGCGAGGACCTCCGCACGGTGCTGGTCGACACCGATGGCCTCCCGCGCATGGAGCGTGATCTCCTCGCCGGGCCCTTCGCCCACGTCGTCGTGGACGAGGCGCAGGAGCTGACGGACGCGGAGTGGCAGATGCTGCTGCTGCGTTGCCCGTCGCGCAGCTTCACCGTGGTCGGAGACCGGGCACAGGCCCGGCAGGGATTTCCCGAGCCTTGGGAGGAGCGCCTCGAGCGGGTCGGGCTCCATGGCGTCACGCGGGCGTCGCTGACGATCAACTACCGGACGCCGGAGGAGGTGATGGCCGAGGCAGAGCCGGTGATCCGGGCAGCGATCCCGGACGCGAACGTGCCGACCTCGATCCGCAGCACCGGCATCCGGGTCCGGCACGGACACGTGTCCGAGCTCGACTCGATCCTCGACTCCTGGCTCGCGGCCGATCCCGAGGGGATCGCGTGCGTCATCGGGTCAGCCACGGTGGCGACCACGCCCGGCGTCCGGTGGCTGACCCCGGAGCTTGCGAAGGGCCTGGAGTTCGACCTGGTCGTCCTGGTGGACCCGGACTCGTTCGGCGACGGGGTCGAGGGTGCCGTCGACCGGTACGTCGCGATGACCAGGGCGACCCAGCAGCTGGTGGTCCTCGAGGGCGAGCGAGGAGGTTCCGATCCGGCGGGAGCCGGGGCGGATCCGCCGCAGCGAGACTGAGCGCGCTCGCGCCCAATGGTCTGACACCCGGCCCCGGTCAGAGGTGCCGGTGGTACTCCACCAGGGTCTCGAGCCGGCGGTAGCCCATCGCCTCGTTGATCGCGTTCATGTGCGTGTTCACCTCGGCGTTGCTGGTCACCACGAGATGGCAGCTCGGGACCTGCTCGCGCAGGGCGCGATGGCTCGCCAGCTTGGTGGCGAGCCCGAGGCGGTGGCCGCGGTGCTCGGGCAGCACCATGGTGACGCCGATCCGAGCGACGCGCGGGTCGGCGAGGTTCGCGCGGACTCCGGTCAGGCCCACGACGGTGCCGTCGGGAGCCACGGCCGCCGACTCGATGGTGGCCAGACCGATCTCGACCCGTTGCTTCTCGGCGGCCCGTATCCGCTCCGCGGTCCAGTCCCGGTCCTCGAGGTCGAGGTCGCCCTGCGGGATCAGGCTCATCACCCGGCTCACCGCGCGGCCGAAGCTCTCGACGTACTCGTCCGGACAGGCGTCCCGCCACGTCGCGACGCGGTAGTCCCCCAGCGCCGCCTCGACCTCGGCCTCCAGAGGAGGCCACCGGCCCTCGGCCTCGTCGAGCTCGACGGCCTTCATGCCCTCCCGGTTGGCGACGACGTACCCGCGAGCGGCGGCGAACGCCGGCCCGCCGCCGGCCGCGTCGTCCTCACCCGCAGGGGCGTACGACTCGGCGAGCAGGCGGTCACGCCCGGCGGCGCGCGCCCGACGCTCCAGCTCGGCGAGCAGGGCGGTGCCGACGCCGCGGCGTCGGTGGTCAGGGTGGGTCATCACCTCGGCGTAGGCGACGGTCGGGTTGTCCTCCATCGGCAGGTTCAGCATCGCGGCGCCGACCAGCGCCGGCGCGTCGCGGACGCCGAACAGCGCGATCTCGAAGTCGGCCCGGGGTGTCCGCAGCGGCACGCGCGCCGACTCCCACGACGGGATCAGGTCCGACGGACGGTGCGGCTGGGCCGCGCGCCACACGTCGTACCACTCACGCAGCTGCGTCTCGTCCTGGACGTCGACGTCCGCGATCTCGAGCACCCGAGCACGCTACGAGACCGACCCGGGAGGACGCGACGTGATTACGCGGCCGTGTCCGATCCGGGCCGGGATCGGCCCTCCTCAGTCGAGGGCGAGGCGCCGGCGTACGACGTCGGCGAGGCGCTCGGCGACCTCGCTGGCCTCGGCCGACGTGGCCGCCTCGACCATGACCCGGACCAGGGGCTCGGTGCCCGACGGGCGCAGCAGCACGCGACCGCTGTCGCCGAGCTTCTCCTGCTCGCGCGCGACCGCCTCGGCGAGCTCCGGGTCGTCGGTGCCGTCCTTGTCCACACCGGGCACGTTCACCAGGACCTGCGGGAGACGGGTGACGATGGACGCGAGCTCGCGCAACGACGACGCCGTCTCCGACATCCGTTGCAGCACGTGCAGGGCCGTGAGGATGCCGTCCCCGGTGGTGGCGTGGTCGCGCATGATGATGTGGCCCGACTGCTCGCCGCCGAGGATGTAGCCACCCTCGCGCATCGCCTCGAGCACGTAGCGGTCGCCGACCGCCGTCTGCAGGACGCTGATGCCGGCCCCGCGCATCGCCTGCACCAGGCCGAGGTTGCTCATCACCGTCGCCACGATCGTGTCGTGGGCGAGGTCGCCCCGCTCCTTGAGATCGAGCGCGAGCATCGCCATCAGCTGGTCGCCGTCGACGGCTGCGCCGGTGTGGTCGACCGCGAGGCAGCGGTCGGCGTCGCCGTCGAGCGCGAACCCGACGTCTGCGCCGCGCTCGAGCACGGCGTTGCCCAGTCCTTCGAGGTGGGTGGACCCGCAGCGTTCGTTGATGTTCAGCCCGTCGGGGTGGTTGTTGAGCGCGATCACGTCGGCGCCCGCCGCGCGCAGCGTGTGCGGCCCGACGTCGGACGCGGCGCCGTTCGCGCAGTCGAGCACGACACGGATCTGGCTCAGTGGCCGGTCCATGGTCGCGACGAGGTGGTCGGCGTACTCCTCGACGGACCGCACGTACGGCGTGACCCTGCCGACCGCGCCGCCGACGGGCCGGTCCCAGGGCTCCCCCACGTGCGCCTCGATCTCGCGCTCGAGCGCGTCGTCGAGCTTGACACCCCCACGGGCCAGGAACTTGATCCCGTTGTCCGGCATCGGGTTGTGCGAGGCGCTGATGACCACGCCGACGTCGGCGCCCAGGGCGTCGGTCAGGTACGCGACACCGGGGGTCGGCAGCACCCGTAGCCGGATGACGTCGACCCCGGCCGACGCCAGGCCGGCCACCACGGCGTGCTCGAGGAACTGGCCCGAGATGCGGGTGTCGCGGCCGACGACGGCGACCGGACGCTGTCCGGTGAAGCCGCCGTGGTCGACGAGCACCCGTGCCGCGGCCACACCCAGGTCGACCGCGAGCTCCGCGGTGATCTCGCCGTTGGCGAGCCCGCGGACCCCGTCGGTGCCGAAGATCCGCTGCGTCATCGCCTGATCATCTCAGGGAGGTCGGCTGGTCCCGGCAGGATCACCACAGCCCGTCGGCGATCAGCGCTTGCTGTACTGCGGAGCCTTGCGGGCCTTCTTGAGACCGGCCTTCTTGCGCTCGATGACACGCGCGTCGCGGGTCAGGAGCCCGGCCTTCTTCAGCGTCGGGCGGTTGGCCTCGACGTCGATCGCGTTCAGGGCCCGCGCCACGCCGAGTCGCAGCGCGCCGGCCTGGCCGGTGATGCCGCCGCCGTGGATGCGGGCGATGACGTCGAAGCGGCCGTCGAGCTGCAGCGCTGCGAAGGGCTCGTTCACGACCTGCTGGTGGAGCTTGTTCGGGAAGTAGGAGTCGAGGGGGCGTCCGTTGATCGTCCACACGCCGGTGCCGGGGAGGATCCGGACGCGGGCCACGGCCTCCTTGCGGCGACCCGTCGCCGCGGCCGGCGCGATCGTCGCGGGGCGAGCCGGGTCGGCCGACGGGGAGGTCTCGGACGTGTAGGCCACGCCCTGCTCGTCGGCCGTGAACTGCTCGGCCTCGGTGCCCTCGGCGCCGTCGGTGGTGGTGGTGTCGTCAGCCACAGAAGTTCCTTCGTTTCTCTGCTCGGCAGTCGTCGGGGTCGTCGGCGGGGTCACTGGGGCACCTGCGTGATCTCGAACGGCTTGGCCTGCTGGGCCTGGTGCGGGTGGGTCGGGCCGGCGTACACCTTGAGCTTCTTGATCATCTGGCGGCCGAGCTTGTTCTTGGGCAGCATCCCCCACACGGCCTTCTCGACGACCTTGCGGGCGTCCTTCTCCAGCTGCTGGCCCACGGGGACGGCGGTGAGGCCGCCCGGGTAGCCGGAGTGGCGGTAGAGGAGCTTGCTGTTCTTCTTGTCGCCGGTCAGCGCGACCTTCTCCGCGTTGACGACGATGACGAAGTCACCCATGTCGGCGTGCGGGGCGAAGGTGGGCTTGTGCTTGCCGCGCAGCAGGGTCGCGACCTGGACGGCGAGCTTGCCGAGGATGACGTCGGAGGCGTCGATGACGTGCCACTCGCGCTGGACGTCGCCGGGCTTGGGGCTGTACGTGCGCACGTGCGTGTGCCCTTCTCGTTCGTGGTTCCGGCGGGCGGTTTGCCCACCGGGGTGGTGCCACGACCTCTGACGAACGCTTCCTCGAGGAAGTAAATCTGCCCGGCTCTGCCTCGTCCGGGTCTGCCCTGCGTGCCGAGCACGCAGAACGGCAGGGGTCGCGACCGCACAATCTACCGGCTCCGCAGGTCGACGGCCAAAACGCGCGAGATGACTGCGGGACCGCGGCGGGTACCGTCTGCGCCGTGGGGCTCACCGACGGAGAGGTCGCGCTGCTGGCCGCTGAGGCCGGCGCGAGCGTCGTCCGCCGGATGTACCGCACCGACGTCGCGCACCACCTCAAGGTCGGCACGGACTTCGCGACGGACGCCGACCTGGAGGCCGAGACCGCGATCCGCGAGATCCTCACCGAGCACCGGCCCGGCGACGCCCAGCTCGGCGAGGAGCACGGGGCATCCGGACCCGACTCGTCGCGACGCTGGCTGATCGACCCTCTCTGCGGGACTCGCAACTTCGGTGCCGGACTGCCGCTGATGTCGACCAACATCGCGCTGGCTGTCGATCATCGGCTGACCGCCGCAGCCTCGGCGGAGTGCGTGGGCGACGAGACCTACTGGACCGACGGCACCACCGCCCAGGTACGCCGTGGCGGCGTGGACGCCGAGCTGCGCCCGGATACCGGGAACCTGATGGTGGCCTTCAATCTCGAGGTCGACGCGGCCGGGCGTCGCCGCGCCTCCGACATCCTGGCCGACCCCGAGTTCTTCGACACGTACCAGCCGCGGATCACCTCGAGCACCCTCGCCCTCGCCTGGGTCGCGGCCGGCCGTCACGCGGCGTACGTGACGGAGGGCGACCTGCGCGACAACGTGCACTTCGCCCCGGGCGTGAGCCTGTGCCACGCGGCCGGCTGCGTGGTCACCGACCTCGACGGCGGTCCCGTCGACACCGGCGCCGGTCCGACTCGGTCGAAGCGCGGCGGCTTGGTGGCCGCCGGCGACCCGGCGACACACGCCGCTCTGCTCGCCCTCGTCGGCCGGCAGCTCCCGGCGTGACCTGTCAGGACGCCAGCTCTTCGTCGACGTGCGACGCGGCGTCGACGCCGGCCGGCGTGAGCGGGCGGATGTAGGCCAGCGCGGGGACGGGCCCCTGACCGCACGAGCCGAGGTAGTTGCGCAGGTCCGCGTCGAGATCCGGCACCCGCTGGAACCCGAGACGGTCGTAGAGGGCCCGCGCCCCCACCATGGACTCCGCGGTGTGCAGGGCGAGCACCTCCGCTCCGTCCTCGACGGCACGTCGCTGCACGTCGCGCGCGAGCGGCTCGGCATCAGGCAGGGCACCCTGCGTTCGCGCCTCCACTACGCCTTGCTCCGCCTGCGTGCCGAGATGCAACCTGCCTGTTGACGCGATCGGTCTCGGACCACCAGGCAAAGGAGCCAGCTCATGGACGACGTGTTCGTGTCGAGCATCGACCCGGAACACTGGATTCCGGATCCGGACGTCCCGGGCAGCGAGATGCACGAGCTCGTGAACGCCGACGGGGTGTGGGCCGGGCTCACCAGGTTCCTGACGGTCGACGGGCCCCAGTCATGGAGCCCGCCGCGGCGCGAGACGATCCACGTGCTCGAGGGCGAGGTGGTGATCGAGGTCGCCGACGGCACGACGCTGCATCTCCGACCCGGCGACGTCGCCTCCATCCCGGCCGAGCGCGAGACGATCTGGCACATCACAGCGCCGTTCAAGGAGTTCTGGGTGTTGGCCTGAGCTCGCCGTCGACGGCTCTTCCACCCCGAACCGGATTCGCTCTCCGGGAGGCCCCGGACTAAGTTGGTGGGGTGAACGACTCCCTCTCCGTCCGCGACAACCGCACCGGCCAGGAGTACGACGTACCGATCGAGAACGGCGCGATCCGGGGCGCGGACATCGGCAAGATCAAGGACGACGAAGGCGCTCCGCTGGCGGTCTACGACCCGGGGTTCGTGAACACCGCGTCGTGCAAGAGCAGCGTCACGTTCATCGACGGTGACGAGGGGATCCTGGAGTACCGCGGCTACCCCATCGAGCAGCTCGCCGAGAAGTCGACGTTCCTCGAGGTGGCCTACCTGCTCATCCACGGTGAGCTGCCCACCAAGACCCAGTACGAGACCTGGGTGCACGACATCACCTACCACACCTTCGTGCACGAGAACGTCAAGAGCTTCATGGAGGGCTTCCGGTACGACGCCCACCCGATGGGGATGCTGATGGCCTCTGTCGGCGCGCTGTCGACGTTCTACCCCGACGCCCGTCACATCGACGACGACGAGATCCGCCGGCTGCAGATCGTGCGGATGATCGCGAAGATGCCGACCCTCGGGGCGTGGTCGTTCCGGCACGCCCAGGGCAAGCCGTTCGTCTACCCCGACAACGAGCTCGGCTACACCGCGAACTTCCTCTCGATGCTGTTCCGGATGAGCGAGGACCGGTTCGCTGCCGACGAGCGGCTGGTCAAGGCCCTCGACGTCTTGTTCATCCTGCACGCCGACCACGAGCAGAACTGCTCGACCAACGCCGTCCGCTCGATCGGGTCCTCGCAGGTCGACCCGTACTCCGCGGTCGCCGGCGGCATCGGCGCCCTCTACGGTCCGCTGCACGGCGGCGCCAACGAGGCCGTCCTGCGCATGCTGCGGCGCGTCGGCAAGAAGGAGAACATCCCCGACTTCATCGAGGGCGTGAAGAACGGCGACGAGCGCCTGATGGGCTTCGGCCACCGGGTGTACAAGAACTACGACCCGCGCGCCAAGATCATCAAGAAGGCGTGTGACGACGTCTTCGCCGTCACCGGCGTCAACCCGCTCCTCGAGATCGCGATGGAGCTGGAGAAGATCGCGCTGGAGGACGAGTACTTCGTCTCCCGCAAGCTCTACCCGAACGTCGACTTCTACTCGGGGCTCATCTACGAGGCGTTCCAGTTCCCGCCCGAGATGTTCACGGTGCTGTTCGCGATCGGGCGGACGCCGGGCTGGCTGGCCCAGTGGCTCGAGCTCGTGCAGGACAAGGAGCAGAAGATCGCCCGTCCGAAGCAGATCTACACCGGGCAGCGCACGCTCGGCTTCACTCCCGCCTCCGAGCGCTGGGCGTGAGCGTCTTTCGTCGGTTGAGCTCGTCGAGACCACGGCGCCGACGCTCCAGGCACCGCACCGGGTCTCGACCCGCGGTCACGGCCTCGCGAGCTCGGTCGTGCGCTCGCTCGACCTCCCGCCCGTGCGGGCTTCGCGCGCTCAGCCCGCGGGCGTGACAGCCCGCTCCACCTCGAGCAGCGACGTGGAGTGACGCTCGGCCTCGAACGCCGCGCGGCCGCCCCGGAAGCCGAACAGGCGCTTGGTCCACAGGATGTAGACCACCGCGAACACGTTCAGCGCCAGTGCCGCGACGCGCAGCCAGGTCACGGTCTCGAGCAGCTCGTAGACCTCGAGCGGGATGAAGACCGCAGTCCCGACGACGGCGACGTACTCACCCCACCGCTTCATCAACCACAGACCGACCGCCTCGAGCAGCTCCAGCGCGCCGTACGCGAGGACCCCGAGGCTGATCAGCGTGAGCGTGTGCGGGCTGGTCTCGAGCGCCTGGTGGATGAGGCGGACCGGTCCGGTGGACTGCAGGTCCACCCCCGCATGCTCGGCGACCGGGGTCAGCCGCGGCAGGTAGTCCTCGAAGACCCGCTGCAGCGAGTCCTGGGCTCCCTCGAACTCGTAGATCCCGTATGCCAGCGCTACCAGGAGCACGCCGCGGATCCCGCGCTCCACGGCGAGCAGCCGCAGGATGAACGCGTCGCGGAGAGCACGGCCCCGGAGCACCACCGGGGCGTCCTCCGCGGGTCCCCGACCCTGCGGCTCCCCCGGCACGAACAACCCGCACCGCAGGCAGCGCCAGGCCTCACCCACGACGGTCTCCACGTGCAACCGTTCCGCCAGCTCCTCCTCGGTCGGCGCCCAGGTCACGTGGCCGTGCCAGCCGCAGTTGCGCACCTCCCAGTCGAAGTTGCGCCACGGGCTCCTCACGCGGCGCAGCCTAGGCCGGGCCGAGAGCGACGTGTCCGACACCTCATCCCGCGACCCGAAATGGGGCGCGCTCGAGGGCTCTGGGTTGAGAGGATCGAACCGTGCCGACGTTGACCACCACCGCTGACCTGGAGGCCTCTCTCGACCATCTCCGCGCGGCGCCGGCCGACACCGGCACCCTCGAGATGGTCGTGCGCCGACCTGACCGCGACGCCCGCGAGATCCTGCAGGAGGGGGTGCTCGACGAGGCCGACGGACTGGTCGGCGACAACTGGCTGAGCCGCGCAACGACACGCGCGATCGCCGAGGGGCGCCACCTCGACGCGATGATCACCGTGATGAGCGCCCGCATGGTCGCCCTCCTGGGCGAGACCGCGGACGTGCGTGCCCTCGCCGGCGACCAGCTGTACCTCGACCTCGATCTCTCCCACGACAACCTCCCGGCCGGCAGCCGGATCTCGATCGGCGACGAGGCGGTCCTCGAGGTGAGCGCGAAGCCGCACGCCGGCTGCAAGAAGTTCCTCGCCCGCTTCGGCGAGGACGCCGTGGCGTTCGTCAACGGCGAGGAGGGCAGCCGGCTGCGGCTGCGCGGCCTCAATGCCCGGGTCGTCCAGGGTGGCGCGATCCGCACGGGCGACGTCGTACGCCGCATCCGCTGACGCTTCTTCAGCACACCCCAGCGCCATCTCAGGGTCCTCCCAGACTCCACCGGCAGGTTCAGGGTCATGACGAACGACCCATACGGCGAGACGCCGGGAAACCGATCCGAGTGGGGTCAGGAGCCGCCTGTTCCACCCGCGACCTGGACGCCGTACGGGTCTGCAGCCCATCCGGAGGACGGCCGTCCCACCCTCGGCCAGGACGCTGACACGACAGCTCTCGCGCTGGACCAGCGCCCCCGGACCGGGCTGCGCGGCAAGAGACTGGCCGCCACCGTGGTGGCGGCCAGCCTGCTTGTCGGCGGTGCGGCCGGTGTCGGCGGCGCGGCCATCTGGACCTCGACCCACGACGACGTGCAGTCCTCGCCCGTGCTCACCCAGACGGGGGGCTCGACGGCCCAGACCGCCGCGACCGGATCGATCGAGAAGGTCGCCCAGAGCGTCCTGCCGTCGGTCGTCATGATCAGCGTGGCCGGGCCCGACGGACAGGGCTCCGGCTCTGGGATCGTCCTCAGCCAGGACGGAAAAATCCTCACCAACAACCACGTCGTCGCGCTGGCCGGCAACTCCGGCTCGCTCGAGGTGTCGTTCAACGACGGCTCGCACGCCAAGGCGAAGGTCCTCGGCACCGACCCGCTGACCGACACCGCCGTGATCCAGGCAGAGGGCGTCAACAACCTCACGCCGGCCACCATCGGCCACTCGTCCTCCCTCGAGGTCGGTCAAGGCGTCGTCGCCATCGGTTCGCCGTTCGGGCTCGACGCCACCGTCACCAGCGGCATCGTCAGCGCCCTCGACCGGCCCGTGAACGTCGGCCAGGTCAGCCAGGGCAACTCCACGGTCTACCCCGCGATCCAGACCGACGCGGCGATCAACCCGGGCAACTCCGGTGGCCCGCTGGTCAACCTGTCCGGCGAGGTCGTCGGCATCGACGCCGCGATCCAGACGGCCACGAACGGGTCGACCCAGGGCGAGCCGGGCTCGATCGGGCTCGGCTTCGCGATCCCGATCGACGAGGTCCTGCCGATCGTGCAGCAGATGATCAAGGGCGAGACGCCCACGCATGCCCGTCTGGGGATCGGCGTGGAGAACGCCGCCACCGGTGCCGGTGCGCAGATCGCGGACGGCGCCAAGATCAGCCAGGTCAACAACGGCTCCGCGGCCTCGAACGCCGGCCTCAAGGCGGGCGACGTCATCACGAAGATCGACGACCACGCGATCACGTCGTCGGACGGGCTCGTCGCCATCGTGCGGTCCTACCGCCCGGGCGACAAGGTGACGGTCACCTACCAGCGTGGCGGTGACACCCACACGGTGTCGGTGACTCTCGACTCCGACGCCGAGACACAGAACTCCTGACCTCGGGGCCCGGGATGAGCGTCCATGCGCCGGTGACGCCCCCGGGCCTCGGGCCCGACCCGGGCAACGTCATACGTTCCGAGCCTTCTGGGGCTCGCCACGTATGACGTCCCGGGGCGCAGGGCCTGTTCAGCGAGCCCGGCGGACGCGCGTCTCGTCCCAGACCGGTCCGTCGGACTCGTACACGTCGCCGTCGGCGCCGTAGACGAGGAACCGGTCGAAGCCCCGGGCGAACCAGCGGTCGTGCGTGACCGCGACGACGGTCCCCTCGAACGCCTCGAGCCCGTCCTCGAGGGCCTCGGCGGACTGGACGTCGAGGTTGTCGGTCGGCTCGTCCAGCAGCAACAGCGTCGCCCCGGAGAGCTCGAGCAGCAGGATCTGGAACCGCGCCTGCTGCCCGCCCGAGAGTGACTCGAACCTCTGCTCGGAGGCGTGCGCGAGCTCGTACCGGTCGAGCACCCGCGCGGCCGCCTCGCGGCCCATCCCGGCGCGACCGTCGGGTCGGCCGTCGCCGCGGTGCAGGATCTCCAGCAGCGTCCGGCCGACCAGCTCGGGGTGCTCGTGCGTCTGCACGAACCAGCCCGGTCGCACCCGGGCGCCGAGCTTGGCCTTGCCCGTGTGACGCACCGGGTCGATCGGGGTGTCGTCCACCGGGCGGTGCTCGACGTCGGGGTCCGAGCCGCCGGCGGCGAGCAGCCGCAGGAAGTGGGACTTCCCGGAGCCGTTGCTGCCCAGGACGGCGACCCGCTCGCCGTACCAGACCTCGAGGTCGAACGGCTTCATCAGCCCGCTCAGCTCGAGGTCCTCGCACACCACCGCGCGCTTGCCCGTGCGGCCACCCTGGAGCCGCATCGACACCTGCTGCTCCCGCGGCTGCTCGGTGGGGGGACCCGCTTCCTCGAACTTGCGCAGACGCGTCTGTGCCGCCTTGTACTGCGAGGCCATGCCGTCGTTGTACTCGGCCTTGATCTTGAGCCGGAGCACCAGCGCCTTGATCTTGGCGTGCTCCTCGTCCCAGCGCCGGCGCATCTCCTCCAGGCGCTCGAAGCGGTCGCGGCGGGCCTCGTGGTACGACGCGAAGCCGCCCGGGTGCGTCCACACCAAGTTTCCCCCGCCCGAGGACCCGAGCTCGACCGTCACGATCCGCGTGGCGGTGTTGTTCAGCAGCTCGCGGTCGTGACTGATGAACAGGATCGTCTTCTCCGACTCGCTGATGCGCTGCTCCAGCCAGATCTTCCCCGGGACGTCGAGGAAGTTGTCGGGCTCGTCGAGGAGCAGGACCTCGTCGGGTCCGGCGAGCAGGTACTCCAGGACCAGGCGCTTCTGCTCGCCACCCGACAGGGTGCGCAGGGCGCGGTACTTGGCCCGGTCGTAGGGCAGGCCGAGTCCGCGGACCGTGCAGACGTCCCAGACGACCTCGATGTCGTAGCCACCGGCGTCGGCGTACTCGGCGAGCGCCTCGGCGTACCGCATCTGGGTCTTCTCGTCGTCGGCGTCCATCAGCGCGAGCTCCCACCGCTCGACCTCGGCGGTCGCCTCGCGCACCCGCTCGGGCGACACCGAGAGCAGCAGGTCGGCGACGGTCGCGTCCTCACCGAGGCCGTGGCCGACCATCTGCCGCATCACCCCGAGGCCGCCGGTGCGGGTGATCACACCCTCCTTCGGCACCAGGTCACCGGTGATGATGCGGAGCAACGTCGTCTTGCCGGCGCCGTTGGCGCCGACGAGCGCCACCTTCGCGCCGTCCCCGACGCGGAAGGACACGTCCTCGAGCAGGACCCGTCCGTCGGGCAGCTCGAAGCGCACATTGGCGACGTCCACGTGACCCACGAGGATTCATTCTGCGTGAGACGGCCGCGGTGGCGCACCCCGGTTTCGGGGGTTCCGGCGGCTTCCGCCGGGTCCCAGCGCGATCTAGCGAGCGTTCTCACGCAGGGACGAGGTGCGGGCGCCGCGCACGGTGAGGATGGCGAAGCACGACGCGGCCACGACGAGGAGGAGCAGCACGATCGCACTCAGGACGACCGCCGAGGTCAAGTCGAACGACGGGACCACGCGGGGCACGAGGCTGGAGTCGACGAAGCCGAGGGTGACGGTGCGCACCACGACGTACTGGGCCACTCCACCTGCCGCAACGCCCGCGATGACGGCCGCCCCCAGCACGACCACGAACTCGGCCACGACGGCGACCATCACCGACCTCCGCTTCACCCCGACCACCCGCAACGACGCGGCGTCGCGGCGTCGCGCGGGCAGCTGGACGGCGAGGTTGGCCGCCAGCCCCGCGAGCGCAAGCAGGATCACCAGAGCCGTGACCACGACGTACAGCCGCAACGCGAGGGCGAACGCGTCCTGGTCGAGCACGTGCTTGGTCTCGACCTCCGTGGTCGGGTTCGAGAGCCCGTGCGCGCCGAGAGCATCGAGGACCCGTGCGGGGGTGTCGGCACGCGCCCAGATGTAGACCAGGGTGTCGCTGTTCCCCTGCGAGGCGTTGCGGATGAACGCCGTGAAGTCGATCAGCACGCCGGAGGGCCCACGGAACGGCGTGGACTCCGCCGGGGAGCCGGCCGCGGCCACGTCGAAGAGCCCCGACACACCGGTCGGCAGCTGGTGGGTCTCGGGGGCGAGCCGCCCGTACAGCACCGGGATGGCGCGCGGGAAGTCGCTCGGACTGATGCCCGCATAGGACTGGGGGCCGCCGGCCTTGAACGTCATCGTCAGGTGACCCTGGCGGAGCACGACGTTCTTGACGGCCGTGGCGGTGTTGATCTCCGAGGCCTGCGGACGCCAGGGCGCGTCGAGGAGGCCGCGCACCTGCCGGCCGTCGACGGTGGCGGACTCGATGGTGGCCTTGCCGTGCATCGCCTCGACCAGTGACGCAGGGCCCCCGAAGCTGATCTTCTCGATCTCGCAGCGGGTCCGGCAGGCAGCCAGCTCGGCGGTCTTCGTCGACCGCCCCCAGCCGAACGGTCCGACGTTGACATCACGGAGGACGCCGTTGTCGTCCAGCAGGGTCACGGTGATCCCGAGGGTGTCGAACTCGCCCTTCACGCGGTTGTCGACGGTCATCGTCAACGACGACCCGTGCAGGAGCACCGGCGCCCGACGGGGCCCGATCTCGCGAGCGACCTCGGCGGCGCTGCGCCCGGGTGTCCACTGCGCGGGCCAGGACGCCACTCGGGCCAGACGCGTCGCGTCCACGATGATGCGCGGCTGCGGCACCGAGGTGACCTCGTCCGCGTTCGGGAAGTCCTGAGCGGCCGCCATCAGCCACCGGCCGCGCGGGTCGATCTCGTGGGTGAGCCCCACCGCTCGGGTCAGGCTGAGGTTGGTCGCGTACGAGAGCGGCGCACCCACCTGCGTCGCCGCTGCACTGGACCGCCACGTCGAGGCCGCGAGCGAGACTCCGGCGGCGAACACCGCCACGGTGAGGGCCGCCGTCACGGGGAGGATCACCATGGTCCCCTCGCGGCGCCGCCGGACGGTGCGCGCTGCGACGTACGACGACAAGGAACGGCGGCTGGCCGACCAGCTCACCCACAGGCCGGCGAGGCCGAGCACGAGCAGCCCGACGAGCAGACCGGCGGCCACGGCCAGCAGGATCGGGAGGGCCAGGTCCGTGGCGTCGGGCTTCTGCGGGTGGTCACGACTCGCAGCCGTGACGAGCGCGGCCGCGGCGAGGGCGATCAGGGCCAGCCGGAGGACCACCACGACCCGACCGGCCTTGGTGGGCCGGCGTACGCCGGCGATCTGGGAGCTGAGCGGCTCGCCGACCGCGTCGCGGACCACGAGGGCGGCCACGACCGCGGTCACGACGACGACGCCGACGACAGCGAGGGCGCTGCCCAGCACGAACGGCACCGGCAGCCCGGGCACCAGCCAGCGACGGGCCAGCAGCACCGAGCTCAGGTAGCCGGCGATCACCCCGACCGGGACCGCCGCGGCCAGGATCAGCAGGGGCTCGAGCATGCCCAGGAACCACAGCTGTCGCCGGCCGTAGCCACGCAGGGACGCGAGGGCGAGCTCTCCGCGGCGCAGGGTCATCGAGGCCGCCAGCAGCCGTGAGAGCAGGACCAGCGCGACGAGGATCAGTGAGAGCACCGCCGGCTCGACGGTGGAGCGGGTGACGCCTCGCCGGTTGAGCAGCTGGTGGGCCGTGTCGGCCAGCGTGTTCCCGAACTCGAGGCTCAGCCCGCTGAGAAGCTCGCCGTGCTCGTCGGCCTTGTTCAGCGCCTTCACCCGGGCCGCCACAGACGCGAGATCCTCGCCCGTGAGACCGGGTGGTGTGGCCAGCGGTTGGTCCACGGTGACGTACCACGGCCGGTGCCGCAGCTCGATGCCTGCCTGGGTCGTGATCCACGGGCCGGGAAGGGCGGGGACGAGACGGGGCAGCAGCGCCCCCGACGTCGACTGGAGACGGCCGCTGCCACCCCAGAAGGCGTCGTCGGCGGCACGGTCGCTCGCGGTGTAGATCCCCACGACGTGCAGCGGAGTGGCGGCGCCGTACGGGTTGAACGAGTCGCCGACCTTCACGCCGTTGTTGTCGGCGTCGACGCGCAGCATGGCGATCTCGTCGGGGTTGGTGGGGCAGCGCCCGACGAGGTCCACGTGATCGCACGCACCCGGGACCGACACCATCCGCGGCTCGGACGGCGCGCCGCTCCCGTTCGTGAGCTGGACCTGGGGCAGCTGCTGCCACACGATCGGGTGGCCGGCGAGGAACCCGCTCCCGGACTCGCGCGACGTCTCGTCCAGGGCCGTGACGACGGCGGAGTCGATGTTCTCGCCGCTGGCCGGGTGGTAGTCGTAGGTCAGGCCGGTGTTGATGCTCGGTTGCGCCCGGAGCTGAGCGATCACGAACGAGTTGGCGGCGCTGAGCTGGTAGCTGGGCCCCACGACCGCGGACGCGATGGCGATCACCGTCAGCAGCAGCGAGCCGAGGCTGAGCACCCAGCGCGCGCGGACCCCGCGCAGGCTCGTGGCCAGGAGCCACCGGAACCGCGTCACTGCTCGGCCGATCGGAGTGCGGCCGGGCGCGCGGCACGGCCGAAGCGGGTGAACACGAAGGCGCACAGCGCGGCCGTCAGCAGGGCGATGCCCAGGACGACGCCGCCGAGCGTGAACGGCCGGATCTCCAGCACCAGCACGGGGGCAGACCCCCAGCCGCCGACGAGCTCCATGGGCTTGAGCAGCGGAATCGTGGAGGGCACGGCTGCGATCGCCGCGGCGACCATCACGACGGAGGCGAGCATGACGGCCTCGACGACGTAAGCCCGGCGGACGGCGTGGGGTCCGATGCCGGCGACCCGCAGCCCGGCGACCTCCGTGCGGCGACGGCCGACCTGGCCGGCCAGCCAGGCCAGCAGATGGGTGAGGGCGACCAGACCGACCCCGACGGCGACGAGGAGTGCCAGCGAGTCCGCGCGCGCCTGTGGCGTGGAGTCGAGGCGGTCCGCCACGGCGGTGTACGTCGTGGGCTTGCCGCCGCCGTCCTCGTGCAGCCGCGCCAGCACGTCCGCGGGGGTGTCCGCACGGGCCAGGACGACGGATCGGGCCGCCGCCACGGTCCCCGCGGCGCCGCGGAGGACCCGGCGGAGATCCAGCAGCGAGCCCGCACGCCCCACGAACGGGACGGCGCCGACCGAGCCGACGACGTGCACGGGGTGGCTGTCGCCGTCGATGCCGTCGACGACGCTGGACCTCAGCAACCCCGTGGTGGTGAGTGCGGCAACGGGAGCGTCACCGGCGACCACGGTCAGGGCGTGGTCGGGGGCGCCTTCGTCGTGGGACGCCGAGCCCAGCAGCCGGGTCTTGCCCGCGGTCACCGTCGAGATGTCGAAGGGGTCCCCGGCGAGGGTCACCGAGAGCAGCGCGCAGCCGACTCGGCACGAGGGGAGCGCAGCGGTGACGGAGCCGGTGTGGCCGACCTTCACGTGCGCGGTCTGGGGGTAGCCGTGGTCGCTCAGGTAGTCGATCGACACCGTGCCGCTCCTGCCGGCGCCGATCGACGACACGTCGACCTGGATCGAGTCCGACTTCATCATCGTCGGGCCGCCCTGATCGGCCAGCGTCGACATGTGGTCGCTCGCATCGGCGGCGCTGGTGCCGTGCACGAAGTCGCCGACCACGGCGTTCCAGCGCGTCGCGTCGACGAAGACCCGACGGTGCGCCGGTGACAGGTCGTGGACGGCGACCGCCGCCATCAACCACCGGCCCTGCGGATCGGCGTCGTGGGCGGCGGCGTACGCCCTCAGCCCGCCTGCCTGGAACGGCACCGCGATCGGCCCTCCGGCCTGCAGGCGCCCTGCGTCGTCGCGCCAGTCGGCCGCCGTCCGGCCGCCGGTCAACGTCACGGCGAGCAGCACGGCCGCCGCCACCACCAGGCGGACGACTGATGCCGGCTCGGGATCACGCCGCAGCCGGCGGCTCGTCAACGACACCCCGAGTCGCCGGCCCAGCCGGGGCGTCCACGCCAGCGCCCACATCACCGCCTGGCCCGCGGCCAGGGCGACGAGGGCGGGCGCGATCGTCGGCACCCAGGACCGCTCGTTGCGGTGCGCCTCGTAGACGGCGAGCACGGCGGCCGTGACCAGCAGCAGCTCGAGGAAGGTCGTGACCCACGACGCCGGGTGCCGACGCGGGTGCACCGACAACGCCTCGACCAGCGGACGGCGGATGACCGCCGCGGCGACCAGTGCGATCGTGATCCAGGCGCCCACGAGCACTCCGACCGCCACGAGCACCTCGCGGGCGTCCAGGGCGTAGGGGACCTGCCAGCCGCGCGAGATCCGCCGGGCGAGCCAGGTGCCGACGACCGAACCGGTCGCGATGCCGACCAGGCTCACCACGAGCAGCGGTCCGGCGGCGAACAGGACGAGCCGGGCGCCGGCCATCCCCCGCAGCCGCGCCAGCGCCACGTCGTGGCTCCGGTCGATCACGGTGCGGGCCGACTGCTCGGCCAGCGCCACCGCGCCGTACAGCGCCAGCATCGCCGCCACGGCACCGGGCGTCTGTCCGACGCGCGACGCGCCGACAACCCCCACCGCACCCGCTGCGACCACGAAGGCCAGGGCCAGGGTCGCCAACGACGTGAGCAGATGTGCCCGGATGCTGCGGAGGAGCACGCCGGCTACCGCCTGCTCACGTACGCCGAGTCCTCGGCGGGGACGAGCCGGCCCTCGTCGAGCACGATCTTGCGATCGGCGGCCTCGACGACCGCGGGGTCGTGGGTGGCGACGACCACGATCGCCCCGCGCGTGGCCTCCTGGCGGAGCTGGTCCATGACGTGCTCGCGGTTGCCCTCGTCGAGCTCGCTGGTGGGCTCGTCGGCGAGCAGGATCTCGGGCGAGACCGCGAAGGCGCGGGCGCAGGCGACGCGCTGCATCTGACCACCCGACAGCTCCTCGACCTGCCGGTCGCCGAGGTCGCCGATGTGGAAACGGGTGAGCTCCTCGTCGGCGCGCTCGTCCGCGTCCGCCGGCGCGACGCCGCGCGCCCGGAGCGCGACGGCGACGTTCTCGCGCGCCGAGAGGATCGGCACCAGGCCGTACACCTGCAGCACGAACGCCACCACGTGGCGCGGATCGCCGTCGCCCTGCCACATGTGCTGCCCGCCGTAGGCCGCGAGGCCGGTGGTCGGCTTCACGATCCCACCGGCGATCGACAGCAGGGTGGTCTTCCCGGAGCCGGACGGCCCGGACAGCGACGTGACCTCGCCGGGGCGGAACGCCAGCGTCAGTCGCTCCAGCGCCCAGCGCCCGCCGACGTTGAACGAGACGTCCTCGAGCTCCAGGTCGCTCTGGACCGTGATGGGCTCGCGTTCGGGGGTCAGCGCGTGCCGTCCGACGATGGTCATGACACCTCCCCGTCGGTGATGTGGACCCCGTGGTCCCAGTGGTCCGGGTGGTCCGGGTGGGCCTCGTCGTCCTCGTCGTCGTCGCCACGGCTGAGCAGGAGGCGGTCGTCGTGCTCGGGCTCGATGCGCACCAGGGTCCCCTGCGGCCAGTCGCGTGCGATGTGCGCGGGCAGGTGGACGACGCCCTCGGCGCCGACCACGACGTACTCAGCACCCGCACGCCCCTCCATGCCGACCCGGCCGCCCCGCATCGTGACGGTGCGCGGGAACGTGTCCGCCACCTCCGGCTGGTGGGTGACCACCAGGATCGTCGTTCCGAAGTCGTTGCCGAGCCCGTGGATGAGCTCGAGCATGTGGTCGCGGTCCTCGTGGCTGAGCTGGCTGGTGGGCTCGTCCGCGAGCAGCAGCTGCGGCGCGCTGGTCACGCTGCAGGCGAGGGCCAGGCGCTGGCGCTCACCGCCGGACATCGAGGAGACGACCTGGTCGCCCTTGTTCTCCAGCCCGACGCGCCGCAGCAGCTCGGCGTCCCCGAGCGTCCGGTCCGGGTCGCCGCTCGCCGCGCGGCTGAACCGGAGGTTCTGCCTGGCCGTGGCGTAGTGGAGCAGGTTGCGCGTGGCCCCCTGGAGCATGGTGCTGACCCGGGAGGCGCGGACCCGGGTCAGCTGCCGCTCGTTCATGCGGGAGATCTCCTCCTCGCCGAGGAAGATCTTGCCGGCGCTCGGGCGTTGGATCCCTCCGAAGAGCGTCAGCAGCGTGGACTTGCCCGAGCCACTGGGTCCGAGGAACGCGACCCGCTCACCCGCCGCGACGGAGAGGTCCACGCCCTGCAGCGCGACGACGTCGTGTCCTTCGAAGGTCTTGTACAGGTGCACCAGCCCCTGGCACCTCACGGACAGGCCACCGACCCGTTCGGCGACGTGCTCCATGCGTGCGCTCCTCTGCTGACAGGCCCCGGTCGAGACCCCTTCGTCGACTCCGGCCACCGAAGTCAATCCGCCACCCCCGGGCCGGGCAAGCACCGGTGACCACCTGTGACCACATCGACACCCCTCTGACGCGCGACCCGCCATCCCGGTTGTCCCACGCCCCCCGGGGCCCACTCTCGAAACCACCCGGACCCGACCGCCGACGACCCTCCGGTGGTTGAGGAGGGCCCCCTGGGGCCCTTCTCGAAACCACCCGGACTCGACCGCCACCGCCGGCTCGGCGAGGCCATGGCTCCCGCCAGCCGGCCGGTTGGCGGCTGCGGTGCCTCCTCCCACGTGATCGATGGCGACGGCCCTGCTGCGGCGGCTCGCGGTGGCTCCGGGCGCCGGCTGCACGCCAGACTCACCCCATGGCGACCTTTGTCATCGTCCACGGGGCGTGGGGCGGTGGCTGGGAATGGTCACCGGTGGCCGACCTCCTGCGCGAGCAAGGACACCGGGCCTTCACGCCCACGCTCACCGGGATGGGCGAGCGCGCCCACCTGATGCGGCGCGAACCCGTCGGTCTCGGCACGCACATCGACGACGTCATGGCGGTGCTCGAGATCGAGCGCCTCCGGGACGTCGTGCTGTGCGGTGCCAGCTACGGCGCGATGCCGGCGACCGGCGCTTCGGACCGCGCCGCCGACCGGGTCCGCCGGCTGGTGTACGTCGACGGGCTGGTCCCCGTCCCCGGGCGGTCGGCCCTCGACCTGTCTCCCGGCGCGCTGGCCGACCTGGTCCACGACGGCATCGCCGCACACGGACCCGCCTGGCGGGTGCCGATGCCCCGGGCACTGTTCGACGCGATGATTCCAGTGGGATCGATCCCCGATCCGGTCCGTCGGGACTACATCGACAGGATCCGAGATCACCCGGCGGCCTCCTTGACCGAGCCCATCCACCTCACCGACGTCGTGGCATCGGTGCCGAAGGCGTTCATCCGTTGCACCACCGGCGACTACGCGCGCGAGCTCGGCAGCGACCCCGTGGCTCGGGCCGCCGACCGCGCACGAGAAGCCGGGTGGACCTACCGGGAGATCGACGTCGGCCACGACCCGCAGGTGTTCGACCCTCCGGGGATCGCCCGGCTCCTGATCGAGCTGGCGAACTAGAAGACGGCGCGACGCGCGACTGTGCGCGCGTGGGTCCGCGCGGTCCGCCCTAGGTCGCGTCGGCCTCGCGGCGTGACTCGAGCACGCGGAATCCCTTGGCGCTGGCGAGCCGCACCGTGGGGTAGCCCTGGGTCGTGAGCCAGGCCTGGAGCGAGTCGCCCCCGAGGTTCTTGCCGACCACCATCACGGCACGGCCGTCCGGCTCCAGCCGCGCGAACCAGTGGAGGAGGAGCTCGTGCAGGGCCCGCTTGCCGATGCGGATCGGCGGGTTGGACCAGATCTCGTCGTAGCCCTCGCGCTCGGGCACCTCGTCGGGCGCGACCGCGCGGTACCGGTCGATCACGCCGAGTCGCTCGGCGTTCTCGTTCGCGAGGAGGACGGCGCGCTGGTTGACCTCGACGCCGGTCACCGACCCGGCCTCCGCGGGTACGCCGTCAGCACGCCAGGCGGCCGCCACCGCCAGACCGATGACGCCGTAGCCGGTCCCGAGATCGAGCACGCGGCCCGGCGCCGGCGGCTCGGTCTCCCGGAACAGCACCGCGGTGCCGATGTCGAGACGTCCCCGGCTGTAGACGCCCGAGCCACTGACGAGGTCGAGGCGGCGGCCCCAGACCTCGCAGCTGAGCGGCTCGCGCTCGAACGGCACCGACGGGTCGGCGGAGAAGTAGTGGTCGCTCACAGGCGCTCCTCGATCAGGGCGAGGAGTCTGCCTTCCTCGGCGACGTAGCCGTCGCTGCCCACCGGCACGACGCCCCGCACCTCGTTGCGACCGCGGGTGGCAAGCCGGTAGATCGCGGCTCGCAGCAACAGCTGCGGCCACACCGCGCCCGTCGACCAGTCGTCGAGCAACGACTCGTGGGCGCCTTCCCAGCACACGGCGTCGGTCGCGACGACGGCCAGGGCCCACGCCGCCGGGCGCCAGTACGGCGGCCAGTCGATCACCGAGGCGCGGTCGCCGTCGCGCAGCACGTTGCCTCCCAGGTCGCCGTGCACGACCTGGTCGGTGACATCGACGGGAGCCAGCCGTGCGACCGAACGCGTCAGCAGGGCCCGGGTCTCGGGAGCGCCTTCCGGCTCGGCCCCCTCCCACGCGACGCGCTCCCCGTAGGTCCACGGGTCGTCGCGTGTGGCGAGGAACGAAGGCCGGTCGAGGCCGGCGACGGCGTCGTGGAACGCCGCGTGGACGCCGAGGAACCAGTCGGGATCGTCGCCGGCATGTGCGGTCCGTCCGGGCAGCCGCACCTGCGCCGCCCAGCCGTGACACGACCAGGCGCCGTCGACGTCGAGCGGGTGCGCCACGGACACGTCGGCGCTCGACCACGCGGCGTACACCTCGCAGATCCAGGCGTGCTCCTCCTCGTCGTGGACCTCCTTGAGCACGACGTCGCCGGAGATCCAGGTGCGACCCATCCCGAGCTCCGCGGGCCAGG
>DATBDF010000004.1:0-10927 GCA_036270075.1 Nocardioides sp.
CGGCTCGCGCAGGACCCGATGCTGTGCGCGCGGGAGCTCGACTGGGTCGCGAAGCTGAAGCTGCTGAACTCCTACCGGGACCGCGACGGCATCGACTGGGACAACGCCAAGCTGCAGCTGATCGACTACCAGTACAGCGACGTGCGACCCGACAAGGGCCTCTACCACCGGCTCGTCCAGCTCGGCCGGATCGACCGGCTGCTCCGGGACGACGCCGTCGAGCGCGCCATGCACCACCCGCCGGACGACACGCGCGCCTACTTCCGAGGACGCTGCCTGGAGAAGTACGCCGACTCCGTGGCCGCCGCCTCGTGGGACTCGGTGATCTTCGACCTGCCCGGCCGCGAGTCGCTGCAGCGCGTCCCGACCATCGACCCGCTGCGAGGGTCGAAGGCCCACGTCGCCGCCCTGATCGACCGGTGCGACACCGCCGAGGAGCTGTTCCGGGCCCTGACCCGGTGAGGGTCGAACCTGCCGTTCGGGACCGAACGGCAGGTCGGCTCACGCCGGCGGCGCGACCGTCACGTCGGCACGGCCGGCCCGGGCCAGCGACTCGGCCACGAACCCCGACGCCTTGAGCTCCTCGACCAGGTCACGCAGGAAGTCCAGGGTCGCGGCGTCGTGGTTGCGCCGCGTCGCGACCGCCTGACGGATCTGCATGAACGCCGGCTCGAGGACGCGGTGGCCCGGGTGGGACTCGGCCCAGACGGTCGCGGGCTGGCGGATGCCCGCGGCGACCTCGAGCCCCTCGTCGGCGAGGACCACGACGCCGTCCTCGCCGCGCACGACCTCCGCAGTCGCCAGCGCCCGGGTCAGGAACAGGTCGTAGGCGGAGCCCCGCTTCACCCCGACCCGGACACCGTGCTGGTCGACGTCGTCCGGAGTCCGGACCGGGCTGTCGGGCGGCACGACGTACACCCCCTCGATGAGCACGTACGGCGAGGTGAACGCGAGCTCGGCCTCGCGCTCCGGCTCGACGGCCAGGAAGCCGACGTCCGCCACACCGGTGTGCAGCGCCTCGACCGCGTGGCGGGCAGCGTCCACGCAGAGCATCCTGGCCGCCACGCCCAGCCGGGCCGCGATCGCCTCGGCGAGGTCGACGGTCACCCCGGTGGGCTGCTCCGGCGTCCCGGCCGCCAGCACGGCGTTCCCGAGGTTGATCGACGCACGGAGCACGCCCTCGGGTGCCAGGTCGTCCACGAGGCTGGGGGAGGCGTTCACCTGGGCCACCCTAGGTCCGCCGGACCCGCCTTCCCCGGAGGGGGCGAGCGGCTAGGGTGAATGTATGGCCCAGGAGCAGAAGCAGCCCCGCAAGTCGGGCGAGACCGAGGAGGTCACCGACGTCGCGCCCGAGACCGATGTCTCCGAGCGCAAGGAGGCGCTGGACGACGACGTCGACGCGATCCTCGACGAGATCGACGACGTCCTCGAGACGAACGCCGAGGATTTCGTGAAGTCGTTCATCCAGAAGGGCGGCCAGTAGGAGTGGAGGACTCCCGTCTCTCGGCGTCGTTCATGACGCCGGGCACGTCCAGCTTCGCCGACTTCCTCGCGTCGCAGTCACCCGACCTGCTGCCGTCCCGGCGCGCCGTACCGCAGGGCCATGCGGGCGACCTCGCGCCGCACGGGACCACCATCGTGGCGGCCACGTTCCCCGGCGGCGTGGTGATGGCCGGGGACCGCCGCGCCACCATGGGCAACATCATCGCCCAGCGCGACATCGAGAAGGTCTTCCCGGCGGACGAGTACTCCTGCGTCGGCATCGCCGGGACCGCCGGGCTCGCCGTGGAGATGGTGCGGCTGTTCCAGACCGAGCTCGAGCACTACGAGAAGATCGAGGGGATGACCCTGTCGCTGGACGGCAAGGCCAACCGTCTGGCGGGTCTCATCCGCTCCAACCTCGGCATGGCGATGCAGGGTCTCGCGATCGTGCCGCTGTTCGCCGGGTTCGACCTGGCCAGCGGCCAGGGGCGGATCTTCAGCTACGACGTCACCGGCGGCCGCTACGAGGAGACGGCGTTCCACTCGGTGGGGTCCGGGTCGTTGTTCGCGCGCGGGGCCCTGAAGAAGCTGTACCGCGACAGCCTCTCGGAGAGCGACTGCGTGACCGCTCTCGTGCAGGCGCTCTACGACGCCGCCGACGACGACTCCGCCACGGGGGGTCCCGACCTCACGCGTCGGATCTTCCCCGTCGTCCAGGTGATCACCGCCGAGGGCGGGCGTCGGGTGCCGGACGCGGACGTCGCGCAGATCGCCGACGCCGTCATCGCCGGCCGGATGAACCGTCCCGACGGCCCGGCCGCGGCCCTCACCTGATCGTGACTCGACACGCTCGACAACCGGAGAAGCCATGAGTATGCCGTTCTACGTGTCGCCCGAGCAGCTGATGAAGGACCGGGCGGACTTCGCGCGCAAGGGCATCGCCCGCGGTCGGTCGGTGGTGGCCGTCCAGTTCGCCGACGGGATCCTGTTCGCGTCGGAGAACCCGTCACAGGCGCTGCACAAGGTCAGCGAGATCTACGACCGGATCGCGTTCGCCGCGGTCGGTCGGTACAACGAGTTCGAGAACCTCCGGATCGCCGGCGTGCGCCTGGCCGACATGCGGGGATACGCCTACGACCGGCGCGACGTGACGGGTCGCGGCCTCGCGAACGCCTACGCCCAGACCCTGGGGACGATCTTCAGCAGCGGCGGTGAGAAGCCGTACGAGGTGGAGATCTTCGTGGGCGAGATCGGTGACCACGCCGCCGACGACCAGATCTACCGGCTCACCTACCAGGGGCAGGTCAACGACGAGCACCAGTACGCCGTGATGGGTGGCGCGGACGAGGTCGTGGCGGCATACCTGCACGACCACTACATCGAGAACGCCTCCCTGTCCGACGCCCTCCACGTCGCGGTCGCGGCGCTGGGCAAGGGTGCTACCGAGAACGGCACTCCGGCCGTCGATCGCGTCATCCCGGCGTCGGACCTCGAGGTGGCCGTGCTCGACCGCACGCGCACCCAGCCGCGCAAGTTCGTGCGTCTGGTCCCAGCGCGGCTCGAGGCCCTCCTCGGTGACCGGGGCCCCACCACCCCGCCCGCAGCCGACACGTCGGGCCCGGCCTCGGACGCAGCCTCGGACGCTGCCTCGAGCCCTGACTCCGGCCCTGCCTCGAGCCCTGGCTCGGCGGCCGGCGAGGAGACGGAGATCGACCCGAACGACCTCCCGGACGAGTCCCCGCGCGATCCACCCTCGGGTTCCGCGTAGCCGACGGCTGACTCGTCGTGCAGCTCGCGACGTGATCGCAACCCGTCGGGTGCGCGGTCGAGCGCGTCCGGCACCCGGGCATGGGCGACGCCGTAGGCTGAACCCGTGGACCGCCGGATATTCGGGATCGAGAACGAGTACGGCGTCACGTGCACGTTCAAGGGGCAGCGCCGGTTGAGCCCGGACGAGGTGGCGCGCTACCTGTTCCGCAAGGTGGTCAGCTGGGGTCGCAGCTCCAACGTGTTCCTCCGCAACGGCGCGCGTCTCTACCTCGACGTCGGCAGCCACCCGGAGTACGCGACCCCCGAGTGCGACGACGTCGCGGAGCTGGTCACGCACGACAAGGCGGGCGAGCGGGTGTTGGAGGGCCTGCTCAAGGACGCCGAGCAGCGCCTGCACGACGAGGGGATCGCCGGCGAGATCTACCTCTTCAAGAACAACACGGACTCGGCCGGCAACTCCTACGGCTGCCACGAGAACTACCTGGTCAGCCGGGCCGGCGAGTTCAACCGCCTGGCCGACGTGCTGATCCCGTTCCTGGTGACCCGCCAGATCGTCGTCGGCGCCGGGAAGGTGACCCAGACCGCGCGGGGCGCGTCGTACGCCGTGAGCCAGCGCGCCGAGCACATCTGGGAGGGCGTCAGCAGCGCCACCACCCGATCGCGCCCGATCATCAACACCCGCGACGAGCCGCACGCGGATGCGGAGCGTTTCCGACGCCTGCACGTCATCGTCGGCGACTCGAACATGAGCGAGACGACCACGATGCTCAAGGTCGCCAGCTGTGACCTGGTCCTCCGGATGATCGAGGAGGGCGTGGTCATGCGCGACCTGACCATGGAGAACCCGATCCGGGCGATCCGTGAGATCAGCCACGACGTGACCGGCCAGCGCAAGGTCCGCCTGGCCAACGGCCGAGAGGCGAGCGCCCTCGACATCCAGCACGAGTACCTCTCGAAGGCCCGGAACTTCGTCGACCGGCGCGAGATCTCCACGCCCCTCATCGAGCAGTGCCTCGACCTCTGGGAGCGGGGCCTGAAGGCCGTCGAGTCGGACGACCTGAGCCTGGTCGACCGTGAGCTCGACTGGGTGATCAAGTGGAAGCTGATCGACCGCTACCGGGCCGCCCACGGCCTGCCCCTCGGGCACCCCCGCATCGCCCAGCTCGACCTGGCCTATCACGACATCCGCCGCGATCGTGGCCTGTACTACCTGCTCGAGCGCCGCGGAGCGGTCACCCGGGTGACCTCCGACCTCAAGATCTTCCAGGCCAAGTCCGTGCCCCCGCAGACGACCCGGGCACGCCTCCGCGGCGAGTTCATCCGCAAGGCCCAGGAGCGCCGCCGCGACTTCACCGTCGACTGGGTCCATCTCAAGCTCAACGACCAGGCGCAGCGCACGGTTCTGTGCAAGGACCCCTTCCGGGCGTACGACGAGCGGGTCCAGCGCCTGATCGACGGGATGTAGCCCGCCGACCGCGTCCCAAGATTCGGCTAAGGATTCGGCGAGCGTTGCCGTCAGGATTCCGGACCGTCACCCACCGACGGCTACTGTGAATCGACCCGAGCCGTCTCCCTCGAAGGGCCTTTGCGTGCACACCCGATCCCACGTTCGTCTCCTCACCGCTGCCCTCGTCGCGGCGGGTGTCGTTCTCGCCGGCTGCGGGAGCAACAACAGCAGCGACAGCGCGTCCGGCAGCAGTAACAGCGGCAGCGGTGGCTGGGACACCGCGTCGATCACCGGTGACGTCGGGACGGACGCCACGGTGACGTTCGACGGTGAGGTGACCGACTCCACGCAGAGCACGAAGGTCCTCAGCGAGGGCAGCGGCGACAAGGTGCAGCAGGGGGACTCCCTGATCCTGCAGACCGTGATCGCCGACGGCACGACCCAGAAGACGGTCGCGAGCTCCTACCAGGACAAGCAGCCGCAGGTCGTGACCCTGTCCAGCTCGGTGCAGAAGCTCTTCCTCGACGCGCTGCAGGACAAGCCCATCGGCTCCCGAGTGGCGGTGTACTCGCCCGCGGAGGCCATCTTCGGCCCCAGCGGCAACGCCTCTCTCGGGATCAGCCAGCAGGACCCGATCCTCATCGTGTTCGACCTGGTCGGTAAGCCGGTCAGCCAGCCCGACGGCAAGCAGCACGCCGCACCCTCGTGGGCCCCGAAGATCGAGAAGTCCAAGGGCGTGATCTCCGGCTTCGACTTCAGCAAGACCCCGAAGCCCGACGGCGCGCTCCACTCCGCCGCCCTGTACGACGGCACCGGACCCGAGGTGAAGAAGGGGCAGACGATCTTCGCCCGCTATCTCGGTGAGGTGTACAACGGCAAGAAGCCGTTCGACGAGAACTTCAGCGGCAGCGACCCCGCGACGTTCCAGATCGGCACCGGCAACGTGATCAAGGGCTGGGACAAGTCCCTGGTCGGGCAGCACGTCGGGAGCCAGGTCGTGCTCGCGATCCCGCCCCAGGACGGCTACGGCAAGAAGGGTTCGCCCAGCGCCGGCATCAAGGGGACCGACACGCTGTACTTCGTGGTCGACATCGTCGGGGCCGCCTGAGCAGGATGAGCGGCATGTCCTCCCGGAGTCCTAGGGCGTGCCCCAGGTGAGCACGTCGAAGACCGAGCGCCTGCTCAACCTGCTCATCATGCTGCTCGTCCAGCGGCACTACGTCTCCAAGGAGCGCATCCGCGAGATCCTCTACGCCGACTCCCCGTCGACGGACGCGTTCGAGAAGACCTTCGAGCGCGACAAGGAGGAGCTGCGCAGCCTTGGTGTCCCGATCGAGGTCGGGCAGATGGACGCCTACTTCGACGACGAGCCGGGCTACCGCATCCGTGCCGACCAGTTCGCGCTGCCCGAGATCAGTCTCGAGTCCGACGAGGCGCAGGTGGTGGCGCTGGCGACGCGGGTCTGGGACCACGCCCGGCTGGCCGAGGCCACGACCGACGCCGTCGGCAAGCTCACCGCCGCGGGCCTCGACCTGGACCTCGGCGCCCTGGAGATCGCGCAGCCCCGGCTGAGCGCCGACGAGCCGTCGTTCGACGTCTTCTGGGAGGCGACCGTGTCGCGCCGCCCCGTGACCTTCGACTACCGCAGGCCCGGGTACGACGTGCCCCTGACGCGACACCTCGAACCCTGGGGTGTCGTGCGCTTCTCCGGCCGTTGGTACGTCGTCGGCCAGGACACCGACCGGGGGGAGGAACGCGTGTTCCGGCTCTCACGGGTGGTCGGCTCGGCGGCGATGAGCGGCCCGGCCGGGTCCTTCACCGTGCCGCCGGGCACCGACGTGCGTGATCTCGCCCGGCGTCTCGCCCCTGCGACCACGGCCGAGGAGGCGGTGGTCCTGGTGCGGCCCGGTGCCGGAGCCGTGCTGAGGCGCGCCGCGACGCGGATCGAGCCGGACGTGAACGGTCCCGACGAGCAGACGCCCTGGGACCGGCTGTACCTGTCCGGCGGTGCGCAGGCGGACGAGCTGCTCGCCTTCGGCCCCGACCTGTACGTCGAGGGTCCCGCGGCTCTCCGGGACGAGGTCGTGGCACGGCTCCGCGCGTCCGTCGGGGTGGGCGCATGAGCACCGCGACCACCGGTGGGGCCAAGGACCAGGTCGCGCGCCTCCTGCGCCTCGTGCCGTACCTGCACGCGCGCGACCAGGTCTCGCTCGAGGAGGCCGCCGGAGCGCTCGGCGTACCTCCGGCACAGCTGGAGAAGGACCTTCGCGTCCTGTTCCTGTGCGGCCTTCCCGGCGGCTATCCCGACGACCTGATCGACGTGGACCTGGACGCTCTGGAGGGCGAGGGCGTGATCCGCGTGTCGAACGCCGACTACCTCGCCCGGCCGCTGCGGCTGACCCCCACGGAGGCGAGCGCCATCATCGTGGCCCTGCGCGCCCTGCGGGCCGGCTCGACCAAGGACACCCGTGAGGTCGTCGACCGGGCGCTGGCCAAGCTCGAGGGCGCCGCGGCCGGCAGCACCCCCCTGGTCGACCCGGGCAACGACGAGCCGGGCACCCTGGCGCTGCGGGCACAGCTCGAGGACGCCGTGCGTGACCGTCGGCAGGTGCGCATCACCTACTACGTCCCCGCCCGGGACGAGGAGTCGGACCGGGTCGTCGACCCGCACGCCGTCGTCTCCCATCACGGCGTCGCCTACCTCGATGCCTACTGCCACAGCGCGGACGCCCCTCGCCTGTTCCGGCTGGACCGCATCCACGAGGCCACCGTGCTGGACTCGCCGGTGACGACGGAGCCCCGCGAGCCCCGGGACCTCTCCGAGGGCGTCTTCGGCGGTGAGGAGGCGACGAGGGTCACGCTCAGCCTCAGGCCGGAGGCGCGGTGGATGGAGGAGTACTACTCCGTGGAGGAGGTCCGACCCCGCCCCGACGGGGGCTCGGAGGTCGACCTGCTCGTGGGCGACGAGCGCTGGTTGCAGCGGTTGCTCCTGCGTCTGACCCCATCCGCCCACGTGGTCTCACCGAAGAACTATGGTGAAGGCGCGGCTGAAGCGGCTCGTCGGGCTTTGGCCCTCTACGACCAGGCCCCGGGCTAGACTGATGGCGCCATCGAATTCTCACGTCAGGACCACTTCATGTCATCCCTGCTGATCGGCGACCTCGGCACGCCAGAGCTCCTCATCATCCTGGTGATCGTCGTCCTGGTGTTCGGTGCGTCCAAGCTCCCCGAGCTGGCCCGCGGCAGCGGCCGCGCCCTGCGCATCTTCAAGGCCGAGACCAAGGCGCTCAACGAGGACGACGAGGACGGCAAGACCGAGTCCCAGCTCGAGCTGGAGGCGAAGCAGGCGGCCGAGCGCGAGGCGTTCGAGGCGAAGCAGGCGGCCGAGCGCGAGGCGACGACGCGGCGCGATGACACCACTGCCTGACGGCACCTGAGCGAGAGCGGCCGGTCCCGTGTCCATCGTCGGTGTGGTCGACGTCCTGCGCGGAAAGCCGCGCAACCCGGTCGGCGAGGACGGCCGGATGGCGCTGTCCGACCACTTCCGGGAGCTCCGCGCACGGCTCATCCGCTCCGCGCTCGTCCTCGTCATCGCCTTCTGCCTCGCGGTCTTCTTCTACGACCAGCTGCTTGCGTTGGTGACGCACCCCTACAACGAGGCGCAGGTGACGCTCAAGGAGAAGGGCATCGTCTCGACGCTCGTCGTCCAGGACGCCACGGGCGGCATCCTGCTGCAGATGAAGCTGTGCGGCGTGGTGGCGCTGATCGCCTCCAGCCCGTACTGGCTCTACCAGATCTGGGCGTTCATCCTCCCCGGGCTGCACGAGAACGAGAAGAGGTACTCCCGCCTCTTCGCGTGCGTCGCCGGGCCCCTGTTCATCGGGGGTGTGGCTCTGGGCTACTACGTCCTCCCGAAGGGCCTCGAGGTGCTGATCTCGTTCGTGCCCAAGGGCGCGACCAGCCTCTTGGACTTCACCAAGTACTTCTCCTTCCTGATGCGGATGCTGCTGGTGTTCGGCATCGCGATGGAGATCCCGTTGTTCGTGGTGCTGCTCAACCTCGCCGGCGTGCTCAGCGGGCGCACCCTCGCCAAGCACCGCGCGTGGATCATCGTCGGCACGATGGTCTTCGCGGCGGTCGCGACCCCGTCGACGGACCCGTTCTCGATGCTGATGCTCGCCATCCCGATGATCATCTTGTTCCTGATCTCCGAGATCATCTGCCGGATCCTCGACCGCGTGCGTGGCCGGGGCGCCTATCGCACCGACCAGTGGGCGGACGACGAGCTGTCGCCCCTGTGATGCCACGGTGAAGGCCCTGTGACTCCCCACCAGGCCCCGTCGTACGACGAGATCGACCCGTTCGACCTGCCCGAGTGGCTCGGCGAGTGCGAGGTGACGTGGGAGGCCGAGCGCGGGCTGAGCACCGGCCACCTCGTGGCCGGCGTCCTCAGCGGGCGCGGACACGAACCCGTGCCCTGCGACCTGCTGGCGGTCGACGACGCGTACCCCGAGCCGGTGGCCTCCGACGCGGTGCGAGTACGTGCGCACCAGGTCTGGCGGCATGGCGAGGTGCTGGTCGCCGGCGACGCCGGACGGGTGCTGCTGGTCGTTCCCGGGTCACGCCTGGACACCGAGACCGTCCTCGACGCCGTGGGACGCCTGGCCCGGGCTGTGGGCGCCCCCGCCGGCTCGTACGCCGTCCGCCTCCGCGCTGACTCGTAGGCCGGCAGCTCGTAGGTCGGTAGTCTGCGCGCGTGCCGAGCCGGGAGATCGCCCTCCTCACGAACCCGACCGCGGGCAAGGGAAAGGGCGCCAAGGTGCGCGACCGGGCCCTGGTGCGTCTCCGGGCCGCGGGCCTCGGCGTACGCAGCCTGCAGGGCCGTGACGACCAGGAGGCGCTGGACCTGGCCCGTCAGTGCGTCGCGGACGGCGTGGACTCCCTCGTGGTGTGTGGCGGCGACGGCATGGTCCACCTCGCGGTACAGGCCCTCGCGGGCACCGGCACGCCACTCGGCATCGTGCCGGCGGGCACGGGCAACGACGTGGCCCGTTACTTCGACCTCCCGCGCAAGGACCCCGAGGCGGCGGTGAGCCGGATCGTGGCCGGCCGGACCAGGACCGTCGACCTGGCCCGCAGCGGCGACCGGTACTTCGTGACCGTGCTCGCGGCGGGGTTCGACGCCGTGGTCAACGAGCGCGCCAACCGGATGACCTGGCCGAAGGGCCAGATGCGCTACAACCTCGCCACCCTGGCCGAGCTGCGTGTCTTCGAGCCCCTCCCGTACACGCTGCAGCTCGACGACCGGGAACTCTCCCTGGACGCGATGCTGGTCGCCGTCGGGAACGGGCCGTCGTTCGGCGGAGGGCTGCGCATCACCGAGGGGGCGGTCCTCGACGACGGCCTGCTCGACGTCGTCATCATCAAGCCGATCTCGAAGCCGGACCTGGTGCGCACCTATCCGAAGCTGTTCAAGGGCACCCACGTCCACCATCCGCAGTACGAGCACCACCGGGTGCGGTCGGTCACCGTCGCCGCGCCCGGCATCGTGTCGTACGCCGACGGGGAACGCTTCGGCCCGCTGCCCCTGACCGTGGAGTGCGCACCCGGCGCGCTTACGGTTCTTGCATGAGCACCTATCCCGTCTTCGACGCCTTCGCCGGGCTGTACGAGTTCGGGCTCGACCCCTTCCAGGTCGAGGCGTGCCGCGTGGTCGAGGACGGCAAGGGCGTCCTGGTGGCGGCGCCCACCGGCTCGGGCAAGACCGTCGTCGGAGAGTTCGCCGTCCACCTCGCTCTCGAGACCGGCCGCAAGGCGTTCTACACGACGCCGATCAAGGCGCAGTCGAACCAGAAGTACGGCGACCTGGTCGCCCGGTACGGCGCCGACCGGGTGGGACTCCTGACCGGCGACACGACCGTCAACGGCGAGGCCCCGGTCGTGGTGATGACGACCGAGGTGCTGCGCAACATGCTGTACGCCGGGTCCGGCACGCTGACCGGCCTGGGGTACGTCGTGATGGACGAGGTGCACTACCTCGCCGACCGCTCGCGAGGTGCGGTCTGGGAGGAGGTGATCATCCACCTACCGGACTCGGTGGCGCTGGTCTCCCTCTCGGCGACGGTGTCCAACGCCGAGGAGTTCGGCGAGTGGCTCCAGACGGTGCGCGGCCACACGGTCACGATCGTCGAGGAGCGCCGCCCCGTGCCGCTCTACCAGCACGTGCTC
>DATBDF010000005.1:0-15680 GCA_036270075.1 Nocardioides sp.
GAGCAAGGGTGAGTCACACTCCTGCAGCTCGACGAGGTACGAGGTCGCCGCATCACGAGCGCCCTCGTCGTCGTCGAGCATGGTGGCAAGCTCGACGACGCGTAACACCTGCTCGCTGTCGGGGTGCCCTTCCATCTCTTCCTCGGCGGCGACCTCCGCACGGACCACGGGCGCCGCGGCGGCGACGTCTCCGCGTGCCAGCAGGAGCGCGGCGCTGAGGCGGCGCTCTCGGTCGCCGGGCAGTCCGAGGGCGCGCAGGCCGTTGATCCGTTGCTCCGCCTCCTGAAGTCGGCCGAGCCCGATGAGTGCCTCGACGTAGGCGTCCCCACAGGCGACGGACTGCTGGACCAGGCCAGCAGCGATGCCCTCGTCAAAGCCGTCCGACGCCAGGGCCATGCCCCGCTCCACTCGACCCGCAGCCGTGTACGCCCGTGCCAGGTGCTCGACCTGGTTCAGCGCGTGTCCGAGCATTCCCGCCCGACGATCCGCGGCCACCCCCTGCTCGCGGAGCGCGAGCGACTCCGTCACGCGCCCCATGACGAGGAGCACCTGGGCCCGCCAACCCAGGGCCTCGATGTGCACCTCGTGGCATGCGACCGTCATGGCAATGTCCGCTGCTCGTTCGACGTCGGCCAGGGCAGGGGTGAACTCGTCGCGGAAGATGCGGAGGGCGGCCGAGGCGATCAGCGCCCTTGCCAACTCCTCGGAGGGCGACTCGCCCGCGTGGTCGATGGCGCGATGCACCGCCTGCTCGGCACCGATCGGGTCGGTGTGGAACAAACAACTGAAGGCCAGCGCGGAGTACGCGCGGCTGGCCAGAAGGGGGCTGCTGTCGGGCTCGACCATGTCGACGGCTCGGCGAGCGAGCGCGTACCCGCGGTCGCCGTCACCCTGTGCGCGGGACGACTCCGCGAGCAGCACGACGAGCTCGATCTTCGCAAGCCCTGCCACGGACTCCGCGTCGGGCACCTGGTCCCACAGCGCCAACGCCCGCTCCCGGTGGGTGACCTCCTCGGCAGCGCAGAGGCGCGCGGCCGCGGTTCCCGCGCGCACGGACGCCGCGAGAGCGTGCGGCAGATCGTGTCCGGCGTTCCAGTGGAAGGCGGCCCGGCTCAGGGCCGCGAGCCCGGGATCGGGCTGGGCGTCCAGCCCGGTCTGCAGGATGGCGGCGAGCTCGGCGTGCATTCGGCTGCGCTCGTCGGGCATCAGGTCGTCGTAGACGGCCTCGCGTAGCAAGCCGTGTCGGAACTCGAGGGCGTCCGAGGTCTGGCGCAGGACCCGGGCGTCGAGAGCCTCGCGGAGGAGGGTCCCAGCCCTGTCCTGGCCCAGGCCGGACTGGGGCAGGAGTGTGGCGGTGTCGAGGCGGGTCCCGCTGACCGAGGCGAGTCGCAGGAGTGTCTGTGCGTCCTCGCTCAGGGCATAGATCTTGGCCAGGAACAGATCCGCGAGCAGCTCCGGCATTCCCGGCTGGACGGCGTCCACCAGCTCCTCGGCGTAGAGGGGGTTGCCCTCGGAACGCGCGAAGATTTCCTCGACCACGGAGGGTGCGGGCCGGTTGAGGTGTTCGGAAACGATGTGGGCGATCTCGCTGCGGCTCAAGGGCCCGAGGTCGAGGCGTCGGCTCCCGGGGGCCCGGCCGACCTCGGTCAACGACGCCCGGAAGGGGTGACGGCGGTGCGGGCTGTCGCTGCGGAAGGTGAGCAGCAGGAGCAGCCGGCCACGGGCTGTGCGGGACACGGACGTCACGAAGTCCTCGGTCGACCGGTCCGCCCAGTGCATGTCCTCGAGTACGAACAGCAGCGGCTGGCTGGCGGCCGCCTCCAGGACGGTCTGGCGCAGGTCCTCCAGCACGTCGAAGGTCTCCGCGCTCCGTGGCACCTCGGGGTCCAGCAGTCTGCGCATCCGCCGAGCCGACGGACGCTCTTCCAGGTCCTCGACCTCGGTGACGAGAGCCTGCACGGCCTCGAGCACGGGCGCGAACGAGACGCCGGTCTCGAGGTCGAGGCAGTGCCCAACGGCGACGCTGAAGCCACGATCGAGAGCTCGACGTCGGACCTCCCCGACCAGAGTGGTCTTACCGATCCCAGCATCCCCACCGATGAGAACCGTGTGTGGGGTCCCCTGTGCAGTGGCATCGAGGGTCGCTCCCAGAACCTCGAGCTCTTCGTCGCGACCGACGAGGCGGAGCGTGTCGTGCGATCCAAGCATCCGGTCCACCGCCCTACGTGTGGGTCTGTGGAAGTTCCGAGGGCTGACCTGCCCAGCATGGCCCAGCAGGGGTCGACACGGGAATCGGCCGCCCGCGACCAGTGTCGAGCCGGCTACTCACCGAGCTGCGCCCGGCCTTCGGCGGTCGTGGACCCGCGATGGACCCATGGGGATGGTCCCACCGGGTGATCCGCTCGTTGTGGTGGTGTGCCTGGACCGACGTCGGCCGCTCAGACCCCGAGCCTGCCAGGGAGACTGAGCCGAGAACGACGGCGCGGCTGTACCCGGGACACCATCGCTGCCGCCCCCGGGATGGGTGTGCGGCTGGGTCGATCGAGGAGGCGGTCATGGTCGTGTCTCCTAGCTGAGTGGGCGGACTGTCCCACCTTCTGGCCACTGATACTCGACCTAAGACGCCGACTCGACATCGGGAGACCTTCCAATCCTCGGGAAACGCAACGTCATCGAGTCCGTCACGGCCGGCGCTGCAGCCGTGTTGGCCTGGCAGGTCTGACTCACGGCTACCTGAGCGGCTACTCGCGATCGAGGTCGAGGGCACGGACATCGGGCCATCGGTAGACGGTGATGGGGAGCAGGTAGCCCTCCTCGTCGGCCGTGCCCTCGCCGACCTCACGCCCACCCATGGCCTCATAGAACGCCCTTGCCGGGAGATTGGCTGTCAAGACGCTGATCCGTAGCTCGGTGAACCCGTGCTCGGCGAGCCCGGCCGCAGCAGCGCGCAGGAGCGAGCGGCCGATCCCTTCACGCTGTCGCACCGGCGAGACATAGAGGGCACCGATCTCGGCGGCCCCGGTGGACAGCTCTTCCTCTGCTGCGCCGCCAGAGACGATCCCGAGAAGACGGCCACCGTCGTCCTCTGCGACGAGGAGGACGTCCCGTTGCGCGCGACCGTCCGCGAGCTCGGCAAGCGCTCGACCCCAGGCCTGCGCGGAAACCTCGGGCGTCCATTCCGCCACGCGCTTCCGATAGGCCGCCTCAGGCATCTGGCCCCGGTGCGCAGCAAGGAAGGACTCGACCATCACCAGTCCCATCTGATCGGCATCCGCCCCCACCGCAGGACGCGTTCCGACGTTGGGCACCGTCCCATCGTCGCGCCTCCCCGAAACCTGCTCCAGACCCCTCGGCATGAGCCGAGGAGTACGGCGCGGGAATGGTCGGCCGGTGGGTGAGGTTCGCCGTTCATGGCGCAGCACTGGATCGCCACCCGACCGGGAGGTGCGGAGGTCTTCGCCCTCGAGTCGTACGACGTGCCACCACCCACGTCGGGTGAGGTCACCGTCGAGGTGCGCGCGGCCGGGGTGAACCCGGGCGATGCCACGCACGTCGCGCAGGGCAAGCGAGGGCCGTTCCCGCGAGGTGTCGGGTACGAGATCGCCGGCGTGCTGACCGCGATCGGTCCGGACACGCAGATCGCCTCGGGCGGAGGTGCCGTGGGTGACGAGGTGCTCGCCTTCCGTGTGCTCGGCGGGTGGGCGAGTGAGCTGAACGTCCGAGCGCGGGACGTGTTCGCCAAGCCCGCCGCCCTCACCTTCGAGCAGGCCAGCTGCCTGCTGCTGGCGGCCACCACTGCCTCGGAGATGTTGCACGTCACCAGGGTCCGGCCCGGCGAGACGGTGCTGGTGCACGGCGCTTCAGGCGCCGTCGGCGTCAGCCTCCTGCAGCAGGCGGCACTGCTCGGGCTACGCGTCGTCGGTACCAGCAGCCGGCGCCGCTTCGACGAGGTGCGCCGCTTCGGCGGCGAGCCGGTGGCCTACGGCGCCGGGCTGGAGGCACGGGTCCGTGAAGCCGCCCGTGAGGGCATCGCCGCTGCCCTCGACTGCGTGGGCACCGACGAAGCCGTCGACGTGTCGCTGGCGGTGGTGCCCGAGCGCGGCCGCATCGTCACGATCGCGGCGAAGCAGCGTGGCCCCGCGGTCGGGATCCGCGTGATCGGCGGCGACCTGCCCGAGAGCGCGGCCTACCGTGACAGCGTCCGCGCAGATCTCGTTCGGCTGGCCGCGGAGGGAGATCTCGAGGTCCCGATGGCCCGTACCTACCCGCTCGAGCGCGCGCTCGACGCGGTGGAGCTCCTGCATGGCGGGCACGCCGGAGGCAAGGTGGCCCTTGTCCCTGGTCGCTTCGGCCGGCACGACGCAGCTGCACGCTGACCTGGCCTGCTTCTCGCCACGGCGACACGTGTCTCGGACCAGGCGGCGAGCGCACTCGTCACAAGCCCCGGGACGTGGGCGAAGATGACCGAGTGCCACGTCGTCAGGTCGCTGTTGCCGCCACCGGCCGGCAAGCGCTGGCGGCCGGACTGGGCGTGGCCGACGACGGCGGCAACGCCATCGACGCCGCCCTTGCCGCGGCGTTCGTGGCCTTGGCCACCGAACCCGGCGTCGTCAGCTTCGGCGGCGGTGCCTACGTCGCCGTCTGGCCGGCAGGCGGTGACCCGGTCGTCGTCGACGGCAACGTCGAGATGCCGGGCCGCGGAGGTGACGAGGGCCGACTGGGGCGCGGCATCCGAGAGGTCGTCACCGACTACGGCGGTGGCGTGACGATGTGGGCCGGGCCCGGTTCGGTCGCCACACCCGGCATCGTCCCCGCGTTCGCGGTCGCGGCCGAGCAGTACGCCGTACTCCCCTGGGCCCGGCTGGTCGAGCCCGCCGTGCAAGCCGCCCGGGACTATCCGATGGGCGCCGCTGCCGCGCGCTACCTGGGCCATGTGGCGGACTCGCTCTTCGCCGAGGACGACGAGGCGCGCGGCCTGGTCACCCGACCGGACGGCTCGGCGCTGCAAGCCGGACAGCGGTGCACGAACGCGGGGCTCGCGGACACCCTCGCTCGGCTGGCGGAGGAGGGCGCTGACCTGTTCGTCGAAGGCGACGTCGGCCGGGCGTTGGTGGCGGCGATGGACGACCTGGGCGGCCTGATCACGGCCGATGACCTGGCCGCGTACCGACCCGTGGTGCGCTCGGCATACCGACAGACCGTGGCTGACTGGGAGATCGCCACCAACCCGCCACCGTCCGTGGGCGGGCCGATGCTGGCAGTGATGCTGGGTGAGCTGGCCCGACGGAGCGACTGGACCTGGGACGACGCGATCGAGATCCAGCGGCGCGTGTTGGGCTATCGCGCGTCGGTCCACGACCTGTCGCCCGACCTGGAAGCGGACGGTCTCGACCTCCTGGCCAGGATCGGTGAGAGCGGTCTGAGCGGGCTGAACCGGTCGACGTCCACGGCCAACGTGTCGGCGGTCGACTCCGACGGCAACGCGTGCGCCGTGACGATGAGCAGTGGGTACTGCGCCGGCGTGTGCATCCCCGGCACCGGGATCCTCCTGAACAACACCCTCGGCGAGATCGAGCTCAACCGGCTCGGGCTGCACGCCCTGCGACCGGGCACGCGGCTGGCGTCGAACATGGCGCCGACGACCGGCCGCAGCCACGACGAGGCCACGGGCCGAAGCCGGCCGCTTGCGATCGGCTCTCCGGGCGCGGACCGGATCACGACGGCGCTGATGCTCGTCCTCGGCCAGGGCTGCCTCCACGGCCGCGACCTCCGGCAGGCGATCGCGGCGCCGCGTCTCCACCTGCGCCTTCGGGACGACGGCTTCGTGGCCGAGTACGAGCGCGACGAGGGGATCGCCGCCGCCGTGGCGCGGTCGGGTCTGAGCGGCCACGAGTACCCGGAGCCGCACATGTACTTCGGCGGGGTCGGCGCGGCCCTCGAGACTCCGGACGGAGATCTGGTCGCCGCCGGTGATGTCCGGCGCGAGGCCGCGACCGGCGTGACAGGAGACAGCGAGGGCTGAGCGCGGACGGGCAGCGGGCTCAGCAGAGGATGCGGGAGCGCTCCGGGTCGAAGAACGGCCTGAGTGAGACGTGGGTCGGGACGCGGGTGCCGGCGATGTCGATCTCGAAGGAGCCGGCTGCCAGGGCCGCGGCGGTGACGGCCTCGTCGCTCTTGACCTCGGCGATGCCGCAGGACGCGCCCAGGGAGTGGCCGAAGCCGCCGGCGCGCACGAGACCGACGGGCTGGCCGTCCCAGTAGACGGGCTCGTCGCCGATGAGATCGAGGTCGGGCGAGTCCAGCAGGACGTTGACCAGCCGGCGCGTCGGCGGGCCCGACTCCTTCTGCTTGAGGAGTGCTTCGCGGCCGACGAAGCCGCCCGGCTTGTCCCAGGCGACGGTGAAGCCGAGGCCGGCCTCGAGCGGGGTGTCGGTGGAGTCGATGTCGTGGCCCATGTCGCGGTAGGCCTTCTCCAGTCGCATCGTCCCGAGGGCGCCGACGCCGGTCGGGCGGAAGCCGAGATCGGCACCCGCCTCGCGCAGCTGGTCGTAGAGGGTGGCGCCGAACTCGGTCGGCACGAGGAGGTCCCAGCCGAGCTCGCCGACGTACGTCACGCGCAGCGCCCACAACGGCGTGTAGCCGAGCTCGACCCGCTGGGCAGTGAGGTACGGGAAGGCGTCGTTGGACCAGTCGTCCGGGCTCAGTCGCTGCAGCAGCTCGCGAGACCTCGGGCCCTGGACCGACAGGAGGGCGTTCCCGCTGGTGACGTCGGTGACGGTGAGGAACTCGCCGTCGCGCGTCTGCCGGCGGATCCACGCGGGGATGCGGCGATGGATGTTGTCGCCGCTGATCACGACGTACTGGTCCTCGGCCAGTCGGGTGACGGTGACGTCCGCGATGATCCCGCCGCGCTCGTCGAGCCACTGGGTGTAGACGATCCGGCCGAGCGCTGTGTCGATGTCGCCCGCGCACACGCGGTTGAGCACGGTCATCGCGTGCGGCCCCTGCACGAGGTGGTGCGACATCAGCGACATGTCGAAGATCGCGAAGCTCTCCCGCGCCTGGAGATGCTCCTCGCGCGTCCGCTCGAAGCCCTCGCCCCGCGCGTAGCCCCACTCGACGGTCGGAGTGACGCCAGGACCGGCGAAGTAGTCGGGGAACTCCCAGCCGCTGGTGGTCACGAAGTGTGCGCCGTCGGCCACGTGCTGCGCGTGGTACGGCGACCGGCGTACGTCGCGGCCGTGCTGGTACTCGGCGTTCGGCCAGGACAGGTTGTTGAGCAGGAACCCGAGCCGCTCCACCGTGCGCTCCTCACGGAAGCGCCGCGTCGCCTGGAACTCGTGCGCCCGGTCGACGCCGACCGAGGTCAGGTCGATCGGCGGGTGCCCCTCGATCAGCCACTGCGCCATCACGTGGCCGAGCCCGCCGCCGGAGAGGATGCCGACGGAGTTCAGGCCGCAGGCCAGGTAGAGGTGGTCGACCTCGGGCGACTCGCCCAGCATCGGCGAGATGTCGTCGGTGAAGCTCTCGGGGCCGCAGAACAGGGTGCGGATCCCGGCGTCCTCGAGGGCCGGGAAGCGTCGCATCGCGACCTCGAGGAACGGCGCCAGCCGGTCCCAGTCCGGCGTCAGGACGGCGAAGGCGCTGTCGCGCGGCGTACCGTCCAGGGCCCACGCCTTGCCGACCGGCTCGAACATCCCGACCAGCAGGCCGCTGCCCTCCTCGCGGTAGTAGCCGTAGGACTCGGGCTCCTCGACGACCGGCACCGACTCCGGCGTGACGCCGTCGATCGGCTCGGTGAGCAGGTAGTAGTGCTCGGCCGCCTGGAGCGGCACCGTAACGCCGGCCTTGGCCGCGAGCTCGCGGCCCCAGAGCCCCGCGGCCAGCACGACCTTCTCGCACTCGATGTCACCGCGGTCCGTGCGGACTCCGACGACCCGACCGTGCTCGAGCACGAAGCCGGTGACCTCGGTCTCCTCGAAGATACGCGCCCCGCGTTGGCGTGCCCCCTTGGCCATCGACATCGTCACGTCGACCGGGTTGGCGCGGCCCTCGTCGGGCGTCCAGAAGCCGTGGATGATGTCGTCGGTCCGCATCAGCGGCACCATCTCGGCCACCTCCACGGGCGACAGCACCTCCTTGGTCATGCCGACCGATCGCATGTACGCCGTCTCGCGGCGGTAGGCCTCGTCCCGCCGGTCGGTGGTCGCGAGCTGGAGGTAGCCGCACTTCCGGAAGCCGGTCGACAGGCCGGTCTCCTCCTCCAGGCGGGCGTACAGCTCGGCCGAGTAGCGCGCCATCCACAGGGCGTCCTCGGTGGTGCCACCCGAGACGACCTCACCGGCCGCGTGCCAGGTGGTGCCCGACGTCAGCTGCTTGCGCTCGAGGAGCACCACCTCGGAGGCGCCGAGCATCGCCAGGTGGTACGCGATCGACGTCCCGACGACGCCGCCGCCCACGACGACGTACTGGGCGCGGCTCGGCAGATCTCCCGACCGGCGAGCAGAAGCGTCCCCGGCCCGAGCCGCTGCGGGGTTGATGGCGGTGAAGTCGAGCGACATGGTGGCACCCTGCCAGTGTCTGAACGGTCATTCAACCTTGCCGCGTCAGACCCGGGCGGACAGCCACCAGGTGAGCCCCGCGGTGACGGCTTCCGGCTGGTCGAGCTGGATCAGGTGGCCGGCGTCGGCGACGAGCTGCAGCCGGGCGCCCGGGATCAGCTCGCTCAGCTGATGCGCACGGTCCACGGGGATCCACGAGTCGTCCACGCCCCACATCACCAGCGTCGGCACGGCGATCGTCGGGTATCGAGCCTCGATCTCATCGGTGAACGCCTCGTCGGCCTGCTCGATCTGGCGGTAGAAAGCTGCCTGCCCCTCCGCTCCTGTCCACGGAGCGACCAACGCATCCAGCTGGGCCGGGGCCAGGCCTCGATGGCTGGCGGTGCCGATGTAGGCCCGGAGAGCGCCTTGATGAACGACGCTCGGCAGCCTCGAGAACACGTCCGGGTGGTCACCGACGAGGCGGAAGAACTCCGACCCCCACGGCCGGAGCGCCACCACGTCCACGAGTGCGAGAGAGGCGAAGCGCTGCTCGTGCAGGAGGTGTGCCCGCAGGGCGACCGCCCCGCCGAAGTCGTGCGCGACCACGTGCGGCGACTCCAGCTCCCAGAGGGACAGCAGGTCAACGAGCAGCTCGCCCTGGAGATCGAGCGAGACCCGGTGCTCGGGGTGCTTCGACGACTGTCCGTATCCCGGCATGTCCCAGAGGTGGACGGTGAAGAACGGCGCCAGAGCCTCAGCGATGGGCCGCCAGAGCTCGGACGACCAGGGGGTGCCGTGGCAGAAGACGACGTCCGGGCCGCTGCCGGATCGCGCCCATCGCACGGTGCGGCCACGCCAGGAGAACTCCTCGGAGAGCACCCGAGTGATGCTGCCAGACCGGTTCGCCGTCCACGGGAGAGCGCCGGCAGCGGTGACCGAGACGGCTGCTGCGTCCTCTGGTACGCCGGGCACGTCGGCAGGCTCGCTGATTCTTCGAGATGAGGGGGCCGGAGAGTGTCGGCACCCATCCGCGGCGGCGCGTAGGTTCTCGTCATGGAGATCGAGCTTCGCGAGGTGACGCCGGGGGTCCTCGACGAGCTTCGCAGCCACGTCGTACTCCCGCCGGAGCAGGCGGAGTGGGTCGGCGGGACCGTCGACGACTCGCTGCAGGAGGCGGCCGAGCTTCCCGAGGGGAAGCCGTGGCCGCGCGGGGTCTACCGGGACGGCGTCCCCGTCGGGTTCGTGATGCTGAGCTGGGACGTCGACCCGCGGCCACCCGACCTGTACGGCCCGTGGTTCCTCTGGAAGCTGATGATCGCGCCGGCGGCTCAGGGCATGGGCGTCGGACGCGAGGTGGTGCGTCACCTGGCCGCCCTCGTGAAGGACCAGGGGGCGACCCAGCTCCTCACGAGCGTCTCCCAGGGGAAGGGCACGCCGTACGGTTTCTACATCGGGTTGGGGTTCGAGCCGACCGGCGAGTACGCCGCGTGGGGGGAGGAAGTCCTGGTGTTGACGCTGTGATCGAGCTACGTGAGGTCGACGACGCCGTTCGCGAGGAGCTGATCCGCTCCGTGGTGATCCCCGAGGAGCAGCAGCGTTTCGTGAGCACCGTCGAGCGGTCGCTGGCCGAGGCGGTGGAGGCGCCGGAGGCCAACCCCTGGTACCGCGGGGTGTACGACGGCGGTGAACCGGTGGGCTTCGTGATGATCGCCTGGGACGTCACGACCGAGGACGGACTGATCGGGCCCTGGTTCCTCTGGAAGCTGGCGATCGACCGCCGCCACCAGCGCCGGGGCTACGGACAGGCCGTGGTCGGGGCGATCGTCGACATCGTGCGGTCCAACGGCGGCACCGAGCTGTTCACGAGCTACGTCGACGAGCCCGGGGGGCCGGGCCCCTTCTACGCCCGGCTCGGCTTCACCCCCGCGGGCGACCACGAGGGAGAAGTGCTCGTCGTCAAGGCCCTGTGACGCAGCGGCGCGTCAGGCCCGCGTCTCCAGGACGGCCAGGTCGCGCTCGGCGAACCGCCGGTGGTGCCATTCCTCGTTGACCACGATGCCGAGCGCCTCGGCGACGTCGTAGCTGTCCGGCGGCGGCCAGCCCTCGCCCTCGACCGGCGAGGTCGCCCGCTGGAGGTCGGCGTCGGTCAGGTCGGCGAGGACGCGGCGCACCGTTGCCTGCCGATCGGCGCGCACCTCGAGCACCTCGTCGAGCGTCGGGCGGACGTCCTTCTCGTGACGCCACTCGAGGTCGCGGGTCGTGTCGAACGGGAGATCCAGGGGCGACCAGGGATCGGGGTCGCCGAGATAGACGCGGTTGACCCAGGCGTCGGTGGCGTAGCAGAGATGACGCAGCGTCTGGATGAAGGACCACTCCTCATCCACCCGCTCATGGAGGAGGGCGGGGTCGAGGCGGCGGGCGCGCTCGACGGTCTCGGCCCAGCGGCGCTCGAGCGTGTCCCAGGCTCGCCGGTACTCGTCCGCTGTCGTCGGCTTCATCTGGGCGTAGTCGGGGTCCTGCCGCACCATCTCGGCCTCGATCAGCGGGGCGATGTCGATGCCGTTGATGCGGACGTTCCGCAGCTCGCCATCGATCTCCACGTCCATCAGCTCGGCGCCGCGAATGTGGAGCCGGTGCAGGTCGGCCCTCCGGATCCACACGTCGTTCAGGTCGACCAACCGGAACGTCGAGCCGGACAGGTCGACGTGATGGAACAGCGCGTTGCGCAGGTTCGCGTGCTCGTAGGTCGTACCCGACAGGTCCAGCGTCTCGTCGCTCATGGCCCGAGGCTAGGCCTCCTTCCGGACGATGCCCGACCGGAAGGCGACCGCCGTCAGCCAGCCGGCCGACGACACGGGATCAGGTCCGAAACGAGGGTCAGGTGGCACCGGGCGGGTCGTCCATCGCCAGAGGGACGACGACGCACCGCTCGTGGCGTCGTAGATTTCGCGCATGGGCATCGTTCACCGGGCTACGCTGACTCCCTCCAAGCAGGAGCTCGTGGAGGCGTGGCTGCCCTCGCGAGCCTGGGCGGAAGGGCGGACGATCACGGAGAAGGTCGCGGAGTACCGCTTCGACGATCCAGCCGGCCAGGTCGGGGTCGAGACGATCCTGTGGCGGACCGATGACGGCACCCTGCTGCAGACGCCGCTCACCTACCGGGGTGCGCCTCTGGCAGGAGGGGACAGTGTCCTGATCGGGACGTGTGGTCACAGCGTGCTCGGCCCGCGCTGGGTCTACGACGGGTGCGGCGACCCGATCTGGGCTGCCACGCTCACGACCGCGATCCTCACCGGCGGGCAACAGGCGCAGATGATGGTCGAGCACGACGGCGAGCTGGTCGACGTTCCGGCCCGGATGCAGGTGCGCGGCTCCGGCTCCGCAGAGACCGCGGTCCCGGCCGTCTCGTCGGTCGAGTCGCTCGAGGACGACGGCGCCGTCACGCGGGTGTCCGCCGGACCGGTCGTCCTCTCCCTCGCGCGCGTCGTCGGTACGCCGCTCACCGGAGACGCGACGCTGACCGGAGTCGTCGGCGACCAGGACCTCGGGACCCTCGCGACCGTGGGTTGAGGACATCGGGGAGCTGGTTTCGAGACGGTCGCAGAGCGATCTCCTCAACCACCGGAATGGGAGCCACTTCCGCCATCGAGCGGAACCGGCGTCTTCCGGTGGTTGAGGAAGGCGTCCTGACGCCTGTCTCGAAACACCCCGGCGGAGCTAGGGCTGACGCTCCAGGCGGAGGCCGAAGTCGTGCTCCCAGGTCTGGCCACCGTCGTGGGACTGCTCCCAGCGGCCGTCCACCGAGCGCCCGTCGTCGGCGATGGTCCCGACGAAGCGCTGGGCGAAGCCGAGGTCGGAGAAGTCGGGCTCGGTGCGGAGCAGCGTCCAGTCCGACCCGGTGAGCGACATCCGGTAGACCCGGGTGACCCCTCGGCTGTCGAAGTAGTGCTGCCGGAACTCGCCGGCCGACTCGTCGTACTCGATGACCGCGAAGCTCTCCGGGAAGGGAGGGGGCAACATCGTGCGCTGCACGAGGTAGTGCTCTCCCAGCGCCCACTCGAACGTCACGGTGCCGGTCGGGTCGCCGTGTCCCGAGACCAGCTCGGTCCACTCGCCGACCAGGACGTCGAGGAGGCCCAGCGCCGGCGCCCGCCCGCTCATGAGCCCAGCGCCCCGGACACGAGCGCCCGCGCGGCCTCCTGCACCTCGGCCAGGTGCTCCGGGCCACGGAAGGACTCGGCGTAGATCTTGTAGACGTCCTCGGTCCCGCTCGGCCGGGCCGCGAACCACGCGCTCTCGGTGACCACCTTGAGGCCGCCGATCGCGGCTCCGTTCCCGGGGGCCTCGGTGAGCTTGGCGGTGATCTTCTCGCCGGCGAGCTCGGTGTCGGTGACGTCGTCGGGGGAGAGGGCGGCGAGCCGGGCCTTCTGCTCGCGGTCGGCCGGCGCGTCGACCCGCGCGTACGCCGGATCGCCGTGGCGCGCGACCAGGTCGCCGTACAGCTCGCTCGGTGTCTTCCCGGTCACGGCCAGGATCTCCGAGGCGAGCAGGTCGAGGATCAGTCCGTCCTTGTCGGTGGTCCACACCGAGCCGTCGCGGCGGAGGAAGGACGCGCCGGCGGACTCCTCGCCGCCGAAGCCGAACGACCCGTCGATGAGCCCGGGCACGAACCACTTGAAGCCGACCGGCACCTCGACCATGGCCTTGCCGAGGTCGGAGGCGACCAGGTCGATCATCGACGACGACACGAGCGTCTTGCCGATCCGCGCGCTCGCCGGCCAGTCCGGCCGGTGCCCGCCGAACAGGTGGCCGATCGCGACCGAGAGGTAGTGGTTGGGGTTCATCAGACCCGCGTCCGGGGTGACGATGCCGTGCCGGTCGGCGTCGGCGTCGTTGCCGGTGGCGATCTGGTACTCGTCCTTGCGGTGGATCAACGACGCCATGGCGTGGGGTGACGAGCAGTCCATCCGGATCTTGCCGTCCCAGTCGAGGGTCATGAAGCGCCAGGTCGGGTCGACCAGCGGGTTCACGACTGTCAGGTCGAGGCCATGACGCTCGGCGATCTCGCCCCAGTAGGCGACGCTCGCGCCCCCGAGCGGGTCGGCGCCGATCCGCACACCGGCCTCACGGATCGCGTCGATGTCGACCACCGCGGGCAGGTCGTCGACGTACGTCCCGAGGAAGTCGTACGCCCCGCACGCCCCACGGGCGCGGGAGAACGCGACCCGCTGGACGCCCTCGAGGTTGGCCCCGATCAGCTCGTTGGCACGTCCCGCGATCACCTTCGTCGCGTCGCTGTCGGCCGGGCCGCCGTGGGGTGGGTTGTACTTGAAGCCCCCGTCGGACGGCGGGTTGTGGCTGGGCGTCACGACGATGCCGTCGGCGAGACCCGAGCCCGTCGTCCGGCCGCCGTTGGCGCGGATGATCGCGTGCGAGACGGCCGGTGTCGGGGTGTAGCCGTCGCGGTCGTCCACCATCACGGATACGTCGTTGGCGACCAGCACCTCGATCGCGGTCGCCCACGCCGGCTCGGACAGGCCATGGGTGTCACGGCCGAGGAACAGCGGGCCGTCGTACCCCTGCTCCTGGCGGTAGTCGCAGATCGCCTGCGTCGTCGCCGCGATGTGCTCCTCGTTGAAGGCGGTGTTCAGGCTGCTGCCGCGATGACCGCTGGTGCCGAAGACGACCTGCTGGTCGACGTTGCCGGGGTCCGGCTCGAGCGTGTAGTACGCCGTCACCAGGTGCGCGACGTCGACCAGGTCCGAGGGCTGGGCGGGGGTTCCTGCGCGTGGGTCGGCCATGCTCCCATCATGTCCTGTGCGCCGACGCCCGGCACCAGGCACCGACCGAGGACAGGACGACGATGGCTCTCAGCGACTTTCCGCGCTTCCCGCTCACGTTCGGACCCAGCCCGATCCATCGCCTCGAGCGCCTCACGGCCCACCTCGGCGGGGCGACGATCTGGGCCAAGCGCGAGGACTGCAACTCCGGCCTCGCGTACGGCGGCAACAAGACGCGCAAGCTGGAGTACCTCGTCCCCGACGCCATCGCCCAGGGCGCGGACACGCTGGTCAGCATCGGTGGCTACCAGTCGAACCACACCCGGCAGGTCGCCGCGGTGGCGGCTCGCATCGGGATGAAGTGCGTGCTCGTGCAGGAGAAGTGGGTCGACTGGCCCGACGCCGTCAACGACCGGGTCGGCAACATCCTGCTGAGCCGGATCATGGGAGCCGACGTCCGTCTCGACGACGCCGGCTTCGACATCGGCTTCCGTGACTCGTGGCGTCGCGCGATCGACGACGTCGAGGCGGCGGGCGGTACGCCGTACCCCGTCCCGGCCGGTGCGTCCGACCACCCGCTCGGCGGGCTCGGCTTCGCCGGCTGGGCGCAGGAGGTGGAGCAGCAGGAACGCGAGCTCGGCGTCTTCTTCGACACGATCATCGTCTGCACGGTCACGGGCTCGACCCACGCCGGGATGATCGCGGGCTTCGCCGGCCAGGAACGTCCTCGTCGGGTGATCGGGATCGACGCCTCGGCCACCATCGAGAAGACGCGCGACCAGGTCGCGCGGATCGCCCGCAACACCGCCGAGCTGATCGGGCTCGGGCGCGACCTCCGCGACGACGAGATCACCGTGCTCGAGGGGTGGGCGGGCGACCTGTACGGCATCCCGGTGCAGTCGACCCTCGACGCGATCCGGCTCACGGGTCAGCTCGAGGGGATGATCATCGACACGGTCTACGAGGGGAAGTCGATGGCCGGCCTCATCGACCTGGTCCGGGAAGGCGAGATCGGCCCGGACTCCCACGTGCTGTACGCCCATCTCGGCGGGCAGCCGGCCCTGAACGCCTACTCGGCCCTCTTCACGCACACCGACCGCCTCGACGTCTGACGCGCGCCCCCTGGCTCGTCGCGGTGGTTTCGAGACGGTCGTTGCACGACCTCCTCAACCACCGGAAGTGGGTGGCTGCGGGTGTCCCGGTGGTTGAGGTGGGCCCCCTGGGGGCCCGTCTCGAAACCCCAGTTCGGCGGGCGCTCTGGTGGTTGAGGAGGCCCCCTGGGGCCCGTCTCGAAACCCCTGTTCGTGGTGGTGTTTTCGAGACGGTCGTTGCACGACCTCCTCAACCACCGGAAGTG
>DATBDF010000006.1:0-4475 GCA_036270075.1 Nocardioides sp.
ACCGAGGACACGTTCACCCATGGCGTCCCGGACTGTGGGAGCGGGTCGCTGGTCGGGTCGGTGACCTTCTCGGCCGTGACCGGTGACGGCAGCTTCGACTGCCGCTTCGCCGATGACAACCCGACCGGGACGGCCTCGGACTCGACGGCGGTCAGCATCTCGGTGACCGATGACGACACCGGGACCGACTCGGACTCCAGGTCGGTCACGGTGAACAACGTGAGGCCTTCAGTGCAAGCTCCGGCCATAACCGTCGACAGTGTGACTGGTGTCGTACATCTCATGACTAGCTTCACCGACCCTGGCCTATCGGACACCTTCCCGACTGGGCAGTTCAACGTCACTGTCGTCCCGGCCGGTGCTCCCCCCAACACGCCCTTGGCGGTCACCGGCACGATCCTGCCGGCGGCCGGCGGTGGTGGGACGATGACGGGAGACTCAGCCCGACTGCTGCCCGGCTGCTACACGATCATCGCCACGGCTAGTGTCACGGATGATGACACCGGCACCGGCACCGGCGATAGTTCGAGTACGGGCGCTGGTGCAACCGATGTGTACTCCTTGAAGTTCCAGGATCCGATTCAGGACGGGGTTCGGAACATCGCAAAGTACGGCAACGTCGTGCCGGTCAAGGTGATCGTCTACAGCAGTTGCTTCGCCGGCAAGACGATCACAACGCCGAACCTCTTCGTCAAGGTTGTCGATGGCGCGCTGGACGGAGACAGCACTGCCATCACCAACCCGGTGACCGAGAGTGTGAGTGCGGCGGACACAGACCAGCAAATGCGGCTCACCGGCAGCACTTACATGTACAACCTCAGCACGAAGTCGCTGACGCAGAATAAGGACTACACCGTCCGGATCAAGCTCGGAAGCACGACCGGAACGACGCTGATCAGCGCTTTGCTGCAGCCCAAGAAGTAGGCCGGGGACGGCGTTGGGCACGGCCGCTACAGATCGACAGCGGCGGCTGTGCCCGGCTCTTTCTCAGCGACCACCCGCACGATGGCGATGGACTCCCGTGGAAGGAGAACATCTGCTGTAGCGGGCCGGTCTTGCGAGGCAGAGGACAGCAAGATCTCGGCGACGGGCGTCTCGAGCGGGACGGCCTGTGCGTGGTCGGCGAGGTTCGCCACCACTCGCAGGGAGCCGCGGGTGACGACGACCCAGCGGGCGGCGGCGTCGTAGGTCACGGCCACCCGGTCGAGGCGTGGGTCGGAGAGCTCGGGCTCTCGGCGGCGCAGCGCGATGAGGTCGCGGTACCAATGGAGCATGGCGGCGTGCTCGGCGTCGTCGACCTCGCCCCAGAGCAAGGTCGACGCCTCGAGGGTCGCATCGGCCTGCGGGTCGGGGACGTCCTCGGCTGCCCAGCCATGCTCGGCGAACTCACGGCGCCGGCCGGACCGCACCGCCTCGGCGAGCTCGGGCTCCTCGTGCGAGGTGAAGTACTGCCACGGGGTCGACGCGGCCCACTCCTCACCCATGAAGAGCATCGTCGTGAACGGAGACGTGAGGACCAGCGCGGCCGCGATGCGGGCCAGGCCGGGGGAGACGGTCGACGCGAGGCGGTCGCCGACCGCGCGGTTGCCGACCTGGTCGTGTGTCTGGCTGTAGCCGAGGAAGCGCCAGCCGGGCACGCGGGAGCGGTCGACGGGTGCTCCCCATGCGGCGCCGCGGAACGACGACGGCGTACCCGCGTGGAAGAAGGCACCGGTCAGCGTCCGCTCGAGGGCGTCGAACGGGTCCGCGGCGAAGTCGGCGTAGTAGCCCTGCGCCTCGCCGGTCAGCAGGGTGTGCAGGGCGTGGTGGAAGTCGTCGCTCCACTGGCCTGTCATGCCGAGGCCGCCGCACTCGACCGGGGTGACGGTGGCCGGCTGGTTGAGGTCCGACTCGGCCACCAGCGACAGCGGCCGGCGCAGGTCGACCGCGAGCGCGTCGACCTCACGGGCCAGCTCCGCGAGCAGGTGCACCGGGGAGTCGTCGGCCATCGCGTGCACGGCGTCGAGGCGGAGCATGTCGACGTGGAAGTCGCGCAGCCAGCTGGTGGCGTTGTCGACGATCCACCGCCGGACCTCGGTGGCGCCGTCGTCGTCGAGGTTGACCCCGGCGCCCCACGGGGTCTCGTGCTTGTCGCTGAAGTAGGGGCCGAAGAGCGGCAGGTAGTTGCCCGACGGGCCCAGATGGTTGTAGACGACGTCGAGGCAGACGCCGAGGCCGCGGGCGTGGCAGGCGTCTACGAACCGCTTCAGCGCGTCCGGGCCGCCGTACGGCTCGTGCACCGCGTAGGGGTGCACGCCGTCGTAGCCCCAGCCGTGCCTCCCCGGGAACGCCGCCACCGGCATCAGCTCGACCACGTCGACACCGAGGTTCACCAGATGGTCGAGGCGCTCGACGGCGGAGTCCAGGGTCCGCCCCTGGGTGAACGTGCCGACGTGCAGCTCGTAGAGGACGGCTCCGGCGAGAGGTACGCCGCGCCAGCCGGCGTCGCTCCAGCGGTACGCCGCGTCGTCGTACCAGCGTGAGGGGCCATGGACGCCGGCCGGCTGCCAGCGCGACCGGGGGTCGGGGAGAGGCGTCGGGTCATCGTCGAGCAGGAACGCATAGTCGACGCCATGCACGAGCTCGGGTACGTCGGCTGCCCACCAGCCGCCATCGCCCGGCGCCAACGGGTGCACCCGGCCGGCGACCGTCGCTTTCACGCGCCCGGCGCGAGGAGCCCACACCGTCAGCAGCGTCACGGGGACCGAACCTACCCAGCGCTCCCTGGCCCAACCTGCCGGCCTCTGCGACGATCACCGCCATGGTGAAGACGTCCGCGAAGGACAGCAAGCGGGCCCGGCCGCGCGTGCAACGGGTGACCGACCTGCTGCGGCTGCCCGCCTTGCCCGTCGACCTGACGCAGATCGACACCGCCGCCACCCCAGGCTTCGACGGCGGCAAGACGGCCGGCGTGAAGGCCCTGGCGACGCTCGGCCCGCGTCTGGCCGACCTCCAGGAGCGGCTCTACGCCGAAGGTCGCACCGGCGGACGCCGCTCGCTCCTGCTGATCCTGCAGGGGATGGACACCAGCGGCAAGGGCGGCACCGTGCGCCACGTCGTGGGACAGGTCGACCCGCAGGGGGTGAGCATCGCGGCGTTCAAGGCGCCCACCAAGGAGGAGCTCGCGCACGACTTCCTGTGGCGCATCAAGGCACGCCTGCCCGAGCCCGGGATGATCGGAGTCTTCGACCGGTCGCAGTACGAGGACGTCGTGGTGGTCCGGGTGCGCGAGCTGGTCGAGCCGCGCACCTGGCGCCGGCGCTATGCCGCGATCAACCGCTTCGAGGAGAAGCTCGTCGCCGACGGCACGACGGTGGTCAAGTGCTTCCTTCACCTGTCCAAGACCGAGTCGCGCGACCGGTTGCTCGCCCGGCTGGACCAGCCCAACAAGCTCTGGAAGTTCAACCCCGGTGATCTGGACACGCGGGAAGAGTGGGAGCCGATGCTCGAGGCGTACGGCGACGCGCTTGAGCGTTGCAACACCGAGGCCGCCCCATGGCACGTCGTCCCGGCGGACCGCAAGTGGTACCGCAACTGGGCCATCATGAACATCCTGGTCGAGCAGCTCGAGGCGATGGCGGTCGCGTGGCCGCCCCCCGACTACGACGTGGACGAGCAGCGCCGACGGCTGCTCGCCGAGACCTGACAAGACCTGACAAGACCGGCTGGTCAGCCCTCGAGCGGCTCGATCACGAACACCGGGATCTCTCGGTCGGTGCGCCGCTGGTAGGCGGCGTAGTCCGGCCACGCCGCCACAGCGCGCTCCCACCAGAGCGCCTTCTCCTCGCCGAACACCCCGCGCGCCGTCATGTCCTGCGGCGCGGGCCCGTCCTGGAGCTCGACGTGCGTGTCGCCGACGAGGTTGTGGTACCACACCGGGTGCCTCGGCGCTCCGCCCTGCGACGCCACCACGGCGTAGCGCCCCTCGTGCTCCACCCGCATCAGCGCGATCTTGCGGATCTTGCCGGTCTTGGCGCCGCGGGTGGTGAGGATGATCACGGGGCGACCCCGCAAGGTGTTGTGCTCCGCGCCGCCCGATGCCTCGTAGCCGGCGACCTGATCGCGGGTGCGGGCGTCCGGGCTCGGCCGATATTCGCCGTCGAGTGCCATGAAGGGGACGACAACCACGGACCGGGACGTATTCCCCCAGGTCACAGGCCGGTTCGCCTCAACCGGACCCCTGTGTTGCCGATATCTGGAAGGAGACCTGCCCTCGGGGCTACCCGTGGCGGCCGACGAGCACGACGAGGGCGAGGTGAGGGCACATGCAGCGGTTCCGCGCCGCGCTGCTCGCGCTCGGTCTCGTCGCGCTGCTCGCGGGTCTGGCTGCAAGCGTCCTCGCGTCACGCTCTGCGACGAACCTGGACCACGACCTCGGCCTCGCCGGGGCCTCGCGGGTCACGGCGCTGGACGACTATGCCGAGCGGGCCCGGGCG
>DATBDF010000007.1:0-2394 GCA_036270075.1 Nocardioides sp.
CGGGATCATCGACGACGGTCACCACGATCTCTAACTCCCAGACCTGCTGGCGGCCGAGGACGACTGTCCAGGACAGAGCGCCGGCGGAGGTGATGCCGTCAGCCGGGGGGGAGTACTCGGCGAGGACGGTCGCCCCGTCCGCCCCGCGCCACCGGGTAGCCGCGAGCTGGACGTCCGGGGCCAGCCCGACCGTCGGACGCCCGCTGGCTACGTCGTAGATCGGTGCGAGATCGCAGGCTAGCGCGACCCCCAGGGTGCAGCTGACCGGCTCGGTGGCGTACGACACCACCGTGATCACTTCACGCACGGCCGTGCCGGTCACCGATCGATCCCGTTCGACGAGCACGGTCGGGTCGGCGCCCGCGTTGCCCAGGCCCCGCCCGGCGCCCACGAACCGCGCATGCGCGGCGCCCGCGAAGTGCCCATCCAGTGGCACCGGCTCGGCCGCGTCGACGCTCACCACCAGTCCGGAGAGAATCCGCCGATCACCGGCATACCAGCCCGCTGCCGCGTCGCGAACCTGGCCGTCGATTGTGGACAGCGCGAAAACCGGCGCCTGCACGGCAATCACCATGCCGTGCAGATGAGGCTTCTGCCCGGCGCCCGGCTCGGTCTGTGCGGTCATCGGCCGGACATTATCGTCAGACCGGCTGAGTACCGTGGCCCCCGTGAGGACGCGTGCATCGCCGCAGCACCGGATCCGCGGGGTCCGTCGATGAGCGCACCGTCGGAGGCGCCGGTCGACGCCCGCGAGGAACATGCCCGTCTCTCCCAGGAGCTGGACGAGCACTCCTACCGCTACTACATTCTCGACGCACCCACGGTGAGCGACGCCGAGTACGACGTGCTGCTGCGCCGTCTGGAAGGCCTCGAGGACAGCTACCCCGAGTTGCGAACGCCCGCCTCACCCACTCAGCGGGTCGCCGGCACCTACTCCACGTTGTTCACCGCCGTGGAGCATCTCGACCGCATGCTGTCGCTCGACAACGCGTTCACCGTCGAGGAGCTCACGGCGTGGGCCCACCGAGTCGAACGCGAGGTGGGTGAAGTCCCCGCGTACTTGTGTGAGCTGAAAGTCGACGGGCTGGCCGTTGATCTGGTCTACCGCGCCGGCCGACTGGTGCGCGGCGCGACGCGAGGGGATGGGCGTACCGGCGAGGACGTCACGCCCAACATCCGCACCATCGAGGGTGTGCCGCACCGGCTCCAGGGCGAGGATGTACCGCAGGTGCTGGAGGTCCGGGGCGAGGTGTACTTCCCGGTCGCCGGCTTCGAGGGGCTGAACGAGGCTCTCGTGGCGTCCGGCAAGGTGCCCTTCGCGAATCCGCGTAACACTGCCGCCGGGTCTCTTCGCCAGAAGGACCCCCGAGTCACCGCCTCCCGGCCGCTCCGCATGGTCGTACACGGTGTCGGGCGGGTCGAAGGCGGTTCGGAGGTGGTCAGTCAGTCCGGCTGGTACACCCGGCTGCGTGACTGGGGGTTGCCAACCTCGGCTCGGGCCGAGGTGAAGCCGGATCTCGCTGCCGTACAGGCGTTCATCGACTACTACGCGGAGCACCGGCATTCGGTCGAGCACGAGATCGACGGTGTGGTGGTCAAGGTCGACGACCTCGGCGTGCAGCGGCGGCTCGGTGCGACCAGTCGCGCGCCCCGGTGGGCCATCGCCTTCAAGTACCCGCCCGAAGAGGTCAACACGAAGCTGCTCGACATCCGCGTGAATGTCGGGCGTACCGGTCGGATAACGCCGTACGCGGTAATGGAGCCGGTCAAGGTATCGGGATCCACCGTCGAGATGGCAACGCTGCACAACGAGAGTGAGGTCGAGCGCAAGGGCGTGCTGATCGGCGACATGGTGGTGTTGCGCAAGGCCGGCGATGTCATCCCGGAGATCGTCGGTCCGGTGGTCGCCCTGCGGGACGGCAGCGAGCGTCCCTTCGTCATGCCGACGAAGTGTCCTGCGTGCGGAACCCCGGTCGGACCGGAGAAGGAGGGCGACGCGGACATCCGCTGTCCCAACGCCCGGTCGTGCCCGGCGCAACTTCGTGAGCGGATCTTTCACGTGGCTGGGCGTGGAGCGTTCGACATCGAAGCACTCGGTTACGAGGCGGCTGGCGCGCTCCTGGAAGCCGGTGTCATCACCGACGAAGGGGATCTGTTCAACCTCGACGCCGATGCACTGCGGCGGGTCGAGCTGTTTCGTCTCAGTCGGGACAGCAAGGTCAAAGGTCGGGTCCGCCAGGCCGGCGATCTCAACGCGATCGGGGAGAAGCTGCTGGAGAATCTCCAGGCAGCCAAGCAGCGACCTTTGTGGCGAGTGCTTGTTGGCCTGTCCATTCGGCATGTCGGTCCGACTGCCGCTCAGGCTCTCGCCCGGGAATTCCAATCGCTCGACCG
>DATBDF010000008.1:0-1827 GCA_036270075.1 Nocardioides sp.
GGGGCGGTGTCGCCGACGGGTGCCCGCGAGTACGGCCGCACCCCGGTCAAGATCGACCGTGCGGGCGTCCTGCTGTCCGACATCCCCGCGGACCACTCGGTCTGGATGTCCCACGGGGACTCCGTGATCGCGGCCCCGCCCGGCTTCGACGTACTCGCGTCGACACGGGTGACGCCGGTCGCTGCCTTCGAGGACACCGACCGCCGGCTCGCGGGCGTGCAGTGGCACCCCGAGGTGCTGCACACCGAGCACGGCCAGCAGGTCCTCGAGCACTTCCTGCACCACATTGCCGGCTGCCGCCCGACCTGGACGATGGTCAACATCGTCGACGACCAGGTCGACCGCATCCGCGAGCAGATCGGTGACGGCAGGGCCATCTGCGCGCTGTCCGGCGGTGTCGACTCGGCGGTGGCCGCCGCGATCGTCCAGCGGGCCATCGGCGACCGGCTCACGTGCGTGTACGTCGACCACGGCATGATGCGGTCGGGCGAGACCGAGCAGGTACGCCGCGACTTCGAGGCCGTCTTCGACACCCTCGACGTGGTCGATGCGAGCGACCAGTTCCTCGGGGCGCTCGAGGGCATCCACGACCCGGAGGAGAAGCGGAAGATCATCGGCCGCGAGTTCATCCGGACCTTCGAGGCGGCCGAGGTGCGCGCGTTCCACGACGTGTCGAGCGGCGACGAGGCGGGCGGCGAGACGGCGTACCTCGTGCAGGGCACGCTGTACCCCGACGTCGTCGAGTCCGGTGGGGGAGCGGGCACCTCCAACATCAAGTCCCATCACAACGTCGGCGGGCTCCCGGACGACCTGCAGTTCGAGCTCGTCGAGCCGCTCCGCACCCTCTTCAAGGACGAGGTCCGCCAGGTCGGGGAGCAGCTCGGACTGCCTCCCACCATGGTCTGGCGCCAGCCGTTCCCCGGTCCCGGCCTCGGCATCCGGATCATCGGCGAGGTCACCCGCGAGCGACTCGACATCCTGCGCCAGGCGGACCTGATCGCCCGCGAGGAGCTCACCGCCGCCGGCCTGGACCGCGACATCTGGCAGTTCCCGGTGGTCCTGCTCGCCGACGTCCGGTCGGTCGGCGTCCAGGGCGACGGCCGCACCTACGGCCACCCGATCGTCCTCCGCCCGGTCACCTCCGAGGACGCGATGACCGCCGACTGGGCACGCCTCCCGTTCGACCTCCTGGAGAAGATCTCGACCCGCATCACCAACGAGGTGGCCGAGGTCAACCGGGTCACCCTGGACATCACCTCGAAACCTCCCGGCACCATCGAGTGGGAATGACCGAGCCAGCACTCCCGGCGCGAGCGCAGGTGGCCCTCGTCGACGGCGGGGTGCGGGTGACCCTCGGCGACGAGAGTCTCGAGCTGGGTGCGATGTGGCTGCGCGACAGCGCCACCGACGCGGCGAGCCGCGATCCCCGCAGCGGGCAACGTCTGTTCGGCATCACCGACCTGCCCGACGACCTGCGGGTCGAGTCGGCGACGGCGAGCGACGAGCGCGTCGAGGTGGTCTTCGCGCCCGGTGGGCACCGGGCGGTGTTCGACGTCGCCGACCTGCTCGCCGAGGCTCGGGACACCCACCGTGAGGAGCGCAACGAGCGGGGCAAGCGTCTGTGGCGGACGGCGGCGGAGGTCGGTCCGGTGGTTCGGGTGCCGTGGCCGGTCTATCTCGCGGACGAGTCCGCGGTGCTGCGGTCGGTCGTGCGCGATGGTTTCGCGCTGATCTCGGAGGTGCCCACTCGTGAGGGCACGGTCACCGAGGTCGCGGAGACGTTCGGCTTCGTGCGGGAGACGAACTACGGGCGCATCTTCGACGTAC
>DATBDF010000009.1:0-18942 GCA_036270075.1 Nocardioides sp.
CCCTACGTCTGGGGCGCCGCCGGGCCGAACGCGTGGGACTGCTCCGGTCTGACCATGGGCGCCTGGCGAGCCGGCGGCATCTACCTGCCGCACTACTCGGTCGCTCAGTACGCCCAGTCGACGCCCATCTCGCCGAGCTCCCTGCGTCCCGGCGACCTCGTCTTCTGGGGTTCGTCGAGCAGCCCGTCGTCGATCTACCACGTCGCGCTCTACGTCGGGAACGGGATGATCATCCAGGCCCCGCGGACCGGGCTCGACGTCCAGGAGGTGTCGATGTACGCCTGGATCGCGCCCAACTTCTACGCTCGTCCCTGACCCGGCGATCTCCCTCCACTGCGGGCAGGTCCCGTCATGGGAGGCTGAACGGATGAGGATCCCGGGCGTCATCGGCACCTCGTTCGAGCCGGAGGGCGAACCGGTCGGGACCGCCGTACTGGTGCCGGGGTCCGGGTACCCGCCGCAGGCGCCGTTGCTGTTCTTCGCCGGTCAGGCGCTGCTCCGGCACGGGTGGCGCGTCGAGCACCACTGGTGGGACCCACCGGCGGAGGCCTCCGTCGACGAGATCAACGCCTGGGTGCGGGCCGAGGTCGAGGGCGCCCTCCCCAACGCCGCACGGACCCTCGTCGTCGGCAAGTCGCTCGGCACCCGGGCGGCGCCGCTCGCGGCCGAGCGGGAGATCCCGGCCGTGTGGCTCACGCCGCTGCTCGGCAGCCCGTTCGTGGTCGAGGCGATCGCGGCGAACCCCGCCCCCCAGCTGTTGGTCGGGGGCACAGCCGACCAGCTCTGGGACAGCCGGGTCGCCCGCACCCTCGAGAGCTCGGCCTGTTCGGTGCTCGAGGTGCCGGACGCCGACCACGTGATGCTGGTACCCGGTGACTCGGTGCGGGGGGTCTCGGTGCACCTCGAGGTCCAGCGGGCGGTCGACAGCTGGCTGGACCGGCTTTGACCGGTCGGGCCGGTCAGAGGACCAGTCTCACGTCGTGGAGCCGTTCATACGCCGGGCGGGTCGCCGCGACCACGGCCTCGCCCTAGGGAGTCAGGTCGACCCGGCGCGGCCGGTACGGCTCGAAGCCGGTCGACCGCAGGACCGCGTCGTACCAGTACGGCGCCCACACGCCGTCGCTGTCCCGCGGTCCGGCCGGCCACGACATCATCGCGTCGGTGAACTCCACGCCGGCGTACGAGCAGAGCCAGCGCAGGTGCTCCTCCGGCGCACGCAGGAAGTCGGACGAGTCGATCACGGGCACGTCGCCCCCGAGCATCACCTGCAGCTCGAGCTGCTGCAGGATCCCGATGTCCTCCGGGACAACGGTCGCCCGGGAGCGCAGGTAGGACGACACCACCTCCGCCGGGTCGCGGATCAGCAGTACGTTCCGGAGCGACCCGATCCAGTCGCGCGGCAGGTCGGGGACCAGGTGCTGGGCCATGTGCTTCTGGTACTGGAGCACGGGGCCGTCCGGCCACGGCCGCGTGAGCGAGTCCACCACGCGACGCCAGTCGGTCTCGCCGGCGGCGATGACCGCGTCGCGTCCGGGGTGGTCCAGACCGGTGTGCGCCAGGTACCAGGCGTACAGCGGCTCGTCGACGACCTCGGTGTCGGGCCGGTTCTCCCAGGCGCGCATCGCCGCGGTCGAGATGTTGCGCGGCCCCGACCAGCAGGCGAGCCGGATCGTCACGGGGCGGTCCTGGACGCCACGTCGCGGCGCACCAGGTCGGCGTACAGCACCTGCAAGCGCGACACCATCGGGCCTCGACGTCCCGAGCCGATCGTGCGGCCGTCGACGGTGTGCACCGGGACCACACCGGCGACGTCCCGGTCACGAACGCCTCGTCGGCCGAGTACACGTCGGTGAGGCTGAACAGCCTTTCCTGACTGGGGATCCCGTCCTCGCGGCACACCTGGAGGACGTTGCCGCGGGTGATCCCGCCGAGGCAGTAGGCGCCGGACGACGTCCACACCTCGCCGCGGCGTACGACGAAGAAGTGGGTGCTGTTGCAGGTGGCCACGAACCCCTGCGGGTCCAGCATCAGGGCCTCGTCGGCGCCGGCCGTGTAGGCCTGGATACACGCGGTGATGTCGTTCAGCTTGCTGTGCGCGTTGAGCTTCGGGTCGAGCGTGTCCGGGGAGGCACGGCGGACGTGCACGGTGAAGAGCGACAGTCCCCGGTCGACGGTCGCGGGCAACGGGTCCTTGTGCTCGGCGATGATCACCACGGTCGCCGGACCGTCGCTGAACCGCGGGTCCTGGTACGGCGTGGACTTCGGTCCCCGGGTGACCATCAGCCTGACGTGCACCCCGTCGGTCATCTCGTTGGCGCGCAACGTCGCGTAGATCCGCTCGGTGAGCTCGGCGCGCGGCAGCCCGACGTCCAGGGCGATCGCCGTGGCACCCTCCCAGAGCCGGTCGAGGTGCTGGTCGAGGAACGCCGGGTGACCGCCGTGCACGCGCAGCCCTTCCCAGACGCCGTCGCCCAGGACGAAGCCGGCGTCGAAGACCGAGACGACGGCCTCCGGTCGCGGCACCAGGACGCCGTTGAGGTGGATCAGGACGTCGCGGTTGCGCGGGTCGTCGGCGAAGTCGTGCGCGCCGTGGGCGGTCCGGGTCACCGCAGCGTCAGGGAAGATCGGCGTGCCGCGGCGCGACGGTCGTCGCGATCGCGTCGTGCCGCCCCGACTCGCGCAGCCGGGCGAACGACGCCTCGACCTCCTTCTCGGCCTCGTCGCGGCCGACCCAGTCGGCCCCCTCGACGGACTTCCCGGGCTCGAGGTCCTTGTAGACGGTGAAGAAGTGCTCGATCTCCATCCGGTCGAACTTCGGCAGGTGGTTGATGTCACGCATGTGCTCGAGGCGCGGGTCCGAGACCGGCACGCACAGGACCTTGTCGTCGGCCCCCTTCTCGTCGGTCATCCGGTACATCCCGATCGCGCGGCACTTGATCAGGCAGCCCGGGAACGTCGGCTCGCCGAGCAGCAGCACCAGTGCGTCGAGCGGGTCGCCGTCCTGGCCCAGGGTCTCCTCGATGTAGCCGTAGTCCGCGGGGTACTGCGTCGCCGTGAACAGCGTCCGGTCGAGCCGGATGCGACCGGTCTCGTGGTCGACCTCGTACTTGTTGCGGCTTCCCTTCGGGATCTCCACCAGTACGTCGAACTCCAGCACCATGACCTCCACGTCTCTGTCATCCGTGCGGCATCCGTGCGGCATCCGTGCGGCCCGCGGCATGACTGTTGGCAGTCTCCCGCAGAATGGGGCGTCCTGCCCAACCGGGCGCCACCCGTCGCCTACCCCCGAGTCCCCCGAGTCCCCCGAGTCCGAGGAGCCCCCGTGGCCCGAGCCGCGCGCCCCGCCCGGCCCCGCCGACGGCTGCGCCGTGCGCTTCGATGGGTCGCCATCGTTGTCGTCGTGGTGCTCGCCGGCGGTGCGGCCGCGGCGTACCGGACCGGGCGGCTCGACGACTGGGTCGGCGACGGTGACTCCTCGGCGCCGCTGGTCCAGCCCGTGCCCGGGTACACACCTCCGGCGGCCGCCACCCCACCCGCGGTCGCCCGCCCGGCACCCTCACCGCGCCCGAGCGGGTCCTGCGTACGCCGCGCGCTCGGCCCGGCGCTGCGCGACCGCCACCTCGCCGACCTGCGGGCCGTCGTCGCGCCGATCACCGGTCGACCGGTCCTCGACGACGGCCACGGGTCGTCCACGCCTGCGTCCACCCTCAAGTTGCTGACGGCCACGGCCGCGCTCCAGGTCCTCGGCCCGGATCGCACCTTCGCCACCCGGGTGGTCGAGGACGGTCGCCGGGGGATCGTCCTGGTCGGTGGCGGCGACCCGTTCCTGCAGGGCAAGCAGGTCACCGACGGCCCGGCACGTCGCGACGCCAGCCTGCAGACACTGGCGGCCGAGACCGCCCGCCGGCTCCAGGCGCGCGGCCTCCACGAGGTGCGCCTGTCCTTCGACACCTCTCTGTTCACCGGTCCGCGCGTCAACCCGCACTGGCCGAAGTCCTACATCCCCGAGGACGTCGTCTCGCCGATCACCGCCCTGTGGGCGGACGAGGGCCTCGACCCCACGGGCACCGGCCGGGTGGCGGATCCGCCGGCGACCGCGGCGGCGCTGTTCGCGGCGTACCTCGGCAAGCGGGGCATCCAGGTCGAGCCGAAGATTGGCCGGGAGAAGGTGCGTGCGCACGCACGCGAGCTGGCCCGGGTGACCAGCATCCCGGTGGCCGAGATCGTCGAGCGTGTCCTGCAGTACAGCGACAACGAGGGAGCCGAGGTCCTCGCCCACCAGGTCGGACTCGAGGTCGACGGCGAGGGCTCGTACGAGGGCGGGGTCCGTGGCGTGACGTCGACGCTCCAGCGCCTCGGGGTCGACCTGCGGCGCGCCACGATCCAGGACGGCAGTGGCCTGTCCCGTCACGACCGGCTCGATGCCGAGACCCTGGTCCAGGTGCTCCAGCTCGCCTCCTCCTCGCAGAACCCCGACCTCCGCTCGGTCGTCACCGGCCTGCCCGTGGCGGCGTACGACGGGTCGCTCTCGTACCGCTTCGGGGACAGCCGCGGTCGCGGACTGGTGCGCGCGAAGACCGGCACCCTCACCGGCACCAGCGCCCTCGCCGGGATCACCACCGACGCCCGCGACCGCGCCCTCGTCTTCGCCTTCGTCAGCAACCACGTGAAGTACGCCGAGACGCTCGACACCCGCGCCGCCCTGGAACGCCTGACCACCGCCCTGGCCACCGCCCGCTGCTGACCCCGGGCGTCCGGTGGTCGAGGAGGTCGCTCGGCGGGCGCGTTCCGGTGGTGGAGGAGCTCGCTCCGCGTGGGCGTTCCGGCGGTGGAGGAGGTCGCGCGGCGGGGGCCGTCCGACGGTTGAGGAGATCGCCTTGCGGGGTCGTTCCGGTGGTGGAGGAGCTCGCTCCGCGTGGGCGTTCCGGCGGTGGAGGAGATCGCCCTGCGGAGTCGTTCCGGTGGTTGAGGAGGTCGCTCTGCGACCGTCTCGAAACCACCCGCCGCGAGGACCACGGGCGGGGCTCCCCAAGGCGAACCACGGTGCCCCGGCCCCCCCGGCACGTAGGCTCACCACATGACGACGGAGATGGTCGACTGGGGGCTCGCGGTGACGCTCGGGTCGCGCATTGCCGGCGCGGGTCCCGAGGTGTCGGCCGCAGAGGCGGCGGCCACGGTCGCCGAGCTGCGCCAGGGTGCGGAGCGGTCCACGGCGTACGTCCGCGACTTCACCGGGCTGGACGCCGGCGCGCTGACCGCGCCCGTCCTCGTGGTCGACCGGCCTGCGTGGATCCGGGCGAACGCCGAAGGGTTCGCCCAGCTGCTGACCCCGGTGATCGACAAGGTCGCCGAGAAGAAGGGGCCACCAGGTCCGATCACCCAGGCCGTCGGCTCCCGCATCACCGGAGCCGAGGTCGGGGGACTGCTCGGCTTCATGTCGAGCCGGGTGCTCGGCCAGTTCGACCCGTTCCACGAGCCGACCGGCCGGCTCCTCCTGGTCGCGCCGAACGTCGTCCACGTCGAGCGGGAGCTCCAGGCAGACCCGAGCGACTTCCGGCTCTGGGTGTGCCTGCACGAGGAGACCCACCGCGTGCAGTTCACGGCCGTGCCGTGGATGCGGGAGCACCTCTTCGCACAGTTCACCGCTCTGGCCGAGACCGTCGAGCCGCAGCGCTTCCTCGAGGAGGGGCTGCCACGGATCGCCGAGGCGATCAAGAACGGCCGCGGTGGCAGCATCCTCGACCTGCTCGGCTCGCCGGAGCAGAAGGCGATCCTCGACCGGGTGACCGCGATCATGTCGCTGCTCGAGGGTCATGCCGACGTCGTCATGGACGGCGTCGGGCCCGACGTGATCCCGAGCGTGGAGTCGATCCGGGCCAAGTTCACCGAACGACGCAAGGGCCTGGGCACGCTCGACCGACTCGTCCGCCGGCTCCTCGGGCTCGAGGCCAAGATGGCGCAGTACCGCGACGGCGCCCGCTTCACGCGCGCAGTGGTCGACAAGGTCGGCATGGCCGACTTCAACGCCGTCTGGGCGACCCCCGACAACCTGCCGACCCTGGCGGAGATCCACGATCCCGACAGTTGGGTCGCGCGCGTCCACCCGTGAGCCTGCATCCGGCGGTCGCGGCCGTGCGGAACGCCGTACGCCGCGGCCTCGCGGACCTCGAGCCGGGGGCGCGCCTCCTCGTGGCCTGCAGCGGTGGCGCGGACTCGCTGGCCCTGGCCTCGGCCACCGTGTTCGAGGGCCGTGACCAGGGGTGGTACGTCGTCGGCGTCACCGTCGACCACGGGCTCCAAGAGGGCTCGGCCGAGCGCGCGCAACGCGTCGTCGGCCAGCTGGCCGCGATGGGGGTCGACGAGACCGTCAGCGCCCGCGCGTCCGTCGAGGCGCCGGGCCTCGGACCCGAGGCCGCCGCCCGAGCGGCGCGGTATGCCCTCCTCGACGAGGTCCGCCAGCGCTTCGACGCCGAGCGCGTGCTGCTCGGGCACACGCGGGACGACCAGGCCGAGACCGTGCTGATGGGCCTGGCCCGAGGCTCGGGGGGCCGCGCGATCGCCGGGATGCGCCGTTCGTTCGACCACTACCGCCGGCCGCTGCTCGACGTCTCCCACACCGACACCGTGACCGCGTGCCAGGTGGAGGGGCTCGAGGTCTGGGAGGACCCTCACAACGCCGATGGCACCTACACCCGTGCGCGGGTCCGCCGACGGGTGCTGCCGGTGCTCGAGGACGAGCTCGGCCCGGGCGTCACCGAGTCGCTGGCACGCACCGCCGACCTCGTGCGCGCCGACATGGAGCTCCTCGACGCCTACGCCGAGCGGGCGCTGGCCGCCGTCACGGTCGACGGCGGCCTGTCGGTGCCTGCCACAGCGCGTCTCGAGGCCCCGATCCGCACCCGCGTGCTGCGCGCCGCCGCTGTGGCCGCCGGGGCGCCGCCGGGCGAGACGTTCCACCAGCACGTGGTCGCCGTCGACGCCCTCGTCACCGACTGGCACGGGCAGAAGTGGGTGGACCTCCCCGGCCACCTGCGCGCCGTACGCCGGGAGGGGGTGCTGGCCTTCGAGCAGGCGGTCGACACGGCCTAAGGTTCAGTCATGGACGCCACCCAGGTCGAGGACGACCTCGTCGAGGTCCTCTTCACCGAGAAGCAGATCCACGACCGGCTCGAGGAGCTGGCCCGCGAGATCACCGCGGACTACGAGGGCAAGGAGCTGCTGATCGTCGGCATCCTGCGCGGAGCCGCGATGGTGATGGTCGATCTCGCCCGCGCCCTGCCCCGCCACGTCGAGATGGACTGGATGGCGATCAGCTCCTACGGGTCCGGCACGAAGTCGAGCGGGGTGGTGCGCATCCTCAAGGACCTCGACACCGACATCACCGGCCGACACGTCCTGATCGTCGACGAGATCATCGAGACCGGACTCACCCAGAGCTGGGTCACCTCGAACCTCGCCATCCGCAACCCGGCGAGCGTCGAGATCTGCACCCTGCTCCGCAAGCCCGAGGCCGCCCGGATGCCGCTGGAGGTCAAGTACGTCGGCTGGGACATCCCCAACGACTTCGTCGTGGGCTACGGCCTCGACTACCGCCAGAAGTACCGCAACCTGCGCGACATCGGCACGCTGGCTCCGCACGTTTACTCCTGAGGCGAGCGGCGACCCCGACCGGCCTGTGCGTGAAATCGCGCTCCCGGAGTAGGTACGCGCCCACCGGCAGGGGACAATGGGCATTGGGAATCACGTGTACCGTCGTCATTCTCGGAAATTCAGTGCTCCTCGGCCGGCGCCGACGAGCAGCAGCGTCGTCCTCGAAAGAGTCCTGTGAAGCGTTTCGCCCGAAGCCCGTGGCCGTGGATCGTCGTGGCGGTGCTGCTCATCCTGTTCGCGCTGCAGTACATCGCCTCGCCCGGCGGGTACGACGAGATCCCGACCAGCCAGATGGACAGCTACATCACGTCGGGACAGGTCAAGCAGATCACGCTCGTCGACGGCGGCGACCAGACGATCAAGGCCACGCTCAAGCCCAACGTCCGCAGCGAGGGCAGCGACGTCACGGCGCACTGGCTCGACGGGACCCAGGCGCAGCTGAACGACGAGATCCAGAAGCAGATCAGCAACGGCACGATGTCGGCGGACTCCTCGGACGTGAAGATCAGCCACCCGAGCCTGATCGGCCAGATCGTCACCACGCTGCTTCCGTTCGTCCTGATCGTGCTCCTGTTCCTGTTCCTGATGAACCAGGTGCAGGGAGGCGGCGGCCGCGGCGTCATGCAGTTCGCGAAGTCACGCGCGAAGCTGATCTCCAAGGACATGCCGAAGACGACGTTCAACGACGTCGCCGGCGCCGACGAGGCGGTCGAGGAGCTCGGCGAGATCAAGGAGTTCCTGCAGGAGCCTGCCAAGTTCCAGGCGGTCGGGGCCAAGATCCCCAAGGGCGTCCTGCTCTACGGTCCTCCCGGTACCGGCAAGACGCTGCTGGCGCGTGCGGTCGCCGGTGAGGCGGGTGTCCCCTTCTACTCCATCTCCGGGTCCGACTTCGTCGAGATGTTCGTCGGCGTGGGCGCCAGCAGGGTCCGCGACCTGTTCGAGCAGGCGAAGGAGAACGCCCCGGCGATCGTGTTCATCGACGAGATCGACGCCGTCGGCCGCCACCGTGGCGCCGGCATGGGCGGCGGTCACGACGAGCGCGAGCAGACCCTCAACCAGCTGCTGGTGGAGATGGACGGGTTCGACGTGCGTGGCGGCGTGATCCTGATCGCCGCGACCAACCGGCCCGACGTCCTCGACCCGGCGCTGCTGCGTCCCGGTCGGTTCGACCGGCAGATCCAGGTCGACGCCCCCGACCTGGCCGGCCGGCACAAGATCCTCGACGTGCACTCCCGCGGCAAGCCGCTCGCGCCGGCCGTCGACCTGCTCGCCGTCGCACGGCGTACGCCCGGCTTCACCGGTGCCGACCTCGAGAACGTCCTCAACGAGGCCGCGCTCCTGACCGCCCGCACCAACCAGAAGCTGATCACAGACGCGGCACTCGACGAGGCCATCGACCGGGTGATCGCCGGCCCGCAGCGGCGTACCCGCCTGATGAGCGAGAAGGAGAAGCTGATCACGGCCTACCACGAGGGCGGACATGCCCTGGTGGCGGCGGCGTTCCCGGGCAACGACCCGGTGCACAAGGTCACGATCCTGCCGCGCGGTCGCGCGCTCGGCTACACGATGGTGCTGCCCGACCAGGACAAGTACAGCCAGACCCGCAGCGAGCTGCTCGACAGCCTCGCCTACATGATGGGCGGACGCGCGGCGGAGGAGATGGTCTTCCACGACCCGACCACCGGCGCGGGCAACGACATCGAGAAGGCGACCGCGGTGGCGCGCGCGATGGTGACGCAGTACGGCATGACCGAGCGGCTCGGTGCGATCAAGCTCGGTGAGGCCAACGCCGAGCCGTTCCTCGGCCGCGACCTCGGGCACAGTCGGAACTACTCCGAGGAGGTCGCTGCCGCGGTCGACGAGGAGACGAAGAAGCTGTTGGCGACCGCGCACCAGGAGGCGTTCGACATCCTGGAGGAGAACCGCGACGTGCTCGACAGCCTCGTGCTCGAGCTGATGGACAAGGAGACGCTCGACAAGGAGCAGGTCGCCACCGTCTTCCTCGCTCTGCGCAAGCGCGCTCCGCGCCCGGCGTGGACCGGGTCTCCCGACCGCAACCCGTCGGAGATCCCGCCGGTCGAGATCCCGCAGGAGATTCGCGACCGGGCCAAGGTCAACGGCACGCGGCCCGAGTCGGATGCCGGCGGCATCCTCACTCCTCCGGGGCCGGGTGGGGACGTGCACGGCAGCCCGGTCGCACCGGGCAGCACGCCCGAGCCTCCGTCGACCGCCTGATCCCCGGCATGACCGACCCGATCGCCTGGGCGGACCGGCCGCCCGCCGACGTCCCGCCCTTCGACCACGACCGTGCCGTGGCTGCGGTGCGCGAGCTGCTGATCGCGCTGGGGGAGGACCCCGAGCGTGAAGGGCTCCGTGACACGCCCGAACGCGTCGCCCGGGCGTACGCCGAGCTGACGGCGGGACTGCGGCAGACGCCGTCCGACGTGCTCACCACGACCTTCGACATCGGGCACGACGAGATGATCCTGGTGCGCGACATCGAGCTGTGGTCGATGTGCGAGCACCACCTCGTGCCGTTCACCGGTGTCGCCCACGTCGGGTACATCCCCTCGGAGCGCGGGAAGATCACCGGACTGTCGAAGCTCGCCCGTCTCGTCGACGTCTTCGCCAAGCGTCCGCAGGTCCAGGAGCGGCTGACGACGCAGATCGCCGACGCGCTGGTGGCGGGACTCGAGGCGCGTGGCGTGATCGTGGTGATCGAGGCCGAGCACCTCTGCATGACGATGCGCGGGGTCCGCAAGGCCGGGGCACGCACGATCACGTCGGCCGTGCGCGGTCAGATGCACAAGGCCGCCACCAGGTCCGAGGCGATGGCGCTGATCAACAGCAACAAGGGCTAGGCCGGGCTGTGATGGCGTCGTCCCTCCCGCTGCTGATGGGCGTCGTCAACGTGACGCCCGACTCCTTCTCCGACGGTGGCAGGTGGGCGACGCCCGACACCGCGATCGCCCACGGGCGAGACCTGCTCGCCGACGGCGCCGACATCCTCGACATCGGGGGCGAGTCCACCCGCCCGGGCGCGACGCGGCCGCTCGTCGAGGAAGAGCTGGGGCGCGTCGTCCCCGTGATCCGTGAGCTGTCCGCCGGCGGCGCGACCGTGTCGGTCGACACCATGCGGTCCGAGGTCGCCGAGCAGGCCGTCGCCTCAGGGGCGACGATCGTGAACGACGTCTCGGGCGGGCTGGCGGACCCGAGGATCCTGGACGTGGTCGCTGCCGCGGGCACGACGTACGTCTGCATGCACTGGCGCGGTCACAGCGACCGGATGCAGGACCTGGCGGAGTACGACGGTCCAGGCGGGGTGGTCGCCGCGGTGCGCGTGGAGCTGGCGCAGCGGGCCGAGGCTGCTCTCGCGGCGGGGATCGCGGAGGCGAGGATCGTGCTCGACCCGGGCCTCGGGTTCGCGAAGAAGGCGCAGCACAACTGGGAGCTGCTGAGGGGACTGTCGAGCCTGCAGTCGCTGGGGTACCCGCTGCTCGTGGGAGCGAGCCGGAAGTCGTTCCTCGGGTCGCTGCTCGCCGCCTCCGACGGGACGCCGCGCGCGGTGGACGACCGGGAGTCGGCCACCACGGCTCTCACGGTGCTGCTGGCGCAGCAACGTGTCTGGGGACTGCGCGTGCACGACGTACGCTCCAGCCGCGACGCCCTGCGGGCGTTCGCGCGTTGGGAGGAGGGAGTCACGTGACGGACGAGCTCCGCATCACCGGCATCGAGTGCTTCGCCCACCACGGTGTCTTCGAGCACGAGCGACGCGAGGGTCAGACGTTCGTGGTCGACCTCACCCTGGGCCTGGACACCCGGGCGGCGGCAGCCTCGGACGACTTGCACGACACCGTGGACTACGGAAGTCTCGTCGCGCGAGTGAAAGCCGCCGTTGAGTCGGACCCGGTCGACCTGATCGAGACCTTGGCCGAGCGCATCTGCGTGGTCTGTCTCTTGGACAACCGTGTTGAATGGGCTCGGGTCACGGTCCACAAGCCCGGAGCCCCCATCGAGGCGACCTTCGCCGATGTGACGCTGACGATCACCCGACCCAGCCCCCAGCCGAGCAGCAGTGAGGTGCGACCGTGACCGAGACGCCCAACCCGCACATCATCGACGCCGACACCCTCACCGGAGAGATGCGCCCGATCCGTCGTGCCGTGCTCGCACTGGGCTCCAACCTCGGCGAGAAGCTGACCAGCCTGCAGGGTGCCGTGAACGCCCTGGCGGACACGCCGGACGTCTGGGTCACGGGCGTCTCCCCGATCTACGAGACCGAGCCGGTCGACGCCCCGGCGGACTCGGAGAGCTTCCTGAACGCCGTCGTCCTGCTCGACACGACGCTGGCGGCCAGCCGGCTCCTCGATCGCGCCCACGCCATCGAGGACGCGTTCGGCCGCGACCGCAGCGCCGACGTACCCAACGCGCCGCGCACCCTCGACGTCGACGTGATCGTGGTCGGAGACCGCCGGCGGAACGACGAGGTCATGCAGCTGCCGCACCCGCGCGCCGCCGAGCGTGCGTTCGTGCTCCAGCCGTGGTTCGACATCGAGCCCGACGCGGAGATCCCGGACGCCGGAGCGATCGCCGACCTGCTCGAGAAGAGCGACCGGAGCGGTCTGAAGCTGCGCGACGACCTCCTGCTCCAGATTCAGTGAGCGTCGTCCAGCCTGGCGTGACGCACCCGTGAGACCGCGGTGAGCGCCGAACCCGAGCCGCCCGACGAGGCGCCCGAACCACCCGAGCCCGAGGGCCGGCTGAAGCCCATGAGTGCGGCCGCGCTCTGCATCTGGGCGGTGGTGGGCCTGATCGGTGGCTGGGTGTTCCACACGATCACCGACCGGGGGACCGGCCTGCCGCCCCAGGTGTCGTGGGCGCAGCCCCTCGCGCTGCTGCTGGTCGCCGCGATCCTGTTCGGGACCGCCTGGTCCACCCGCCGTACGATCGCCCAGCACCCCGGTCGGCTGTCTCCCCATCAGGCCGTCAACCGGCTGGTCCTGGCCCGGGCCTGCGCCTACGTCGGGGCGCTCGCGGCCGGCTGCTACATCGGGTACGCCGTGAGCTGGCTCGGTGTCCAGAGCAGCGAACTCGCAGGTCAGCGGGCGTTCCGCTCCGCCTGCGCGGGGGTCGCCGGCATCCTGATCGTGGTCGGAGGCGTGCTCCTCGAACGTGCGTGTCGCGTCCCTGCGGACGACGACGAGCCCTAGCCTCGTCTCATGTCTTCCCCACAGACTCGTCGTCGGCAGCGCAGTACTCGACTAGTGGTCGCTGCCGCACTGGTCATCACCGCGGCGGTCGTCGTCATCGGCGCCGTCCTCAGCGCATCCGTCACCCTCGTGTCGGTCGCTGCCGTCCTGGCCGTACTCCTCGGAGGCACGGCTGTCCGCATCACCCACTCGGAGCTGGTCCAGGCGCGGCGAGACGCCGCGGCCGACCGGGCTCAGCAGGCCCAGGGCTACCGTGCGATCACCGAGACGCGCGTGCACGAGCATCGCGCGTTCGTCGACGCGATGACCGCCAAGGTGGGGCAGGCCGAGCAGGCCGCGACCCAGCTCGAGTCGGCCGTCGTGGGCTCGCAGGGCCGCGCTGCCGACGCCGCCCGACGGCTTCGGGCCGAGACCCGGCGCGCCGACGAGGCCGAGGCCGAGGGATCCCGCCTCGCCGTGGCTCTCGAGGACTGCGAGGAACGGGCCGCCGAGGCGATCGTCCGGGTCGCCGAGCTCGAGGACGAGAACGGCATCCTGCGCAGCGAGAACGACGTCTTGAAGTCCGAGCTCGAGATCGCCACCGCCTGGCCCCACGCCGGCACGGCATGACCTTCCTCGCTCTCTGAGGAGGTCCTCGGCCGGTTGAGAAGGTCGCTCCGCGACAGCCCCGCTGGTTGAGGAGGTCGCCCTGCGACTTCCCCCGCTGGTTGAGGAGGTCGCTCTGCGGCGTCTCCCGCTGGTTGAGGAGGTCGCCCTGCGGCGTCTCCCGCTGGTTGAGGAGGTCGCCCTGCGGCGTCCCCCGCTGGTTGAGGAGGTCGCTCTGCGACCGTCTCGAAACCATGGTGACGTGCCTGTGGTCCCCGCCCCAGGCACTGTCACCGGGTTGCGACTCGCCTGGCACGGCTTCGCAGGCTCAGCCGTGGGCTCGCTCAACCTTCGCTCGCCCACGCCGCGCGCTTGTTCCTCGCGCGCGGCTGCTCACTCGCTCAGACTTGCCCGGAGGGCGCGGTGGATGCCTTCTGCGGTGAGGACGCCGACGAACTGGGCGCCGTCCTTCACGCCGACCATCGGCTTGTCGTCGCGGAGCAGGACGGCGAGGGCGTGCTCGAGGGTCGAATCGAGGTCGATGGCGCCGCCGAGGTCACCGGTGGCGACCCCGTCGAGGGGCTCGAGGTGATGGCGGTCGAGCTTGGTCACCGTCAGCCGGCGCAGGCCGGCCGTCGAGCCGACGAAGTCGGCCACGAAGTCGTCGGCGGGATGGCCGAGCAGCTCGGCCGGGGTGGCGAACTGGGCCAGGTGACCACCCTCGGCCAGGACGGCGACCTTGTCGCCCATCTTCACCGCCTCGTCGATGTCGTGCGTCACCAGGACGACGGTCTTGCCGAGGTCTTCCTGGAGTCGCAGGAACTCGTCCTGCAGCCGAGCCCGCACGATCGGGTCGACCGCCGCGAACGGCTCGTCCATCAGCAGCACGGGCGGGTCGGCAGCCAGTGCCCGGGCGACGCCCACCCGCTGCTGCTGACCTCCCGAGAGCTGGTGCGGATACCGATCGGCGAACGTCCCCGGGTCGAGCCCGACAAGGTCGAGGAGTTCGCGGGCGCGGTCCCGCGCCTGCGACCTCGGGGTGCCGATCAACGACGGCACGGTCGCCACGTTGGTCACGATCTTCTGGTGGGGGAACAGCCCGATCTGCTGGATGACGTAGCCGATCCGGCGTCGTAGCCGGACCGGGTCCTCGGACATCACGTCGTGGCCCTCGAGGAAGATCCGGCCGCTGGTCGGCTCGATCAGCCGGTTGATCATCTTCAGCGTCGTGGACTTCCCGCATCCGGACGGCCCGACCAGGACGACCATCTCGCCGACCGCCACCTCGAGGTCGAGCTCGTGGACCGCCACCGTCCCGTCCGCGTACCGCTTCCCGACCCCTTCGAGCCGGATCATCGGTTCGCTCGGGGATGCCTCCCCGGGAGGGGCGGTAGCGTTCATGTCCGTGACCCTACTCGCGGGAGACGGGATCTCGACCGGCCCCAGTTGCTACAGCCGACTGGTCAACAAGTGGTACTGCACCGACTACCTCAAGGATCGCCACAGCGACCTGACGTCCGCCCTCCAGCAGCACCTGCAGATCACCTTGTGGTCGATCGCGGTGGGCGTCGTGATCGCCTTTCCGCTGGCCCTGATCGCGCGGAGGCTGCCGAGGATCAGGGGGGCCATCCTCGGCACCAGCACGATGATCTACACGATCCCGAGCCTGGCCCTGTTCCCCCTCCTCGTGCCGTTCACCGGCATCAGCATGACCACGGTGGTGATCGGGCTTGCGCTGTACGCACTGACCATCCTGGTGCGCAGCATGCTCGCGGGACTGGTCGGCGTCCCCGACGAGGTGCGCGAGTCGGCCACGGGCCTGGGCTATGGCAAGACGCGACTGCTGTTCCGGATCGAGCTGCCGCTGGCCCTCCCGGTGTTCATGGCCGGCCTGCGGGTCGCCACGGTGTCCACGGTCGCCCTCGTGACGGTGGGCACCCTGGTGTCGTACGGCGGGCTCGGCAACCTTATCCGTGACGGCGTGCAGAACGACTTCAAGGCCGAGATCCTGGCCGCCAGCGTGCTGTGTGTCGTGCTGGCGGTCGTCCTGGACACCGTCATCGTCGGCATCCAGTGGGTCGTGACGCCCTGGACGCATCGGAGGCGGACGACATGAACAACATCAGTGAGGCCTGGGACTACCTCACCACCAGCGCGAACTGGGCGGGCGACGACGGCATCGGACACCTGCTCGTGCAGCAGCTCCTGATCAGCTTCACGGCGCTGCTCGTCGCGATGGTGATCGGTCTGCCGCTCGCGCTGTGGCTCGGCCACCTCGGCCGGGCCGGCTACCTCACGGTCAACCTGACCAACATCGGGCGCGCCGTCCCGACGTTCGCGCTCTTGGCGATCCTGGTCAGCCTCGACCATCCGGGCACCGCCGTGTTCGGTCCCTACGGCCGTGCCGGCCTGGCGACGCTGATCGCCCTGGCGCTCTACGCCCTGCCACCCATCTACACCAACGCCTACGTCGCCGTCCGCGAGGTGGCGCCTCCGATCAAGGAGTCGGCGGCGGGCATGGGCATGACCGGCTCGCAGCAGTTCTGGAGGGTCGAGCTGCCGCTGGCCCTGCCGCTGGTCGTCTCGGGCATCAGGCTGGCGCTCGTACAGGTCTGGGCGACCGCGACCATCGCCGCGCTGGTCGCCGGCCCGGGGCTCGGCACCTTGATCACCGAGGGCTTCTACCGCACCGACTATCCCAAGGGCATCGCCGCGGCCTTCGTCGTGGCGGTCGTGGCGTTCGTCATGGAGGTCGGCGGCGCTGTCGTGGAGCGGGCGGTGGACCCGAATCGTAAGGGAACCGCAACCCGCACCACGGCGACCCGGCCTCGCACGCCTACCGGCGTTGGAGCATGATGGGCGATCCACGCCCTGGACGGGGGCACCGGACACGCGCGTCGTTCTGCGGCGCGGGACACAGAAGGTGGGAATCCAATGAGAACCCGACGCCTCCTGGCCGGGGTGGTGGCGGCGAGCGCCGCGCTCCTCACGGCCTGCGGAAGCTCGAACAGCAGTAGCTCAACCGCAACCGACGGTGGCTCGTCAGCGACGGCTGACAAAGGCACGGTCCGGATCTCGGGCCAGAACTTCACCGAGGCCGAGATCGTCGCCGACATGTACGCCGCAGTCCTCCAGCAGGCCGGCTACACCCCGGACGTGCACCTGGTCGACACCCGCGACGTGTACATGAAGATCTTCCCGCAGAAGCTCGACGTGGTGCCGGAGTACACCGGCGCGATCGTGGAGTTCCTCAACGGCACCTACAACGGCGCCAACGCCAAGCCGATCACGGTCTCCGACCCCCAGCAGACCATCGACAAGGCCAAGCCGCTGCTGGACAAGGCGGGAGTCACGTTGCTGAACCCCTCGGCCGCGACCGACACGAACGCGTTCTTCGTGACCAAGAAGTACTCCGAGGACAACAACGTCACCAAGCTGTCCGACCTGAAGGGCAAGTCGGTCGTGCTCGCCGCGGCTCCGGACTGCAAGGGGCGCCTCGACTGTGAGGGCGGCCTGTCGTCGGAGTACGGCATCAACATCACCAAGATCCTGCCCCTGGGTTATGCCAGCCAGCAGACCTACGACTCGGTGATCAAGGGTGAGTCGCAGCTCGGCGAGACCAGCACGACCGACGGAACCCTCGAGAGCCAGGGCTTGGTGCTCCTGCCCGACGACAAGCAGATCCAGCCGGCGCAGAACCTCGTGCCGATGGTGTCGTCGGACTTCTTGAAGGCCCACCCGGACGTCGCCGACCCGCTGAACAACCTGATGTCCAAGCTCACCACCGATGACCTCACCAAGCTCAACGCCGAGGTGTCGGTCGACCGGCAGAAGGCGGAGGACGTCGCGCAGCAGTGGCTCTCCGACAACGGTTTGCTCAGCTGAGAGGTTCGCAGCAGATCGACGGACTTGTCGCAGGGGCGCGGGGACCCGGGCCCCGCGCCGCTGCGTTCGCCTTGCGGCACTAAGGTCACTCCATGCCGCCCCCGTCGCGCCTGCGAGGGATCGCGCGGTCGGCGCTGGGACGGGTGCCGGGACCCGTCCGCGCCCGACTGATCGGTCTGGTGGGCAGCCGGATCCGGCTGCCCGGCTCCGACGTCGGTCAGGTGTCCGTCGTCGTGGTCCCCGAGGAAGGTGACCGGGTCGAGGAGTGCTTGGCCTCGATCCGCAGCCAGACGCACCTCCTGCTCGACGTCGTGGTCTGTCCCGTCGGGCCGACCACGGCCGACCTTCCCCGCACCCCGCGGTTCCGCACCATCGCCCCCTCGGCGACGGCGTACGCCGCGGCACGGGCGGGCGTGGCGGCCGCGACCGGGCGATACGTCCTCCTGGTGCGCGGCTGCGACCAGCTCCTTCCGCATGCCGTCGCCGACCTGGCCGGCTCGCTCGCCGCCAGCGGTTCCGACCTGGCCACGGGGTTGCTGGAGCAGACCGGTGAACCCGAGCCGTGGCTCGCCCGGGCGCAGGCGGCAGCGCACGCCGAGCCCCTGTCCGCGCAGCCGCCGCCCGCCGTGCTCGCGAGCGACCTGACGCTGGCGAACAAGGCCTTCACCCTCGACCTGGCCCGCCGGTTGGAGCTCTCCGAGGCGGACGACTGGCTCTGCGCCCCCGCCCTCGCCGCCGAGCTGCCCGGGCTGGCCGTCGACGTGCTCGACCGACCCGTCGCCAGGTTCGCCGCGGGTCGCGGCCACCGGGCGTTCGGAGCCCGCCCGAGCCCCCTCCCGCAGCTCGAGCACTGGCTGGACCTGGACCGCCGGATCAGGGCCGACCTCGCCGGCACCGGTCTCGCCGTGGGCTGGCGTCAGCACTGGTACGACGTCGTCCTCCCGCGGTTCGTCTCCGATGCCGAGCGCGCTGACGCCACGACCTGGGAACGCCTGGTGGCACTGAGCCCGGTCCCCGAGCACGTCGACGTCCGAGCCTCGTCGCGCAGCCTGCTCACCTTGGCCGCGGGCGGCCGGCGGGCCGAGGTGGAGGCGCTGGCCGCCGAGCTCGAGTCGCTCGGGGACGACGCACCGACCGAGCTCGTCGGCGACTGGCCGGTGGCGGTCTGGAGCTCGGTCGACCTCCCGGCCGACGATCGCCGACTCGCCGAGCACGAGACGAGGTTGGCGCTCCGCCTCGTGCGGGTGCAGGACCGTGCAGAGGGCCGGGTCGTGGACCTGTGGGCGCGCATCGGAGGCGTCGATCTCGCCGAGAACGCGCTCAAGGTCTCGGCGGAGGCGGACGACCGAGCGGTGTCGGTCGAGCCGCGCGTCGACCGCGCCGCCGACCGCTGGGCCGACACCCGGTTCCAGTCGGCGGCCGAGGGCGCGGTGCGGATGACGGTTCCGCCCGGTACGCGGCACCTGCGCGTCGAGGCGCAGGTCGGCGCCCTGGTGCGCTCGGCGTACCTCGCCATCCCACCCAGGTCGGGCGATCCGGTCGGACCCGCGCCGACGGTGCAGGCGGTCTCCCTCGACGGCGACCGGCTCGTCGTCCAGCTGGACCGGCCGGC
>DATBDF010000010.1:0-23543 GCA_036270075.1 Nocardioides sp.
GCCGTTCGTCTGGGGCCTGATCAGGCGTGCGGAGGGCCTGCCGATGTTCGGCACCCCGACCGTGGCCGAGCTCGAAGGACCATCGCTCGATCGCGGCTACGCCGAGACCTCACCCACCTCCGTCCGCGACGACCAGGCCCAGGTCCCGTAGGCGGTCGATGAACGAGCGGACGTCGTCGGTGACCACCTCGACCGGGACCTCGAACGCCTCGGCGAGGTCGGTCACGATCTCGGACTCCGTCCGGTCACCGTCGACGCACGCCCAGATCTGGGCCGCGGACCCCTCGAACACGTACGGCGCGCGGTCGAGGTGATCCAGGTCGAGCACCACCACCCGGTCCGGGCTCTCGACGTACGCCGTGCCGGTGGCGTGCCGCCAGACCGTCGACCCGGCACCCGACCCGGACCTCGGTTCCGCACTCGGGCGCACGCTCTCGGCCACGCGCCGAGTTTAGGCATGGCCGCATCCGCCGTTAGCATGTTCGCTGCTGTTCATATCGAGAGGCCCCCACACCCCCATGACTTCTGCCCCACCGACCCATGCCGACTACCAGCTGAGCCAGCTCGACCAGCTCGAGGCGGAGTCGATCCACATCTTCCGTGAGGCTGCGGCCGAGTTCGAGAAGCCGGCCCTGATGTTCTCCGGCGGCAAGGACTCCATTGTCATGTTGCGGCTGGCCGAGAAGGCGTTCTTCCCCGCGAAGATCCCGTTCCCGCTGGTGCAGATCGACACCGGTCTCGACTTCCCCGAGGTGCTCGATACCCGTGACAACTGGGTCAACCGGCTCGGGGTGCGCATGGTGGTCGCCAGCATCGACGAGGCGATCAAGAAGGGCGTCGTCATCGACGACGGCAAGACCAGCCGCAACCGGCTGCAGATCGCGACCCTCCTGGACTGCATCGAGGAGAACGGGTTCACCGCCATGTTCGGGGGCGGGCGCCGGGACGAGGAGAAGGCCAGCGCCAAGGAGCGGGTCTACTCCCACCGCGACGACTTCGGGCAGTGGGACCCGAAGAACCAGCGGCCCGAGCTGTGGAGCCTCTACAACGGCAAGCTGCACGGCGGCGAGCACATGCGTGTGTTCCCGCTCTCCAACTGGACCGAGCTCGACGTGTGGCACTACCTCCGGCAGGAGGGGGTCGAGCTGCCCTCGATCTACTTCGCCCACCCCCGCCGCGTCTTCAACCGCGACGGCATGTGGATGAGCGAGAATCCGCTGAACCCGTGCAAGCCGGGCGAGGAGGTCGTCGAGAAGACCGTGCGCTACCGCACGGTCGGCGACCTGACCCTGACCGGTGCCGTGGAGTCCGACGCGGACACCATCGACAAGATCATCGACGAGATCGCGATCGCCCGCGTCACCGAGCGCGGCGCGACTCGCGGTGACGACCGGTTCTCCGAGGCAGCCATGGAGGACCGGAAGAAGGAAGGCTACTTCTGATGGACCTGCTGCGATTCGCCACTGCGGGCTCCGTCGACGACGGCAAGTCCACGCTGATCGGACGCCTGCTGCTCGACTCCAAGTCGATCTTCGAGGACCAGCTGGAGGCCGTGGAGGCCACCAGCCACTCGCGCGGCTACGACTACACCGACCTCGCCCTGCTGACCGACGGTCTGCGCTCCGAGCGCGAGCAGGGCATCACCATCGACGTCGCCTACCGCTACTTCGCGACGCCGTCCCGGAAGTTCATCATCGCCGACACCCCGGGTCACATCCAGTACACGCGCAACATGGTCACCGGCGCGTCGACCGCCGACCTCGGGCTCGTGCTCGTCGACGCCCGCCAGGGCCTGACCGAGCAGAGCCGGCGCCACGCCGTCCTCCTGTCGCTGCTGCGGGTGCCTCACCTGGTCCTCGCGATCAACAAGATGGACCTGGTCGACTGGTCGCAGGAGACCTACGAGCGGATCCACAACGAGTTCACGCAGTTCGCCACGAAGCTGTCGATCCCCGACCTCGAGGTCATCCCGATCTCGGCGCTCAAGGGCGACAACGTGGTGACGCGCTCCGAGAACACCCCGTGGTACGCCGGCCCGACGTTGATGCACCACCTCGAGCACGTCCACGTCGCGTCCGACCGCGACCTGGTCGACACCCGGTTCCCGGTGCAGTACGTCGTACGCCCCAAGAGCGACGACTTCCACGACTACCGCGGGTACGCCGGTCAGGTGGCGGGCGGTGTGCTGAAGCCCGGTGACGAGGTCGTCGTGCTGCCCAGCGGCATGACCTCGACCATCGAGGGGATCGACATGTTCGACCAGGAGATCGGCGAGGCCTTCCCGCCGATGTCGGTCACGGTCAGGCTCGCGGACGACGTCGACGTCAGCCGCGGCGACATGATCGCCCGGGTGAAGAACGCCCCCAAGCCCAGCCAGGACATCGACGCGATGGTCTGCTGGATGACCAACGAGCCCCTGCACCCGCGGCAGAAGCTCGCGATCAAGCACACGACCCGCATGGGGCGGGCGCTCGTCAAGGACATCCAGTACCGGCTGGACGTGAACACGTTGCACCGCGACCAGGACACCAAGGAGCTCGGCCTCAACGAGATCGGCCGCGTCCAGCTGCGCACCACGGTGCCGCTGCTGTGCGACCCCTACTCGAAGAACCGCACCACCGGCTCGTTCATCCTGATCGACGAGGCGACCGGTGTCACCGTCGGCGCCGGGATGATCAACTCCGGCAGCTGACCGACGGCCCATCCCCTCCCCGTATGGTTCTCGGGTGGAGGAGGGGTGGGGCGTCGCCGTGGCCTTCGCGCCGATGGACCCCCGGCAGAGCCCCAACCTGGAGCGGCCGAGCCTCGAGCCCTACTACCGGGCGATGCTGGTGACCTTCGGCTCCGTGCGCCGGTGGAACCCCGACGTCGTACTCACGCTCGTCACCACCGAGCCGCCACCCGCATCGCACGCTGAGGCCCTCGCCGGGCTCCGAGTGCTCGAGCGGACGACCTCCTTCGCGCATCGCCCGCCGGTCGGGTTCACCGACCGCTTCGCGGCCTCGGTGTACCAGCTGGACGCGCTCGAGGCCATGACCGGACCCACGCTGTTCCTCGACCCGGACGTGGTCTGCCGGCTTCCCCTCGGCGACCTGCTCGCAGACGTGCCCGCAGGAGGTGCGGGCGCCCTGCCCCTCGCCTACGCGCCCGACTACGACGTGAACGGGTTGTCACGACGGCAGGCAGAATCCATCCACCACGACCTCGGCGAGGGCGCCGGCGTCCCGGTGCACTACGGCGGTGAGTGCTACGCCGTGTCGGCCGAAGCACGGAAGGTCCTGCTCGACCGGACCGAGCTCGCCTGGTCCGACACCCTCGAGCGCTGGCATGCCGGCCGGCCTCATTTCGTGACCGAGGAGCACGTCCTCAGCTACGCGCTGCGCGGCGTGGACGTCGTCCCGCTCGACGGACACGTCCAGCGCATCTGGACCGCGGCGCGGCACCGCACCGTGTCCCGCTCCGACGACCGGCTGACGCTGTGGCACCTGCCGGCGGAGAAGGAGCGTGGGTTCGCGGCCGTCCACCCTGCGGTCCTCGACCAGCGGTCGTGGTTCTGGACGGCGCCGCCCGCCGAGTGGCACCGGCGGATCGCCCGGTCCTTCGGCGTGCGCCACCGGACACCATCCCGTCTCGTGCGCGACACCGCGGGACGGACGCTCAACGCACTGGAGCGCGCCCGACGGCGGCGGTAGTGCCCCGGGTGGACCGTCGCGAAACGATTGGCGGTCAGGTCGCCTGGGGCGGTCGTGCGGTCCGGCCTAGCCGACCTCGCGGAGCGCCCCTGCGTGCTCGCGGTACCACGACACGGTGGACGTGATGCCCTCGGCGAGCCCGATCCGCTCCGTCCAGCCCAGCGAGTGGAGCCGGCTGACGTCGAGCAGCTTGCGTGGGGTGCCGTCCGGCTTGGAGTCGTCCCACACGGTCCGGCCCTGGTAGCCGACGGCAGCGGAAACGATCTCGGCGATCTCCTTGATCGTGGCGTCGCGACCGGTGCCGACGTTCACCTGCACGCCGTCGTCGTAGTGCTCGAGCAGGTGCAGGCACGCGTCGGCCAGGTCGTCGACGTGGAGGAACTCCCGCCGGGGTGTCCCGCTCCCCCAGTTCGTGACCGAGGGGGCTCCGCCGGCGTGCGCCTCGTCGTACCGCCGGATCAGGGCAGGGAGGACGTGGCTGCCCGTCGGCGAGAAGTTGTCGCCCGGGCCGTAGAGGTTGGTGGGCATCGCCGAGATCCACGGAAGGCCGAACTCGCGGCGGACCGCCTGGACGCCGAGGATGCCGGCGATCTTCGCGATCGCGTAGGCGTCGTTGGTCGGCTCGAGGTGGCCGGTCATGAGGGAGTCCTCGCGGATGGGCTGCGGTGCGAGCCGGGGGTAGATGCACGAGGAGCCCAGGAAGAGGAGCCGTTCGACCCGCTGCTCGAGGGCGGCGTCCAGGACGTTGGTCTGGATGCGCAGGTTGTCGGAGAGGAACTCGACCGGGTGGCTGTCGTTGGCGAGGATGCCGCCGACCCTGGCCGCGGCCAGCACGACGTAGCGCGGCCTGGTCTCGGCTAAGAAGTCGAACGTCGCGTCGCGATCACGGAGGTCGAGCTCGGCGGACCGCCGCCCCTGGAGGTCGGTGAACCCTGCCGCCTCGAGTCGGCGCCAGACGGCCGACCCGACCATGCCGCGATGGCCGGCGACGTACGTCGTGGCGTCCCGAGCGAGGGGGCCGGGGACGAAACCCGTCGAGACGTTCGCCGGGGAGCTCATGGCGTGGCTGGCCAGTCGGGCAGCTTCACCTTGTCGATCCACGGGCGGCCCTCGTGCTCCAGCGCCTCCACGTCCGCATCGACCATGATCTGCGCGAGCCGCGCACCGTCGACCTTCGGCTTCCAGCCGAGCACCTTCTCGGCCTTCGTGGCGTCTCCGCGCAACGCGTCGACCTCGGAGGGACGCAGGTAGCGGTCGTCGAAGCGCACGTGGTCCTCCCAGTTCAGGCCTACGTGGCGAAACGATGCCTCCATGAAGTCGCGCACCGTCATCGAGATGCCGGTGGCCAGCACGAAGTCGTCGGGCTCGTCGGCCTGCAGCATCCGCCACATCCCCTCGACGTACTCCGGGGCATAGCCCCAGTCGCGCTCGGCGTCGAGGTTGCCCAGGTAGACGTACTCGTCGAGTCCCGCCTGGATCCGGGCGGCCGCCCGCGTGATCTTGCGGGTCACGAAGGTCTCGCCGCGTCGGGGTGACTCATGGTTGAACAGGAGGCCGTTCACCGCGAAGAGGCCGTAGGCCTCGCGGTAGTTGCGGGTCGCCCAGTAGCTGTAGACCTTGGCGACACCGTACGGCGAGCGCGGGTAGAACGGCGTCTGCTCGTTCTGCGGGGGAGCCTCGGCACCGAACATCTCCGAGCTCGAGGCCTGGTAGTAGCGGCAGTCCACGCCCGACATGCGCACCGCCTCGAGCAGCCGCAACGACCCAAGTGCCGTCGAGTTCCCCGTGTGCTCGGGCTCGTCGAAGGACACCCGCACGTGCGACTGGGCGCCGAGGTTGTAGACCTCGTCGGGGTCGATCTCGCGCATCAGTCCGACCAGGCGGACGCCGTCGGTGAGGTCGCCGTAGTGGAGGTACATCCGTGCGCCCTCGTCGTGCGGGTCGCGGTAGAGATGGTCGATCCGGCCGGTGTTGAACATCGATGCCCGTCGGATCAGCCCGTGCACCTCGTAACCCTTGCCGAGGAGGAGCTCCGCCAGGTACGACCCGTCCTGGCCGGTGACTCCCGTGATCAGCGCTCGGCGCACGGGCTGCTCCGTTTCGAGGGGTGGGATTTCCGCCGGTTTCGGCGCGGCGACTGCGGCCACCGAGCATAGCCAAACTGCCGTGTCGGACAGGGCTGATGTGGGAAAGTGGTGAGGTGCACGAGCTCGCCGATCCCCCCGCGGCGACGTATGCCGTTTGCTCCGTGCCGATCACGGCCGTGGACACCGTCGGGGCGGCGGCGCGGATCGTCCGGGACGCGGTGGAGCGGCGGTCCTGCCAGGTGCACCTCTGCAACGCGTACACGCTGTCTCTGGTCGACCAGGACGCCGAGCTGCGAACCGCTCTCGAGCAGGCCGACCTCAACCTCGCCGACGGCGCACCCGTGGCGTTCCTGGGGCGCCACCGAGGGATGCGCGGCCCGGTACGTGGCTCCGAGCTGGTCGGCAAGGTCGCCACGATGGGCAGCGGTGAGGTCCGGCACTACCTGTACGGCGGCAAGGAGGGCGTGGCCGAGCTGATGGCGACCGAGCTGGGCCGACAGGTCCCCGGCATCGACATCGTCGGCACCGAGTCCCCGCCGTTCACCCCCATCACCGAGGAGCACCTCGCGGACCTGGTGCGACGAGTGGACGAGTCGGGTGCGAACGTGCTCTGGATCGGCCTCGGAACCCCCCGCCAGGACTACCTCGTCCGCCGTCTGGCGGACCGCCTCGCGATGCCGATCGTCCCCGTGGGCGCGGCGTTCGACTTCTGGTCGGGCGCCGTCGTGGAGGCTCCCCGTTTCGTGCACGGCAGCGGCCTGGAGTGGCTCCACCGGCTCGCCTCCGAACCGCGGCGCCTGTGGCGTCGCTACCTCCTGGGCAACCCGAGGTTCCTGCTCAGCGCCTGGCGCCACCGGCGGTAGCGCGTGCGGGTTCTGGTCGCCCACAACCGGTACCGGTCCGCGGCCCCGAGCGGTGAGAACCGGATGGTCGACGCCGAGATCGCGTTGCTGCGCGACGCGGGCGTGGACGTCGTCGAGATGGTGGCCGAGAGCGAGGACATCTCCGGTCTCGGTGGTGTCGTCCGGGCGGCTCCCGGCCCGGTCTACTCACCGTCGGGCGTACGCCGTTTCCGCCGGCTGCTGGCCGAGGCCCGCCCCGACGTCGTGCACCTCCACAACGTCTACCCCCTGATCTCGCCGTACGTCGTGCGGGTCGCCGACCGCGCGGGCGTCCCCGTCGTGCAGACCGTCCACAACTACCGCCACGGATGCGTGAACGCCCTCCATCTCCGGGACGGACACAACTGCACGGACTGCCTGGGCACCCGGTTCGGCCTGCCGGCGGTGCGGTACGGCTGCTACCGAGGCTCACGGGCGCAGACCATCCCGATGACGATCGGCCAGAACGTCCACCGGCGCACCTGGCGAGACGGTGTCGACCGCTACCTGGCCCTCACGCCGTTCATGCGCGAGAAGCTGGTGGCGACCGGCGTACCGTCCCATCGCGTCACGATCCGGCCCACCTGGGTGGCCGACCCCGGCGACGTCACCGCGCCCGGCCGGGACGTGCTGTTCGTGGGTCGCCTCGACGTGCCCAAGGGCGTCGACCGGTTGCTCGACGCGTGGGCTGCGGGCGGACGGGACGGCGGCCGCCGGCTCCGGATCGTCGGCGACGGCCCGCTCGCGGACCGGGTGGCGGCTGCGGCGGTGAGCGACGACTCACTCGAGCACGTCGGGCCCTTGGACTCCGACGGGGTGCGGGCCGAGATGAGGCGCGCCGCCTACGTGGTGGTCGCGTCCCGCTTCTTCGAGGGTTACCCGCTCGTCGTCGCGGAGGCGTTCGGTGCCGGCCGACCGGTGCTGACCGTGTACGGCGGCAGCGTGGGCTCGATCGTCGGCGACGAGGGCGGATGGACCGTGCCCCCCACCACCGAGGCGGTCGCGACCGCGCTCGCCTCGATCACCGACGACGACGTGCACCGGCAGTCGAAGGAGGCACGCCTGCGTTTCGAGCGCGACAACACCGCGAGCCGTGGGCTCGCCTCGTTGCTGGCCGTCTACGACGAGGTCATCCGGCGTTGACGAGCTTCTCGTAGATCGACAGCGCGCGGTCGGCGACGGCGTCCGGCCGGTGTCGCGTCGATGCTCGTGTGCGGCCGGCGCTTCCCAGCCGGGCCGCGTGCCCCGGATCGCGCGCGAGGTCGAGGACGGCCCCTGCCAGTGCGTAGGGGTCGCCGTCCTGGACCAGGACGCCGTCCTGGTCGTCGGTGACCAGGCTCGGGGTGCCTCCGGCGTACGTCGCGATGCAGGGCAGACCCATCAGCTGTGCCTCGCAGAGGCTGTTCGCGCTGTTCTCGATGTGCGAGACCCCGACGTAGAGGTCGCTGCCGAGCATCAGGTCGGCCAGGTCGGCCTCGGTGAGCGTGCCGAGCAGCTCGACACGCGGCGGCAGGTCGCGATGGAGGGCACGCAGGAAGAGCGCGACGAAGGGGTCGTCCGGCGCCAGGCCCGCGACCCGCCAGCGATAGTCGACACCCGACTCGTCGAGCAGTCCCGCGCACCGCACGAGCGTCTCGAACCCCTTGTAGAGGTTGGGGCCGGTGGTCGTGAACAGCTCCAGGACGCGGTTGTCGGGGGGCTGCCAGTGACGTTCGTAGAAGGGCCGCCGCAAGATCTCGTCCAGGTGGTGGTACTCGGCCTTCGGAGCGAGGAGTGATGCCGCACGCCGGTCCCACGTCGTGCGGCCGGTGAGGTGCCGGGTGATCCCGAGCATCTCGCGCTCCCGCTCCGCCTGCTTGGCGAAACGGCGGTACCGATCGGCGTAGGAGTTGCGCAGCAGCACTTCCGAGGAGCCGGCGAACCGTCGGGCGGCCCAGCGGTCGAGGCCGCTGAAGTACTTGAGCTCGTAGACCGACAGGACGGACTGGAGGGAGATCAGGACCGGGACCCGCGTGTGACGCTGGACCAGGCCGAACGGTCCCTCGGTGCCGTGCACATGGATCAGGTCGGGCGCCACCTCGTCGACGACATCCGTCAGCCGCGCCACGTCCACCTCGGACTCGAGAGCGTCGGCGACCCGGTTCACCGCCTTGCCGACGGGTCCTCGGCGGGATCGCAGCAGGGGGACGAACGTGGTGCCACCCAGCTCATACGGACGCGCCTCGGACTCGTGGTAGAAGGCGACCGTGAGGTGCACGCGGTGGTTCAGCTCGCGCTCCAGCGCCCTGATCCAGCCGCCACCCGCGGTCTCGCGGCCCAGCGCCGATCCTCCCGACGACGGCGTCGTCGAGAACCACAGGATCCGGAGCCGATCGCTTCCGGTCATCAGGCCGTCCCCGAGGGCGTGCGCAGGACCCGGAGGTAGGGGCGGAGGAAGTACACGGGAGCCAGCACGCCGCCGTGCCGGAGACAGGCGCGACGCCACATCGACGGCGGCAGCTCCTTGGTGCTGATTACGGCCCGCCACCGGGCTCTGAGGGTCGGCAACCGCCGACTGGCGGGCGGCGGGTTGTGCGAGCACTCACCGACGATCCCGGGCGCCTGGAGCACCTCGAACCCCGCACCGCGAGCGGTGTACCCGTAGTCGATGTCGCCGAAGGCGTGCGGGAACAGGTCGCCGCGCACCGTCCCGATGGCAGCCCGGACGTCACGGCCGACGAGCACGACGTTGCCGTTCAGCGTGTCGACCGGCAGGGGCGTCTCGGACACCGGCGCCGGACGGAACGACAGCCTTCTCCGTGGACGTGCGAGCAGGCCGCCATACGTCGGGTTGCCCAGGTCGTCCTCGAGCTTGCCCACGACGATGCGGTCCGGCCGTCCCCATCTCAGGAGCTCGGCCAGGGCGGAGTCGGACAGCACGACGTCGTCGTTGAGCCAGAGGTGGTAGTCCACGTCCGGACGGGCCCGGGCGCCCGCGACCCGCATGCCCTGCCCCCAGAACACGTCGGCCTCCACCTCGACGAGGACGACCCCGGGGAAGCGCTCCGCGACCTCCTCCCGGGTGCCGTCCGTGCTCCCGGCGTCCACCAGCACGACCTGGAGATCGAGCTCCGCGCTCTGTGCGGCCAGGGACGTCAGGCAGGCGAGTGTCTTCTCACGCCGGTTGTGGCAGGTGATCAGCACGTCGAGGGACGTCATGTGGCTCCTCCTCCCCAGGTGCTGACCGAGCCCGGGCCAGCGGTCGGGACCGCACCGTAGTAGAGCAGGTCCCGGCGGCGGTCCCAGCCTGCTTCCGGCGTCGAGAGCCCATCCGGCCCGAGCGGCACGTGCCCGTCAGCACCGACCGCAAGCCCGCGAGGTCGGAGGGGGTCCTGCAGCAGCACGGCCTGACGGGTGGGTGATCCCGCGGCCTGCTGGGCGGGCTCGGCGCCCCAGATCGTCAGCGAGCCGTCGACCGGGGTGAGCTGCGGGGCGTACCAGAGATAGGGCCGGTCGGAGAGGAAGGCCGCCAGCATCGAGAAGCTCGACACCGAGCACACGAGCAGGTCGCACGAGGCGAGCACCGCGATCTCCTGGATCGCGGCCGCCGGCCCGGTGCCACGGACGAGCCTCACACCCGGAAGAGCCGTGAGGTCGGGGAGCTCGCCATCGCCGGCGTCCGTGCAGACGGCGTACGCCGCGTCCGGGACCTGCTCCTGCAGGGAGCGGACGACGGAGCAGAACCAGCTCGTCGGGACCGGCCGGTTGAACGTCCCGGGCCCGGGCGCCTGCTCCCCGAAGTCGCCGCGGCGCACGTGCAGCCCTACCGTCACCGACGCCGTTCCGGTGGCAGACACGGCCAGCTCACGAGCACCCGGCGTACCGATCACGCGCTCACGCAGGAACGGGCGGGACCGGGCGATCGCGGCGTAGCCGCCCCACATGCCCGAGGTCACCAGGACCCGCGCGCCGCCGAGCAGGCCCTGGTCGCGTGCGGCGACCACGGCGTCACCGAAGTCGACATGACCGGCGGCGCGGTACTCCGCCTCGGTGAGCTCCTTGGTGGGGAGCAGCCGGGCGGCCAGCTCGGCGCGCAGCATCGCCCCGCGGCCGACGCCCAGCTGGTCGCCGACCCGGTAGCGGTTCAGGAGCCACCGTGGTGCGAGCAGGCGGAGCCCGAGCGCCTCTGCGGCGACGTACGCCTTGCCCCAGGCCATCACCTCATTCCCGAAGCCGGCTCCGCGTCGGCCGGTGCCGGCGGCCGTCACCTCGGCGAGCCTCACAGCGAGGCTCCCGAGGAGGCGTCCACCGAGCGGCTGAACTGCCGCGGCAGGAGGCCGCGGCTGCGCATCACCGACCACTCGGGCCGCAACGGCAGCGTGACGACGAAGAGCACCGCGACGAGCGCGCCCGAGAGGACCAGCGACGGCCAGGAGCCGAGATCCCCCGTGGCCTGGGCGCAGAGCCATCCCGCGCCACCGATCACGACACCCACGCCGAGCTGCAGGGCGGTGGCCCGGAGTGCGCCACCGAGGTGGTCCAGGCCACGGCGTACCAGGACGACCACCAGTGTCGCCAGACCTGGGAGGGCAACGACCAGCATCGTCGCGGCGGCCAGCATCGCGGATCCCAGGCCGAACGAGACCGCGGCGACGGCCAGCAGGGCAGGAAGCATGGCCAGCTGAGCGAACCGCACCTCCTTCAGATAGCTCAGGGTCTCGGCGGCGTTGGCGAGCAGCGTGAACATCAGGTAGACGGCGCTGCCGGCGGCGACCAAGGGGACGTATCTGGCCCCGTCGACCCATCGAGGTCCGAGCCACACCGTGAGCAACGGATCGGCGGTCGCGGCGATCACGGTCATCACCGGGATGCCGATCGCGCCCGTCATCACGACGAGGTCGCGGAGCGCCGAGCCACGGTTCTCCTCGGCGACGGAGCGGTAGTACGGCTGGGCGGAACGCACCAGACCCACGGTGACCGCGCCGACGACCATGCTCGGGATCGCGGAGGCCCTGGAGAACAGGCCGAGCTCGTGCGAGCTCCCGGCCTGGCTCACCAGCCAGACGGGTACGGCGCTGAGCACGAAGAAGTAGAGGTTCTGGAGCACGATCTGGGTGTTCGCGCGGCGTACCGACCACGCCTTGTCCGGCGACTCCCACGGGTAGCGCTCCCGGCGCAGCACCAGCGTGCCGACGAGGAGGGTGATGACGGCGACGATCGGCGAGACCACGAGCAGGACCCCCTCACGCCAGATCCACACGGCCGCCAGGCCCACCAGCAGGCCGACCACCACGGACCCGCCCTGCGTGACCCCGTCGGCGAAGGCGCGCCGCTCGCGGCGCAGCAGTGCGGAGCTGGTGACCGCCAGCGGTGAGAGGCCCACCTGGATCGCGAGCCAGCGCACGAGGGTCACGGCGTCCGGAGTGTCGTAGAGAGCGGCCCACGCAGGAGCCGCGAGCCAGGTCACGGCCGCTCCGAGCGCGCCCTGGATCCCGGCGCTCGCCCACAGCTTGGAGACGCGGGCCGGGGTCAGCTCGTGCTCGCGGAGGACGGCCGTGGCCGTCGCGGAGGTGAGGACGACGCCCAGCAGGCCGGTGATAGCCATCGCCGCGGCGAACGTGCCGAAGGCGGCCGGCGCCAGCAGGCGCGCCGTGGCGGCTCCGGTACCGACCTGGACGACGGTGACGACGACCTGGGAGCCGACCAGGACCGCGGCGCTGCCCGCGACCGCCCTCCCTCGGCTCATGAGGAGCGGACGAACACGCCGTCGGCCTGCAGCAGGCGGCCCGACGCTGGGTCGGTGAACCCCGGGACCAGCGACGCGAGCTCGTATCCGGCGGCGGACATCCGGTCGACCGTCTCGCGCCACAGCAGGGAGCCCTCGTACAGCGGGACCAGCGACATCTCGGTCTGGACACCCACGACGTGGCCCTGCGAGAGCAGGTCGGTGGCCCCGTCCAGCACGGCACCTTCGAAGCCCTGGACGTCCAGCTTGAGGAAGCAGCGGCGACCCTGGACGCGGTCGCCGACAAGACCGTCGAGCCGGTGGAGCGGCACAGTCTCCTCGCCCACGTACGCCGCGGTCGGCGCGGCCGCCACGTGCGTGTCGAGCATGGGCAGGGCCGAGGAGGACGCACCGTCGTTGCCGGCCACGTGGATGACGATCTCACCTTCGTCGTCGCCGACGGCGGACCTGACGACTTCCCAGCGGGTGTCGCCCTGGGCCGCGGCGCTGAGCCGCGCAAAGGGTGCGGAGAGAGGCTCGAACGAGACGATCCGGTTCTCGTAGCCCAGGCGCCGCAGCGTCCGGGCATACCCGCCGTCGTTGGCTCCCACGTCGATCACCAGATCGACCCGGAGGTGCCGGAGCAGCAGGCTCAGGCCATGGAGCGGGTCGCTCTGCGGGTAGCGCTGCACGTCGACGCCGACGTGCGAACGCACCCAGGACCGGGCGGCGTGGGCGAGCGTCATGCAGTGGCCGCCGGCACTCGTGCGTCGCCGGTCCGGCCTTCCGGCTCGTGGGACTGGTGCTCCGCGAGGGCGCCCGCGGTGATCGCCACCGCCAGGAGCGGGCCGACGTACACGGGCAGGTTGTAGGTCAGCGCGTACGCCATCAGCCCGACCGCCCAGGCGACGGCGCGCGCGTCGCGCCGCTTCAGGCTGATCCGCAGCCCCCGGAGGAGCGCGATGACGAAGCAGATGGCGCCGACCAGGCCGACGCGGAGGTACAGCAGGACGTAGTAGTTGTGCGGCGCAAACGTCTCGATCTGCCCCGATGCGGCGCGGCGCATGAACCCCGACCCGAACGGCTGCCCGAGGAGCACGGCGGACGTGCCCTTGGCGTTCTGCTGGTCGATCAGGGTCTGGGTGGAGAGGAACCGGTCATCCAGGGTCCCGCGGCTGTGGTAGGCGAGGTTGAACTTCGCCAGCAAGGGGTCGAGCGAACCTGCTGAGTACGCGACCAGGAGCACCACCCCGCTCACGAAGCCCAGGGCGAGCACCCGGCCACGGATCCGGGGCGAGGCGAGCACCAGCACGACGAGGGCGACCGCCATGGCGACCCACACGGACCGGTGCTGACACACGGCGACGATGGCGAGACCGGCCACCCCGAGGAGCCGCAGCGCGAGGCGGCTCTCCCGGATGATCAGGGCCAGCGCCAGAAGACCGAGCACCAGCGCCTGGCCGGCCACCAGCGGGCGGGTGGTCACCATCTGGCCGTTGATCTCGATGAGCTGGTCCACCTGGCCGATGCCGCGCTGGTGGATGTGGTACGCCGCATCCACGACCAGGGCGAGGGCCGTGAGGATGGTGAAGGCCCGCAGGTGCCGCTCGAAGCCGGGCAGCCGCATCCTGCCCCAGGCCCACGACGTGAACGCGATGAGCTGGAACAGCCCCCGCGCCTCGTTGGCGGCGACCCCGAGCCCGAAGTCCTGGGTCCCCTGGAACAGCGCGAGGACGATGGCCAGGCCCAAGGGGACCCAGATCCAGAGCTCGACGGGGCGTAGGCCGCGCAGGGCTCCCGGGGTGAGGAAGATCGCGGCCAGGAGGACGATGGCAGCCACGTCGGCCGGGTAGATCGCGATCCCGCCCAGGTTGGCCAGCTGGGTGTAGCCGCTGAAGTCGTAGGCGCTGACGACGAAGAAGGCGGCGGTCAGCCAGCCGAGCCACGGGAACTGCCGGACCAGCACCACCAGCAGTGCCACCGTCGCCGGCAGCATCAGCATCTGCAGGTAGTGCATGGCGGACTCTCGGTCGTCAGTGACGGTGGGCGGCCGCGAAGCTGTCGGACCCCCACGCAAGGACCCCGCCCCCCAGCAGCAGCCAGGATACGGGCCCGGACACGGCCGTCAGGGTCAAAAGCCGAAGAAGGCTCACGCCCGCGCGGCGCGGAGGGCGCGAAGGAGACCCTCGGCGACGTTGTCGACCATCGCCTGCACCGTGTACGTCGCGGCCGAGCGCCGACAGCCGGCGCGCAGTCGGGCGAGCCGCTCGGGGTCGCCGAGCAGGGCGGCGACCGCCGCGGCGTACTGCGTCGCGGTGGTGCCCGCGGGGAGGCACACGGCGTTCACGCCGTCCTCGAGGTACTCGAACTCCGGCCCGTGGAACGCCATGTCGACCGTCACGATCGGGCACTCGTGGGCGAAGGAGTCGACGGCGACCAGGCCGACGAGTCCCGGGACCAGGAGCAGCTGGCTGCGCTCGAGCTCCGTGGCCGTCTCCTCGCCGAAGATCACCCCGCGATACTCCAGCCAGCTCCCCGACGAGGCGGCGCGCTCCACCAGTGCCCGGTCCTCGCCGTCACCGATCACGACGAGCCGGAAGCCGGGCCGGAGCTCGGCCACACGACGCGCGACGTCCAGCAGGAGGTCGATGCGCTTCTCGGGGTAGAGGCTGCCGACGTACACGACGCGGTCGGGCATGCGGTCGACCCGGACCGATGGCGTCGTCGTCGCGACCGCGTTCTGGACCACGGTGATCCGCTCGCGCGGGAAGCCCGCGGCCGCGACCCGGTCGGCCGATCCTGACGTGTAGGCGAGCCACCAGAACGGGCGGGCGCTGACCATGCGCTTGAGGCGCTCACTGGCGCGACCGGTGAGGCTGCCGTTTGGCTGGAGGTTGCGCCCGTGTCCCCACAGGACCAGGCGTGGTCGGCGGTGGGTGTGCGACCGGACCAGCATCCGGTAGACGAGCAGCAGCCGACTCGCCTGCTCGACCACGAGCAGGTCCGCACCCCGCATCAGTCGCCGTGGAACCGGCTGCCAGACCGCCGGCTTCACCCCTGGCAACAGCCGCAGGTGACGGTTGCCCATCGGCACGGCCCAGGGAAGCGAGCCGTGGTCGCCCCGGCTCGCCCGGCCCCCGCGCGCGTACCCGTGCACGAGACTGAGCTCGACGCCCTCCGCGCGTAGCCGTTCGCGAAGGCCGTCGAAGAACGGGACCCGGTACTCCGGGAGGAGCTCCTGGACGATCACGATCGACCCGGCCGGCGGCTTCTCCCGCACGGCGGCCGGCAGGTCCGGGCCCGGCGACACGTCGTCGCGGCCCCGTGCCGCGCGCACCGCGGCCACCGCCGACGGAACGGCTGCGAGGCCACGTCGGAGGCGGCGTACCCGAGCCCGGAGGACCGCCGACCTCCCCTCCGGCAGGGTGGGGTCGGCGAGCCGGAGCTCGTGCTCCGAGAGCATCGCGGCGTACCACAGGAACGCAGGCCGGGACCTCAGCGGCAGCCGACGCAGCTGCTCGACCCAGCTCACGGCTGTCGTGTCGCCGGCGATCGTGCGCAGGTGCCAGGACCGGATGTCCTCGTCGCTCGTCGTCCCCACTCCGACAGGGGGGGCGCCGAGCCGCGACAGGAACGGCCCCGCGGTGTCGGCGGCGCCGAGAGCGTCGGCCAGCCGGGCCAGGTCCTCGAGTCCCTGGCTGTCGAACCGCGTCTGTGCCCTGCTGACCAGGTCGTCGAGGGCCGCCCGGTGGAACGCGCGATGCGGGTCGCGCAGGGCGTGGAGGGCCAGGATCAGCGTGTGACCGGCCTCGTCCGGAGCGGGCACGCCCTGCGCCGCCACGGTCGCCTCGATGCGCCGTGCCCACAGCGACTCGAACACGACCTGGGGATCGGTGAAGAACCCCGGGAACCGGTCGTGGACGTCGAGCTCACACGGCCACCGAGGATGCCGGTACGTCCAGGAGTGCAGCGCCAGGACACGTGGCGACGTGTGGGGGTTCTCGTCGACCCAGCCGAGCTTCGACAAGGCAGCCGCGAGGGAGTCGCGCTGCGACGGGTCGACCATGACGTCGACGTCGACCGAGGTGTGCTCCCGGCGTAGACCCTGTTGCTGGGCGACCGGACCCTTGATGAACAGCAACCGGACGCCGACGTCGGTCGCCACCCGGTTCACCAGGGTGTACGCCAAGGGCACCGCTTCTGCCAGCGCCAGCTCGGTCACGCGCTCATCATGCCCGTGGAGAGGTGACGCCGACCTCGGACTCGTCGAGCTCGACGAGTGCCATCTCCGCCAGCGAACGCAGGGCGTCCTCGGTCAGCCGCAGGCCGTCCCCCTCGCCGGGGTCGCCGAACTCCGCGATCAGGGCCTCGGCGACCTCGGTCGACGACACCCAGCTCTCACCCAGCGCGCCCCACGCCGAGGAGGCGAGCTCGGAGAGGAGCAGGACCATGCCCTGCGTGGTGTACACGGCCGCTCGCCCGTCCTCGACGTACTCGTCGACCACGCCGAGCCTGCGGGCACGCATCAGGCGTCGCCGTCCAGGATCGAACGGACGACGGGCCGCAGTTGCTCGGCCTCCGCGTACGTCACCCGGCGTACACCGCCGACGCGGTGCGCGAGCTCGGCCAGCTCGTGGAGCGGACGCTCCATCTGGCGGGTGTACGACGTCTGGGCCACCAGCTCCGGCAGCCCGTCCACGGTAGCCAGCCGCTCGAGCTCCGCGTCCCCGCGATGGTCCGGATCGCGCCGCAGCTGGACCAGGCCACGCAGCCGATAGGTCAGGTCGGTCGGACGCACCAGCCCGAGGCGTCCCGGCGACACCTGCTCCTTGAGCCGGTCCCCGGGTGCGGCGAGGATCGAGAGCGGCTTGACGTAGGGGACGACCCGCAGGTCGGCAGCGACTCCCGCGGTCTCGTCCGAGAGGTAGACCAGGTCGGTGCAGAGCGTGCGCGCGAGCGTGGTCTTGCCCGTGCCGGACGGGCCGTAGAGCACTACCGTGTCGCCGGTGGTCGCATCGGCCACGGCACAGGCGTGGAACATGACCAGGTCCTGGCGGCGCTCGGTGACGGCGATGCGGGTGAGCATCGGGCTGAGCCGGTCCATGATCGTCGGCAGGTCCTGACCGAACAGCGTGCTCGACTCCGACGCGGTCGCCAGCCAGTCGGCCTCGGGGTCGAGCGCGAGGGTGAGCCGCTGCACGGGCCACCTCGTCTTCTCCGCGGCTTCGTCGTACCCCGTATCGAGCAGGCACCAGTCCCAGGCCGCAGCGACGGATTCGGCGAGGTCGTGGGCCCGTGAACCGGCGAACGAGATGTCGAAGCGGACTTCCAGAGCTTCCAGACGCACGCGTGGTGGATCACCTACGCTGGAACCTCGCACCCGGGGGAGTGTAGAACCCGCGGACCCCGCGGGGAGGAGACGTTCATGGAATTCAAGGACTACGTCCGCATCGTGCTGTCGCACTGGGTGGGCGTGCTGGTCCTCTGCGTCTTCGGCGTCGTCGCTGCCGCGGGGTACAACGCGACCCAGCCCCAGGTCTACGAGGCGAGTTCCACCGGACTTGTTGCTGTGGGAGTGCCCAAACAACCGAAGGAAAGCGAACAGCCTGGAGTCGCCGCCGCGAACGCCCAGATGAGCGACCAGCTAGCGAAGAGCCGCGCCGTCTCGTACGTCGCGCTTGCTACGAGTGCTGATGTTGCCCAGAGGGTCATTGACAATCCGGAATTCGCCAAGACTGGCTTGCCGGCGTCGACGGGTGCGCTCAGCAGCCGTATTAGTGTCAGCCAGCCGGTGGACACTGTCCTGCTCACGATCAGCGCACGTGCCTCTACTCCCGAGTCCGCGGCCCAGTTGGCCAACTTGTGGGTCGGCGCGCTGGCCGACCAGGTCGCCGAGGTCGAGAGAACGCAACCGCCGTCGACGGCACCGAATGCCAACAAGATCGTGGGCCTGCACCTGGTGACACTGGACCAGGCCGCGTCGGGCTCGCTCGTCCTCCCCCGCAAGACCCTCAACCTCGTGGTCGGCCTCCTGGTCGGGATGCTCCTGGGCTTCGGCTACGCGCTCATCCGACACCAGTTCGACCGGCGCCTCCGCTCGTCCGAGGAGGTCGAGAAGCAGTTCGGCATCCCGGTGATCGGGTTGATCCCGCAGTCGTCGCAGGTGCGGCACGCCGACGGCAAGGAGCTGGCGCTCGCGGTCACCGGCTCCCTCTCGTCGAGCAACGCCAGCACCGCCGAGGGGTTCCGCAAGCTGCGCACCAACCTCGCCTACATGGACGTCGACAACCCGCCGCGCATCATCGTCGTGACCAGCCCCAAGCAGTCCGACGGCAAGTCGACGGTGGCTGCGAACCTCGCCGCTGCCATCGCCATCGGTGGGCAGCGGGTGACCCTGATCGACGGCGACCTGCGACGTCCGACCGTGGCCGACTCGCTGGCGATCGTCGACGGCGCCGGCCTGACCGACGTACTCGTCGGACGTGTGACGCCGGACGAGGTGATCCAGGACCACCCGGACGTGCCGGGCCTGAGGATCCTGGCTTCCGGCGCGATCCCACCCAACCCGAGCGAGCTGCTCGGCTCCAAGGCGATGCAAGCCCTCGTCACCGAGCTGGCGGACGACGCCATGGTGATCATCGACGCACCGCCGTTGCTCCCGGTGACCGACGCTGCCGTCCTGACTCGCTCGGCCGACGGCGCGATCGTGGTCGTCACCCACCGGGGCACCTTGGACACCGAGCTCGGCGCCGCGCTGAACAACATCTCGGCCGTGCACGGCCGCACCCTGGGCATCGTCTTCAACCGGATCCGGCGGAGCGCCTCGAGCGGCTTCTACGGCGGCGACTACTACCGCTACGAGTACAAGCCCGACACCGGTCGGCGGAAGCGCAAGGCCGGCCGCGCGAAGTCCAAGAAGGCCGCCAAGAGCCCGAAGAGCGACCCCCAGAGCACGGCTCCGGTCGAGACCAGCTGACTCCGCGCCTGGTCGATCAGCGGCGTACGCCGATGAGCTCGCGCGCCTCTGCCGGCGTCATCGGATGGCGCTGTGCCAGCGCGCCGATCGCGGCCGCTCGCTCGACCAGCTGGGCGTTGGACTCGACGGGCACGCCTCGGCTGATCGTCAGCACGTCCTCCATGCCGACCCGCAGGTGCCCACCCTTCGACAGGCTGGCCAGGATCACGCTCAACGTCGAGCGCCCGATGCCGGTGGCCGACCAGCTGGTGGTCTCGGTGGGGAGGTCGTGAACAGCCGCGACGAGCGCGTCCGTCGTCCCGTTCATGCCGCCCGGAACACCCATGACCAGGTCGACGTGCACCTTCCCTCCGGCCGGGAGCCCGAACTTGTCGAGGAGCCGGCGCATCGCGTGCACCTGACCCAGGTCGAACAGCTCGAACTCGGGCGCCACACCTCGCTCCTGGGCGAGCTGGTAGAGGTCGCAGACGAAGGGCCAGGGGTTCGAGAACACGTCGTTGCCGAAGTTCGTCGTCCCCATGGTCAGGCTGCAGGAGTCGGGCTCCGCATCGAGCACCTTGAGCCGCTGGTCGAGCGGGTCGTGGACGCTGCCCCCGGTCGAGAGCTGGACGACCAGGTCCGTGGACTCGCGGACGGCTGCGACCCACTCGCGCAGCAGGGCGAGGTCGAGGGTCGGCTTGTGCTCGCTGTCGCGGACGTGGATGTGGATCATCGCCGCGCCCGCGCGCTCGCAGTCCTTGGCGGTCTGCGCGAGCTCCTCCGGCGTCGTGGGCAGGTGCGGGCAGTCTTCCTTCGCCGTCTCGGCACCCGTCGGGGCCACGGTGATCAGCAGCGGCTCGGTCATGCGGTCATCGTGTCACGTGCCAGAGTGCCGCCATGCGTGCCGTCGTCCAACGCGTCTCGTCCGCCTCGGTGACCGTCGCGGGCTCGGTCGTGGGGTCGCTCTCGTCGCCCGGCCTGCTGGTCTACCTCGGCATCACCCACGGAGACGGCCCGCCGGAGGTCGAGTGGATGGCGCGCAAGATCTGGACGCTGCGGATCCTGCGCGACAAGCAGTCCGCTTCCGACCTGGGCGCACCGATCCTGGTCGTCTCCCAGTTCACCTTGTACGGCGAGGCCCGCAAGGGCCGGCGTCCGACCTGGGAGGCGGCCGCCCCCGGCCCGATGTCGGAACCGCTCTACGACGGCGTGTGCGACGCCCTCGGCTCCCTCGGCGCCCAGGTGGAGCGCGGCGTCTTCGGCGCCGAGATGCAGGTCTCCGCGGTCAATGACGGTCCCTTCACCGTCCTCCTCGAACGCTGACCTGGCGATCAGGTCACGCTGATGCACGCCGACCTGGCGATCGCGTCACGCTGAGGCAAGCTCACCAGGCGCTCGGTCACGCCCAGACACGCTCACCCGGCGCTCAGGTCACGCCCAGACTCGCTCACCCGGCAATCGCGTACGCCTCAGTCGACCACGCACATCGCTGGAACCGAAGGCCAGGAAGACGCCGAAGCACGTGACCCACACGCCAGCTCGACGTCCTACCGCGTGACGCAAACGCCAGGTCGACGCCGTACGGCGTGACCCGATCGCCAGGTCGACGCCCTCCCGCGTTACCCGATCGCCAGGTCAGCGTCCTACGGCGTGACCCAAACGCCAGGTCAGCGCCTCACCGTGTGGCGAGCGCAAGGCAACAGCGGGAGTCAGAGCGCGATGGTCACCTCGGACACGGTCCCGACAGCGGCGTGCACCGTCTGGTCGACGGTCTCCGCCCGAGGTGCGAGCGTCCGCAGCGTCCAGTCGCCGTCGGCAGCGAAGAAGCGGAAGTGTCCGCTCGCCGAGGTCGGCACCTCGGCCGTGAACTCACCCGTGCGGTCCAGCAGCCGGACATAGGCGTTGGCGACCGGTTCCCCGTCGCGCACGACCTGTCCCTGGACCACGGCCTCCTTGGCCACGTCGACGCCGTCGAGGGAGAGCCCACCCGCTGTTGCTCCGCACATCAGGCGTCGGCCTCTCCGCGCTCGTCACCGAGCACCACCGGTACGCCGACCAGCGAGCCGTACTCGGTCCACGAGCCGTCGTAGTTCTTCACGTTGGCCTCGTCGAGCAGCTCGTGGAAGACGAACCACGTGTGCGACGACCGCTCGCCGATGCGGCAGTAGGCGATCGTGTCCTTGCTCCAGTCGACCCCGGCGTCGCTGTAGAGCTCCTTGAGCTCGTCGTCGGACTTGAACGTCCCGTCGTCGTTGGCGGCCTTGCTCCACGGCACGTTCGCGGCCGTCGGGATGTGGCCGGCGCGCTGCGCCTGCTCCTGCGGCAGGTGTGCCGGGGCCATCAACCGGCCGGCGTACTCGTCGGGCGAGCGTACGTCGACCAGGTTCTTCACGCCGATCGCCTGGACGACCTCGTCACGGAAGGCGCGGATGCTCTTGTCCTGCTCGCCCGCGGTGTACGTCGTGCCCGCACGCGAGGGCAGCTCGTCGGTCAGCTCACGGCTGTCGAGCTCCCACTTCTTGCGACCCCCGTCGAGGAGCTTGACGTCCTGGTGACCGTACAGCTTGAAGTACCAGTACGCGTAGGCCGCGAACCAGTTGTTGTTGCCGCCGTACAGCACGACGGTGTCGTCGTTGGCCACGCCACGCGAGGACAGCAGGGCCTCGAACTGCGCCTTGCTCACGAAGTCGCGGCGTACCTGGTCCTGGAGGTCGGTGGTCCAGTCCAGCTTGATGGCGCCCTTGATGTGTCCCTTGTCGTAGGCGGCTGTGTCCTCGTCGACCTCGACGAGAACGACCTTCGGGTCGTCGAGATGGTCCTCCACCCACGATGCGGAGACCAGAGCAGTGTCGCGGCTCATGCTGTTTCTACCTTTCTGTACGCCGGGTCCCGGCGCTGGTTCATGACGGTCAGCGGGCGGTGGCCCGCCGCAGGATCAGGTACATCTCGCAACCCAGGCAGAGCCCGACGGTCGCGTTGAGCAGTGCCGCCACGAGCGCGAGCCCGGTGGCGAGCAGGGCGACCACGGGCGACCCTGCCAGGAAGCCGACGAGGCCGACGCCGGCGAAGACCAGGCCCACGGCCTGCGCGAAGCGCGGCGGTCGTGCGTCCTCGAGCTCACCAGGCGGCCCGAGCCGGGGCCGGACCAGGCGCCGGAACACGACCGCGTACGGCGTGTGCTGGACGCCGCGCGAGGCGCCGACCGCGAAGACCCCGGCCTGCACCGCGAGGAGGAACACGGACAGCGGCCTGGGCGTCACCAGCACCAGTGCGAGCACGACCGACGTCAACGCCGCGGCGAACCGCGCTCCGCGCGGGTCGATGCCGGTGGCGGTGGCTGACGAGGTGGTGGCAGTGGACACGGATCTCCTGACGGCGACGAACGGGGGGTTGGTCCGTCGAAGGGGCCGCCCGTGGCGGGACGACGGACGTCGTCAGCGCATCCGACACAGCGACGAGTGCACGCGGCAGTGGTCGACAGCGCGCCGCCGCGTCAGAAGCGTCGTGGTCATGACCGGAACTGTAGGCAGCCCGCCGTACGCCGAACCACCGAGGCGTCCGACATGCGAGACGTCCATCCGGATCGTGGACATCACGCGACCCCGCCCTCGAGGGCAGCGAGCACCTGCGAGGCCCGCGGCGTGCCGGCCGCTCGACTCACCTCGCGACCCTCGGCGTCCAGGACGAGGGTCGTCGGCGTCCGGAGGACGTCGAGCCTCCGCACGAGGTCGAGGTGGTGCTCCGCGTCGATCTCGACATGGCTGACCCCGGGAACGGCGTCGGCAACGCCGGCGAGCACGTGCCGCGTCGCGCGACACGGGGCACAGAAGGCTGACGAGAACTGCAACAACGTCGCCCGCTCCCCCCGCCGATCCTCGTACGCCGTGCCGCCCAGCACGCTCGGCTCGACCTGCGGTCGAGGAGCCCGCCCTACGGCCGTCTCGACACCACCGTCCCGCGACGTCCCCCGCACCCGACGAGTCCCGCGGAACACGCCGTTCGTCATCGTCCACCAGGCACCGATCACCGCCGCCACCACGACGGCGCCGACGAGCACCCAGGCTCCGAGCGTCATGCCAGGGCAACCCTGCGAGCTCGTCCCGCATTCCGGTTCCTAGGCTGGGCCGGTGCGCGTGGTGGTGCTGGGAGCCGGTGGCATCGGTGGGAGCATCGGCGCTCGCCTCCACCAGTCGGGCCACGAGGTCGCGCTGATCGCCCGCGGTG
>DATBDF010000011.1:0-10315 GCA_036270075.1 Nocardioides sp.
CTCGACCTGCTCGTCCCAGCCGACCGCGATGTCGGGATCCGCGGCGTCGGCCCGGTACACCTGGAGGTACGGGTCACGCGCGATGGCGTCAGTGAGAGTCGCCGGGTCACCGACGGCCGAGATCACGTAGGGCTGGCTGTACGGCACGCCCTGGAGCTGGACCGAGTTGCCGATGCAGCGGATGCCGGTCGTGCTCACCACGCGCTGCCCCTGGATCGTGACGGCGACGGCGCCGCCCTTCCACATCGCGTTGACCACGGCCTGGATGTCCTGCTGGTGCACGAGCAGCAGGTTCGGGTTGTCGACCGTGTCCGGTGTCTCCTGGCCCGTGCTCTGGGGAGCATCGGACAGCGTCACCGTGACACCCGTGCCGGACACGGGGCTGAGCCCGGCCGGGGCCTTCATCGACGTCGCCTGGCGGTTGTACTTACGGACCTGACGGTTGTCGACCGAGCTGCTGAGCCGGGAGACCTGTTCCCTGAGGTCGGCGGCCCGCTGCTTCAGTGCTTCCACGTTGTTCGCGTCGTACTGGACCATCGAGGCCAGGTCGGTGAACCGGCCGGGCCGCAGGTCGGTCCCCTCGCTGCTGTGCGCGCTGACCACGAAGAGCGCCCCGCTGAGCAGCCCCACCAGGGGCGTCGCGACGCGCCAGGCCCAGGAACGGCGCGAGCGGACGGGCGACGTCACGTCCTCCCGCCCGTCGTCCCTCGGGTGGGGTGGCGGCGTCATGCCGACTAAGGTAGCCCGCGACCTGTGAGGGACGGCGATCGTGAGACGCGGCGCCACATGCGTGAAGGAGGCCTGCGTGGCCAAGTTGAAGGCCAAGCAGTCGTCGTTCGTCGACCCCGACCGCGGGCCCCTGTTCAGCGTCCGCTTCATCGTGGCCTTGGTGATGATGGTGGTCGGGATCGCGTGGATCGTCTTCTACTACGTCGTCGTCCGCCCCGACCCCAACACGATCCCGCTCGAGAAGCCCGGCGGTCCGGCGTTCATGGGCGACATGGGCAAGTGGAACTACGTCGTGGGGTTCGGGCTGTTCTTCCTCGGCCTGCTGGTCGCCGCCCACCCGAGCACCCCGCTCGGCCGGGGACGCGGCGTCGTCGTGGGGATGCTCGCCTGCTTCCTGCTGGGCCTGGTCTGGATCTGCACCTTCTACGTCATCTCCGGCGACAACCTGCACAAGGTGCCGATCTTCAACGACCTCGACCAGTGGAACCTCGTGGTCGGCATCGCCTTCATGGCGGTCGGTTTCTCGTACGCGACGCGGTGGGAGTGAGCCTGAGCCCCTCGACGCGAGCCTGCTCGCGCACCCCGGGGCTCGTTCTCCGCAGCCTGTGCAGTGACCTGTGGATAATCACATCGGTGTAGTTCTCCCCAGGTCTGTCCACACCTGGGGACAACCCCGCCTCAGGTGAGGGCTGCGGTCCTGACCAGGAACGCCAGCACCACGAGGACGGCGACCCCGGCGAAACCCGCTGCCTGCCAGGCCGGGCGGTTGTTCCGCGGGGCATAGGCCAGGATCGCGGCCAGCACCATCCCGCCCACGAACCCGCCCAGGTGGCCCTGCCACGAGATGTTGGCGTTGGCGAAGAACGTCAGGGCGAAGTTGATCCCGATCCACATCAGCAGCTGGTTGAGGTCGGAGCCGACCTTGAGCGCGAGCACGAGGAGCGCGCCCATCAGGCCGAAGATCGCCCCCGAGGCACCCAGGGTGGGAGTGGTCGGGTCGGAGAACCAGTAGACGACCGCGGAGCCGACCAGCCCGGAGAGCAGGTACAGGCTCGTGTACCGCAGCCGGCCGAGCACCAGCTCCAGCTGGGGGCCGAGCACCCACAGCGCGATCATGTTGAACCCGATGTGCAGGAGCTCCACCTGGGTGAACATCGACGTCAGCGGCTGCCACCAGGCTCCGGTGGCCACACCCTCGTACCAGGTGGTGCCGCCCCCCGGGTGCAGGGCACAGAGCTGCGCGCTGGTGACCCCCGGGAAGTACCGACCGTCACCGAGCGTGCACTGACCCTGCGGGATCAGCGCCAGGCGGTAGACCCAGGGGCTGTTGGCCCAGCCGGTCACCACGATCAGCACCCAGACGAACGCGTTGACCGCGATCAGCGTGAGCGAGACGACGCCATGCCGGGACGCGCGCAGGCCGCCGTACGGCGTGCGTGCCTGCCGCGTCGTCCGGGCGGCCTCGGCGACGCAGTCCGGGCAGTGGAACCCGACCGATGCGTCGTTCATGCAGTCGGGGCAGATCGGCTTCCCGCACCGTTGACAGCGGATGTAGGTCTCGCGGTCGGGGTGGCGGTAGCAGGTGGGGGCACCGGCCGGCTCCTCCGCCGGCGTCGGCGTCCCCGTGCCGGGACCCTCGGGCGTGCTCAGGAGCCCAGGACCTCGACGGACTCGATGACCACCGGCTCGATCGGCCGGTCACCCGGGCCGGTCGCCGTGGTGCCGATCGCGTCGACGACGTCACGGGAGGCCTGGTCGGCGACCTCGCCGAAGATCGTGTGCTTGAAGTTCAGCCAGGTCGCCGGGCCGACGGTGATGAAGAACTGCGAGCCGTTGGTGCCCGGACCGGCGTTCGCCATGGCCAGAAGATAGGGCCGGTCGAAGACCAGCTCGGGGTGCGGCTCGTCCTTGAACGTGTAGCCAGGACCTCCGGTGCCCGTGCCGAGCGGGCAGCCGCCCTGGATCATGAAGCCGTCGATGATGCGGTGGAAGGTCAGTCCGTCGTAGTAGCGCTCGCCGCTGCGTCCGGCGTCGTCGCGGTACTCCTTGGTGCCCTCGGCGAGGCCGACGAAGTTCGCGACGGTCTCCGGAGCGTGGTTCGGGAACAGGTTGATCGTGATGTCGCCCCGGTTGGTCTTCAGGACGGCCTGCTGGTCAGCCATGTCTGCCTCTCGCGTCTGCGTGCTCGTGCAGAGCGATCCTCCCACGGGCGGCAACACGGCGAGACCCGCAGGTCCGTGGTGGGGACCGGGCTGTTGGGTACGGAGGGACCGTGGTGGGATAGGAAGACTAGACGAGAGGAAGTCGCCATGGGCATCCGACGCAACAGCACGCTGATGGAACAGGCCGCCGACTATGTCGAAGCGGCGGTCGAGACCGCGCAGGAGAAGGCCGGGCCGATGCTGGCGGACGCGCGGGACGCCGCCGGTACGGCGCTGACCGACGCCCGCGACCAGGCCGTCCCGGCGCTGACGGAGGCTCGGGACAAGGTGGTGCCGCTGATCGCAGCGGGAGCCGCGATCGCGGCCGAGAAGGTGGCCGCCGCCGCCGACCTGGCCGCCGAGAAGGCAGCCGAGGGCAAGGAAGCAGCAGCCGCCAAGTCCGCGGAGCTCAACGGGACGACGAAGAAGAAGCACCGCGTCCGCAACTTCTTGATCTTCGGCGCGATCGTGGCGGCCCTCGGGTTCATCGCCTCCAAGCTCCGCTCCGGCGACAAGGACAACTGGCAGTCGTCGTACACCCCGACGCCTCCGCCCGGGCCGCGCGCCACCGACACTCCGATCGGCGACGCCGCGGCGGACGAGGGCGGGGCCGGACCCGACGAGGCGCTGGCCGACGCAGCCGAGGAGTCGCACGACGTGACCACTCCGGACGACCCGGCAGAGGTCGTCGACCTCGGTGAGGCGGCGAAGAAGTCCTAGGGGACCGGCGCCGTACGCCGACGCCACCGGCGTCGGCGGCCGAGATCCTGGGGCTGGTGCTCGTCGATCCACGCGTCGATCCGCTCCCACCACGAGAAGAGCCACTCGATGCGGGCTTCCCGCTCGGCGGGGATCTCGTCGCGGGGCACCTGCCACCACCGCATCACGATCACCTTGTCCATGGGCAGCTCGCGCCACACGTCGCCGACGGTGAGCATGTGGTCGAGACCGGTGTGGGCCACGAGCACGACGTCCGCGTCGGGAGCTGAGTCCAGGGCGGCCAGTAGTCCCCCGGGTCGGGGGGCGAGCACGTGGGTCATCCGCTCGGCCCGGCGTGCCATCCGCTCGAGCCCCAGCTTCCGGAGGCGATCGATGCCACGCTGCCGTCGGGCAGGCGTGAAGTTGCCTCCCTCCGGGAAGATCACGAAGGCGTCGTTCTCGTCGAGGTTGCGCGCGAGGTCGGCGATCTGTGACTCGAAGTCGCGCCCGCCCTTGCTCGGCGAGACGAAGCTCGACGGGATGCGGTTCATCACGACGTCGACGGCGGGGTCCCAGGCGAGCGTGTCCTTGAGGACGACGCGGGGCTCGCGGTCGTACCAGTGCATGAGCGCGTGGATCAGCGTGAACGAGTCGCCCGGGCCGGCGTGGCGGCACGCGACGATCAGCGGTCGGCCCGGATACGCATCCGGACTCTCCCCTTCGGTCTCGATGCGCAGGGCGAGCACCCGCCGGGCCTCACGGAACACGACGTACAGCAGGCCCTGCACCAGGTCGTAGTGGAGGCCCTCCCAGTACGGCGTGCGGATGCGGCGCCCGAAGCCCGAGGCCAGCCACCACCCGAACAGGATCAGCAGCAGCACGCTCTCGGCGGTCGCCCAGACCAGGCACACCCAGAGGATGCGCAGCAGGCGCCACCGGCCCGGGAGGATCGGCACCAGTGCGGCGACCAGGATCAGCCACAGCGGCAGCAGCACCCACAGCGCCACCGCGAGCAGGATCATCGCCGGGGCGATCACCCACCGCCGCAGCAGCCAGATCATCGCCGGGTCACCGGTGGCTCGCGAGGTAGTCCCGTGAGGCCTCGTAGCTGGCGTCGATCCGGTTGCGGACGCCCGAGAAGTCCCGGTGGGCGAGCAGCGAGTCGTCGCGAGGTGACGTCCCGCGGGCGGGGAGCACGTGCACCTCGACATCATCGGGTACCTCGGCGAGCTCGCGGGCGAAGCGGTGCCGCCGCGCGATCTCGAAGGACACCCGCGCAACCTCCCACGGACGCTTCGGTGGCTTCAGCGGGCGGTCGATGCGCCCGACCTGCAGCACGAAGACCCGGTCGGCTCCCAGCCTGATCGCGCGGCCGAGCGGGATGGAGTTCACGATCCCGCCGTCCAGGAAGTGCTCGTCGCCGACCTGGGCGGGTGGGAGCAGTCCGGGCACCGCGGCACTGGCCATGATCGCCTCGACCAGCGGACCGGACGTGAACCAGTGCTCGGAGGCACGCTCGATGCTGGCCGCGCACACCTGGAACCGGACCGGAAGCTCCTCGAAGGTGATCGTCCCGAACTCCTCGACGAGCCGCTGCTGCATGAACGCCGAGGAGTAGAGGTGGGTGCCGCTCGAGACCGCGCGCCGCACGGTGCGCAACGGCCGGTCGGAGATCGCCCGCGCGGTGCTGGCGTCCTGCCAGAGGTCGGTCAGCCGCCCGATCACGGCCGGCGAGGGATCGCGGGCGACCATCGCGCCGTTCAGCGCCCCCACGCTGGTCCCGAGGACCAGGTCCGGCGTGACCTCGACCTCGAACAGCGCTCGGAGCATCCCCACCTCGGCGGCCCCGAGCACCCCACCGCCGCCGAGCACGAACGCCGTCGTCATGGACCTATCTTCGCGGTCGGACCGGTCAGCCCGTGGAAACGAGCTCGGGGTGCTCCTCGCGGATCCGACGGGTGACGGCGCGCTCGACCCAGAAGATCACCAGTGGGATCAGGCCGGCGATGAGGACGAGGAACGCGAACGGCGCACTCCAGCGGGTCTGCCGCCACAGCAGGAACGAGACCACGACGTACACGATGAACACCCAGCCGTGCACGGCCCACAGGATGCTCCAGTTCTCGCCGAACTGCTGGAGGCTGGAGCCTTCCGGGGCGAGGTAGCGCGCGGGGGCGATGATCAGCGCGCACACCGCGAGCAGGATGCCCACGGTGATCGCCAGCACCCGGTAGGCCGGGAAGAGCTTCGACACGACCCGAACCTACCGGGGGCGGGGTGAGCTCCTGCGCCCCAGCACCTCCTCCTGCACCCAGCGCCACCACATGAAGACGGCGAAGGCGCCGAAGACCCACCACTGCAGCGCGTAGAGGAGGTTCCGCAGCCCGCTGGAGGCGTCCGGGCCGGGCAGGTGCGCGGGCGTCACCGCGCTCAGGCCCGCCATGCCGGTCGACGCAGGCGCTCCCGACGGCAGGTCCCGGTCGGTGGCGACGACGTACCCGCCGTAGAGGTCGTACGACGCGCGCGGGATCAGGTCGGTGATGCTCAGCTCGGGGAGCACGTCGTCCCGTGGATCCGAGTCCTGGAGCCCGGTGTCCTCCGACGGCTGCAGGAGGCCGACGAGGTCGGCCGCTCCGCTGGGAGCAGCCGGTGCGTCCGCCGGCGTGCGCGTCCACCCGCGGACGATCGGGATCGCCGACCCCGTCGCCGTGACGACCGGGGTGACCGCCCAGACACCGGTCCGGCCGCCCTGCCGCCGGTCCGCGACGTACACCGTGCGGGCGGGGTCCCAGCGTCCCTCGACCACGACCGGGCGGCCGACCCCCGAGGCGGGGAAGGCCGCATCGGGCCCGAGGACCTCGTCGAGAGGGACGGGGTCCTCGCGCGTGACCGCCGCGGCGCTGTTGCTGCGGTGGTCGTGCCACACGTCGAGCTGCCAGCGGCCGAGCAGGAGACAGGCGACCACGGCCACCAGCACCAGGAGGTGCCCGACCCAGTAGCGCGGAGCGAGGGCGCGCCGCGCCGGCAGGGCAGGGGCGTCCGTCGGCACGGCGTCAGGCTACGGGCCGGCCGGGCGGCCGAGGACGCCCTGCCCCTCGCCACCGGCGCCTGCATCCGCGACGCTGGTGGACCACACCCAGCACCAGGTACGCCGCGAAAGGAGCAGCCCGATGAGCGTCGAGCTCAACCACACGATCGTCCACGTCTCCGACAAGCACGCCGCGGCCGAGGACCTCGCGGAGATCCTCGGTGTGGGCGTGCCCACGTCGTACGGGCCCTTCCGGGTCCTCACCCTGGCCAACGGCGTCTCGCTGGACTTCGCCGACGACCACGGCGCCCCCCACCCGCAGCACTACGCCTTCATGGTCGGCGACGACGAGTTCACCGCCATCCAACGGCGGATCGTCGACCGGGGCCTGCCGTTCTGGGCCGACCCGTTCCACCGCCGCGAGGGCGAGATCAACACCAACGACGGTGGGCGTGGGCTCTACTGGGAGGGCCCGGACGGTCACAACCTCGAGATCATCACCGTGCCGTACGGCGGATAGCCGCCGCTGCGCGGGCTCAGCCGCCGACGGTCTCGCGGACGCGGTCCACCATCGCCTGCTCGCGGTCGCTGACCTGCTGGGCACCGAAGCCCATGAAGCCACCGTCCTTCGCGGCCTCGGCCGCCGCCTGCGCGGAGTGCACCAGCCAGCCGGCGTACGCCGTGGCCTCCTCGGGCGTGGCCTTCGCGGCCACGAGCTCCTGGACCGAGCGCAGCTCGGCTAGCACCTGCTCGCCCGGGGGCTGCTGCTTGTCCGGCTTGAACCCCTTCACGGGGTTGTGCCGCTGCTGGAGCTGCCCCTGGATCTCCAGGGCGACCTCGGCCAGCAGCTGTTCGCGACTCGGCGGGTTCGTGGCGCTCTTCATCGTCGCCATCGACTCCTTGGCGGCCTCGATCGGGCCGCCCGGGTCTGCCAGCGAGATCGCCAGCCCGGCCACGAACGGCGCGCGCACGACCCGCGCCCACTCCTCCTCGGTGAAGTCGCTCTTGGTCGTCACGCTCGTCCCTCCCGACGTCGCGGCTCGCGCAAACGTCATGCGTTCGGTGGCATCTACGGCTCCGAGCGTATGACGTCCCCGGGGACGGGGCGGACTCAGGCCGCTGCGGTGACGGCCTTCATCGCCAGGTCGAGGTGGGTCGCGAAGCGGGTGTCGGGGGCGTCGATCCAGGCGTCTGTGGCGGCGTCGTAGCAGGCCAGGGCGGCGCCGGCCACGGCCCGGCCGGCCGCGAGTCTGTGATCGGGGAGGCGCTCGGCGACGAGCGGGCCGAGGGTGTCGGTCCACCGGCGACGGCGCTCCTCCATGGTCCCGCGGGTGCCGGGCTCGTCGCGGAGGAGGCGGCCCAGTCGACGCGAAGGCTCGGGAGACTGGTCCTGGGCGGTCACCACCACGTCGAAGGCCGCACGGAGGGCGGGCCACGCCGCTTCGTCCGCGGGGCGGGCTGCGAGGGCGTCGGCGAGGCGGTCGCCGACCTCGAGCAGCTTGTCGAGGATCAGCTCGTCCTTCCCGGCGAAGTAGCGGAAGAAGGTACGCCGCGACATGCCGGCCGCGGCGGCGATCTGGTCGACCGTGGTGGCCTCGAAGCCGTGCTCGGCGAAGAGCTCCCAGGCGGCGCGGACGACCTCGTCGCGCACCGCGTTGCGGGCGACGTCGCGCAGGGACGAGGAGCTCACGATGTGGACTATACGCCAAAATTGACACTGAGTGCCAGTTCCGACGTACGATGCCAGGCATGAGTGAGTCGATCGAGCCCGCGGAGCTCACCGCGTCCACCGGCGAACCCTTGGCCGCGGGAGCCGAGCCCGAGGACGAGGTCGTCCGTTCCCACACCACGAGCGGGCGGGCCAACCTCGAGCTGCTGTTCGTGGGGCTCGGGGCGCTGGTCGTCTCGTTGAGCCAGTCGGTCCTGGTGCCGGTGCTGGGGGAGCTGCAGGCCGCGTTCGGCAGCAACGCCAACTGGCTGCTCACCTCGACCCTGCTCGTTGCGGCCGTGAGCGTCCCGATCATGGGTCGGCTCGGCGACATGTTCGGCAAGCGCCTCCTGCTGCTGGTGGCCATGGCCGCCCTCACCCTCGGGTCGCTGATCGACGCGCTGGCCCACGACCTCGGTTGGCTGATCGTCGGTCGCGCCATCCAGGGCGCGTCATCGGCCGCCATCCCGCTCGGCATCAGCCTGCTCGCCACGCTGATGCCGAAGGAGCGTGTCGCGTCGTCGGTCGCGCTGATCAGCGCGATGCTCGGCGTCGGCGGATCGCTCGGGCTGCCCTTGGCGGGCTTCGTCGCCGAGCACTGGGACTGGCACACGCTCTTCTGGATCAACACCGTCGTCGGCGCGCTGGCGTTCCTCGGCATCCTGTTCGTGGTGCCCGAGTCCCACCACCGTGAGGGAGGCCGGGTCGACGTCGTCGGCGCCGTCCTGCTGTCGGCCGGACTGGTCTGCCTCATCCTGCCGCTCGAGCAGGGGCACGCGTGGGGGTGGGGCTCCGGTCGCGTCTGGGCGCTCCTGATCGCGTCCGTCGTCATCCTCGTGGCCTTCGCGGCATACGAGCTGCGGCGCAGCCAGCCACTCGTCGACCTCGCGGCGCTGCGGCGGCGTCCGATCCTGACCACCAACCTCGCCTCGATCTGCTTCGGGTTCGCCCTGTTCGCGTCGTTCATCGGGACCTCGACGTTCATCGAGGCCGGCACCTGGACCGGCTACGGCCTGGGCTCGAGCCTGCTCACCGGCGGTCTGGCGCTGCTGCCCAGCGGCCTGGCGATGCTGGCCTTCGCGCCCGTCGCGGCCCGGATGATCGCCTCACGCGGCGCGCCGCAGACCCTCGCCCTCGGCGCGTCGATCGTCGCGGTCGGCTGGGTGCTGCGCATCGCGCTGACCGGCTCGCTGGCGCAGGTGATCGTGGGCACGACCGTCATCGGCATCGGCACGGGGATCGGGTACGCCGCGATGCCGTCGCTGATCAACGCCTACACACCGCCGCACGAGATCGCGGCCGCCAACGGGCTCAATACCCTCTTCCGCAGCCTCGGCTCCACCCTCGCGACGGCGGTGGGCACCAGCATCCTGGCCTCGTCGCTCGTCTACCACGTCGTCAACGGCCAGGTCGTCGACGGAGCCCCCAGCCTCGCGGCGTACCGCTGGCTGTTCGCGGTCTGCGCCGTCGCCAGCGTGGTCGCGGCAGCCCTGGTCCTGACGATCCCTCGGGACATCCGGACCGCCGTGGCCGGCTGAATCGCGGCGAGCGACAGGCCGTGGATCGACCCTGCCTGGTCCTGGGACGTGGAGCCTAGGGGACTCGAACCCCTAACCCCCTGCTTGCAAATTTGCCCCAAGCAGGGGGTTGGAGTCGGTTTCACGCTCAAATGCGGGGGTCTAGACGTGCCAAATTTGGCCTATGGGGGACAGTCATTCCCCCACCAGTCCCCCACAGGAGTGCCCGCTGCTAGGGCAGTTTGGGGTTAGGGTAACGGCATGGTTCGCAGACGCGGGTTCGGGGAGGTCGAGCGACGGGTCAGCGGCAGGGGCGTGGTCACCCACAGGGCGCGCTACATGATGGCCGACGGCACCCGGCACTCCCGCACCTTCTCGACCAAGATGGACGCCGAGGCCTGGCTGGCAGCCGAGCGCACCCTGGTCGATCGGG
>DATBDF010000012.1:0-2158 GCA_036270075.1 Nocardioides sp.
GCACCGGCAGCCGGGGGGTCGCTGGATCGCCGTTGCCGAGCGTGAGCGCCAGCTCGTCGCGGTGGGGACCGACCAGGGAGACGCCGCGGTCGAGCTCGTCGGGCCGTCGCCGCTCGAGCTCGGCGAGCAACCGGTCGGTGAGCGAGGCACGGTCGGTCAGGTCGCCGATGTCCAGGCTGGGTTGATACTCCAGGCCGGCGTCGTCACTGGTCGCTCCGCGGGCGACCGTGGCGTAGGCGTTCCCGACGTACGGTCGCAGCTCGCCGACCAGCCGCAGCCGCTCGGCCAGGATCTCGGCCCCGGTCCGGGCGAGGTGGGCGTCCCAGACACCCAGCGTGGACAACGCCCCCTCCTCGGAGGTGGATCCGCGTCGGGCGTTGCCGGCCGTCTTGAGCAGCGAGTTGCGCTGCTTGAGCACACGGTCGTAGTCCTGGCGGACGCCGGCCAGGCGGGGCGCGCGCATCACGAGCAGGTCGTCGAGGAACGCGCGGCGCCCGGCCGGGTCGCCCTTGACCAGCGCCAGGTCGTCGGGCGCGAAGACCACGGTGCGGACCATGCCGACGAGCTCACGGGCGCGCGGCAGGTCGGCGCGGTTCACCCGCGCTCGGTTGGACTTGCCCGGGTTGATCTCGACCTCGAGGACGGCCTTCCGGCCGTCACGGACGACCGCCGCGCGCACGAGCGCGCGTTCGGCCCCGGACCGGACGAGCGGGGCGTCGGCAGCGACCCGGTGGGAGGTGAGCCGGGACAGGTAGTCGACGGCCTCGACCAGGTTGGTCTTGCCCTGTCCGTTGCGACCGATGAACGCGGTGGCACCGGGCTCGAGCTCGACCTCGGCCGAGGAGTAGGAGCGGAAGTCCACCAGCGTCAGGTGCGCGACGTACAAGGGTGTGGCTCTCGGATGAGGCGGCGGCTCAGCCCGCCGACGCGTCGCCGCCGGGAGGCGCCTCGGTGCGGACGGCGTGGCCGCCGAACTGGTTGCGCATCGCGGCGACCGCCTTCATCGCGGGGCTGTCGTCCTGCTGGGAGACGAAGCGCGCGAACAGGGAGGCCGCGATGGCGGGCATCGCCACGGCATTGTCGATCGCGGCCTCGACCGTCCAGCGGCCCTCACCGGAGTCCGCTGCGTACCCGGCGATCTTGTCGAGGTGGGCGTCCTCCTCGAGCGCCGCGACGAGGAGGTCGAGCAGCCAGGACCGGATCACGGTGCCCTCACGCCAGGACTGGAAGACCTCGGTGACGTTCTCGACCATGTCGACCTTGTCGAGCAGCTCCCACCCTTCGGCGTAGGCCTGCATGATGGCGTACTCGATGCCGTTGTGGACCATCTTGGCGAAGTGGCCGGCGCCCGGCGTCTGGCCGGCGTGCACGAAACCGAACTCGCCCTCGGGCTTGAGGGCATCGAAGGCCGGCTGCACCTTCGCGACGTTCGCGTCGGAGCCGCCGCACATCAGCGCGTAGCCGTTCGCCAGGCCCCAGACGCCGCCGGAGACACCGCAGTCGACGAAGCCGATGCCGGTCTGCGCGAGCAGGTCGGCGTTCGACCGGTCGTCGGTCCACTTGGAGTTGCCGCCGTCGACGACGAGGTCTCCCTCGCTGAGGAGTCCCGCGAGCTCCTTGATGGTGCCGCGGGTCGGGTCACCCGCCGGGACCATCACCCAGACCACCTTCGGACTGGGCAGCTGCTCCACCATGTCGGCGAGGCTGCCCGCGTCGGAGACGTCGGGGTTGCGGTCGAAGCCGACCACGGTGTGGCCGGCGTTGCGCAGCCGCGTGCGCATGTTGCCGCCCATCTTGCCCAAGCCCACGAGTCCGAGTTCCATGCATCGCTCCTTTAGCGGGGAGTCGGGTCAGGAGAGCAGGCGCCTGGGCATCAGGAGGTAGCGGAATCCGGTGCCGTCACCTGTCGGGTCACTGTCTCCCATCGAACCACTGATGACAACGGGCTTGGTCGAGACCGTGAACGCCAGCTCGACGACGGCCTCGTCGATCACCTGGAGTCCGTCGAGGAGGTACTGGGGGTTGAAGCCGGTGGTGATGTCATCACCCTGGATCGTCGCCTCGATCGACTCGCTCGCCTGGGCCTCGTCACCGGAGCCGGCGTCGAGGGTCAAGGTGCCGTCGGAGAACGCGAGCTGGACCGCGGTGTTGCGCTCGG
>DATBDF010000013.1:0-17586 GCA_036270075.1 Nocardioides sp.
CAGGACAAACAACTGCCCGGTGGCACGAAATCCGAATGATTTCGCCCGGCCCCGGGGTTGGAGGTCGCTGACTCGTCGTGCAAGAATCGCCCTCGTGCTCGCCGGGTTCCCCGAGCTGGTGGGCACCGACGAGTGCCGGAAAGCTTCCCCCGTGGCTGTCTGGCACTCGTCGTCATTTCACGGTTCTCCAGGTGCCTCAGTGTCGGTCGGGAGTCGTCTCGGAACGCCGGCGCGGACGACCCCGGAGCCCACGGCCGTAGAGTCCGCAGGCATGAGCAACCGCACCTACCGCGTCACCGAGATCGTCGGGACCTCGCCGGACGGCATCGACGAGGCCATCCGCAACGCCGTCCGCCGTGCCAGCACGACGCTGCGGCACGTGGACTGGTTCGAGGTCACCCAGGTCCGGGGCCAGATCAAGGACGGCAGCGTCGAGCACTTCCAGGTGGGCATGAAGATCGGTTTCCGGCTCGAGGACGAATGACGCTAGCGTCGGCGGCGTGAACGACCCGCGCTCCGTCCTCGTCACCGGCGGCACCCGCGGCATCGGCCGCGCCATCGCCGAAGCCTTCCTCGCGCTGGGCGACCAGGTCGCCGTGACCTCCCGTTCGGGAGGCGGACCCGAGGGGGCGCTGCACCTCACGTGCGACGTCACCGATCCGGCCGCCGTCGAGCAGGCGTTCGTCGACACCGAGGAGGCGCACGGGCCGGTCGAGGTGCTGGTGGCGAACGCCGGCATCACCGCCGACACCCTCCTGCTCCGGATGTCCGAGGACGACTGGGCGTCAGTGATCGAGACCAACCTGACCGGCACCTTCCGGCTGACGAAGCGAGCGACCAAGGGCATGCTCCGCCTCCGGCGCGGCCGGATCATCCTGATCTCCTCCGTCGTCGGTCTCACCGGTCAGGCGGGCCAGGTGAACTACGCCGCCTCGAAGTCGGGCCTGGTCGGGATCGCGCGGTCGCTGACCCGGGAGCTCGGCTCCCGCTCGATCACCGCGAACGTCGTCGCGCCGGGGTTCATCGAGACCGACATGACCGCCGTGCTCACCGACGACCAGAAGGCCAGCATCATGGGCCAGGTGCCGCTACAGCGGTACGGCACGGTCGACGAGGTCGCCTCCGCGGTGACGTGGCTCGCGTCGCCGGGTGGGTCGTACGTTTCCGGCGCGGTCATCCCGGTCGACGGCGGCCTGGGCATGGGCCACTGAGCGGTTTCCCCACCACAAGGAGCAGTGAATTGAGCGGCATCCTCGACGGCAAGCGGATCCTGGTCGCGGGTGTGACCCTGGACTCGTCGATCGGCTTCGCGACGGCCAAGGTGGCCCAGGAGCAGGGCGCGACCGTGCTGATCTCCAACTTCGGCCGGGCGCTCAACATCACCAAGCGGATCGCCAAGCGACTGCCCACGGAGCCACCGGTGCTGGAGCTCGACGTCACGAACCAGGAGCACCTCGACGGTCTCGCCGACGCCGTCCGCGAGCACGTGGACGGTCTCGACGGGGTCGTGCACTCGATCGCCTACGGCAACCCCGAGACCATCCTCGGCGGGAAGTTCCTCACCGGTCCGTGGGACGACGTCGCGCAGGCGGTGCACGTGTCGGCGTACTCGCTGAAGGCGCTGACCGCCGCCTCGCTGCCCCTGATGGGTCCCGGCGGGAGCATCGTCGGGATGACGTTCGACGCCTCGGTGGCGTGGCCCGGCTACGACTGGATGGGCTTCGCCAAGGGTGCCCTCGAGTCCTGCAACCGCTATCTCGCCCGCGATCTCGGCCCGCAGGGCATCCGCTGCAATCTCGTCAGCGCCGGGGCGCTGAAGACGCTGGCCGCGAAGGCCATCCCCGGCTTCGAGCGGTTCGAGGACGAGTGGGCCAAGCGGGCACCCCTGGGCTGGGACCTCGACGACCTCGAGCCCACCGCTCGCACCGTGGTCGCCCTGCTCAGCGACTTCTTCCCCAAGACGACCGGCGAGATCATCCACGTCGACGGCGGCTACCACGCGATGGGCGCCTGACCTGCCGGTGTCTCCGGGGCGGTGAGCCGGCCACCGTCTGCGCGCCCCGAACGGTGGACTGCTCACCGACTCGGGCGGGTGGACGCCGGGGCCGGTGAGCAAGCCACCGTTCGGCTGCCAGGAGCGGTGGATTGCTCACCGCCTCGGCGCGATGCGGGTACGCCGATCGCTTTCAGGCGGTCGTCCACAGGTCCTCGCCGTCGTCCGGCACGAAAGGCCCGGTCCAGGGTGAACTCGCGAGGTGCGACCGATACCCGACGAGCTCCTGACCAGGCCCTTCCACCGCGATACCGCCCTGGCCGTGGGAGTGAGCGCACGCATGTTGGAGGGTCGGCGGTTCGTCCGCATCCATCCGCGTGTCTATCGGCACCGGGATCACGCCATGACGTTCGACGACGCCGTGCTGGCGGCGCGGCTCGCCCTCCCGCCCCACGCACACCCGACGGGGGTGACCCGGCTCCAGCTGCTGGGGCTCGACGTGGGCCCACCACTGCCGCTGCGTTTCGTGGTCCAGGGCGAGCTGCACCTCGCCGTCGAGGGCACGTTCCTCCATCGCACCGTCCTGCTGCCGCCGACCGACGACGTGGGCGTGACTCCCGCCGCGGCGTACCTCGCCTTCTGTCACCGCTCGAGCACCATCGAGGCAATCGCCGTCGGCGACTGGCTCGCTCACCGAGGACACATCGACGGCGACGAGCTGCGCGCCCTGGTGCGGGCGCAGGACTGGCGCGACGGCGCGTCCGAGGTCGCGTGGGTGATGGACCATCTGGTGGGGGACTCGCGCTCCATGCCCGAGTCCGAGGTGCGAGCGATGGTGACGTTCGCGGGCCTGCCCATGCCCGTGTCCAACGCGCCGATCCAGCTCGGCGACGTCGTCGTCCATGGCGACCTCTGGTTCCCGACGTACCGCTGCGTCCTCGAGTACGAAGGTCGGCAGCACCAGCTCGACCGGGCTCAGTACTTCGCCGACATCGATCGCTACTCGCTGTACCGCCACCACGACGTGCACTACGTACAGCTCACCCAGGAGCTGCTCGGACAACCGCGCGCCCTGGTACGCCGGGTCCACCGGGCGCTCGCGGCTCGCGGGTACACCGGTCCGGGTCCCGACTTCGGTCCGACCTGGGACTCGCTCTTCGCTCGGCTCGCCCGCGTCGTACCCCGGCGCCGGCGGCCACGGCGCGCGGTGAGCTAGCCACGGATCTCGGGCACTCGACGGTGGACAGCTCACCGGCGCGGCCGCCCCACCGCCCACGCCGGTGTGGCAGCCACCGTTGGGTGGGATGAAACCGTGGACAGCTCACCGCCCCGGCCGGCCCACCGCCCACGCCGGTGTCGCAGCCACCGTTGGGTGGTACGAAAGGGTGGACAGCTCACCGGCGCGACCACCCCTCCGCCCACGCCGGTGTCGCAGCCACCGTTGGGTGGGATGAAACGGTGGACAGCTCACCGCCCGGCCGGAGCCGCCCGGGGAGCGGCCGGGGCAGCGCCCCTTCGGTAGCGTGCGCGCGTGACGTCGCTCATCGAGCTCCGGGTCCTCGAGGGCCCGAACCTCTACTTCCCCCGCGCCGCCATCAAGCTCACGCTCGACATCACGGGGCTGGCGTCGGCCCCCACGCCCACGGCGCAGCGCCTGGCGCGCCGGATCGGGCTCGGGGGCGCTCGGCCGGGGGAGCCGGACACGGGGTTCCGGCAGCGGTTCGCGCTGCGCGCGGTTGCTCGTCTGGTCCGGGCGATAGCCCACGAGTCGGGGAGTGTCCGACTCGCCGTCCGCGTCCGGCCGACCAACGACCCGCACGTGATCGTGGTCGCCTACCCGTGGCGGCATCGCGACCGGGCGCAGGAGATGGGCCGGGCGGTGGCCGCCGTGCTCGACGCGGTGCCCGCGGAGGACGTCGAGGACGCCGTGGGGCACGCGGCCGAGCGGGTGGTGGCCTCCGACGAGGGTGAGCCGCCGCAGACGATCGTGCCCCTGATCCCCGTGGTGGCCGTGACCGGGACCAACGGGAAGACGACGACGAGCCGCATGATCGCGCACATCGCCCGCACCGCGGGCAAGGTCGTGGGCTGGTCGAGCACCGACGGGATCTATCTCGACGGTGAGCTGGTCGAGAGCGGTGACTACTCGGGACCGAGCGGCGCCGGGAGGGTGCTCGCGCTGCCCGGGGTCGAGTTCGCGGTCACGGAGACCGCCCGTGGCGGGATCCTGCTGAAGGGCATCGGGGTCACCCGGAACGACGTGTCGGTGGTGACCAACGTCAGCGCCGATCACCTCGGCCTCCACGGGATCGACACCCTCGACCAGCTCGCCGAGGTGAAGTCCGTGGTGCCCCGGGTCACGCGCCGCCGCGGCTGGGCGGTCCTGAACGGCGACGACCCTCGCGTCTACGCCATGCGCACCGTGATCCATGCACACCCCTGGGTCTTCTCCCGTGACGCGAACTCGCCGGCGATCCGCGAGACCCTCGACTCGGGTGGTCGCGCCACGACGGTGATCGACGGCTGGGTGTCGGTCCTCAGCCCCCGGAACGACCCCGACCCGCTCGTCGAGCTGGTCGAGGTCCCCATGACCTTGAGCGGGCTCTCCCGCTTCAACGTCGAGAACGCCCTGGCCGCCGCGTCGGCAGCCCTGGCCGTCGGCATCTCCCGGGAGACAGTCGTCGAGGGGCTGCGCTCGTTCCGTCCCGGCCCCGAGCACAACCCGGGCCGGATGAACATCTTCAGCGTCCCGGTCTCCGACGGTGAGGCGTCCGTCGTGATCGACCTCGCCCACAACGAAGCGGGCCTGGAGGCCCTGCTGGAGATCATGAGCGGCCTCCGGCCGTCGGGATCGCGGCTGCTGCTGGGGCTGGGAGCCGTCGGCGACCGCACCGACGAGCTGATCGGACGCCTCGGCGAGATCGGTGCGATGGGCGCCGACGTGGTCGCGATCGGCCACAAGCAGCACTACCTGCGCGGGCGCACGCTCGAGGAGCTCGAAGGTCTGCTCCGCGACGGCGCGGAGCGGGTCGGGGTGACCGACGTGACGGCATACCCCACCGAGGTGGCGTGCCTCGCCGCACTGGTCGGGCAGGCGCGGCCCGGCGACGTGGTCGGCCTGATGTGTCACGCCGAGCGGCAGCAGGCCTACGACTGGATCGCTGAGCACGGCGGCACCGTCGACACGCCGGACCGCCTGGGCGAGAAGGTGCGCGCCGCCCAGGCCTGACCGGTCACCGAGCCAGCAACGGCTCCAGCAGTCGGTGTGGCTCGCGCAACGCGACCGAGACCGCGTCGTGCCGCATGGTCGGGTCCGCACCGGGTCCGGGACGCACCTCGACGTCGGCCGGTCCGGGGAAGGCACCGCACGTCGCACAGCGACCGTCGCCGGCCATCTCGCCGCAGCCGACGTGGCGGTACAGGCGGCGCGGCCGCCCGGGGCTGGTACGCCGCTCGCCCCACTGACCGAGCGCGAACAGGGCCGGCCACAGCCCGAGCGCCTCCTCGGTCAGCTGGTACTCCGGGTGCCCGCTCCCGCTGCGCGTCAGCAGCCCGTCGGCCACGAGCGCCTCGAGCCGGGCACTCAGCACGGCCCGGGAGATGTCGAGGTGCGCCTGGAAGTCGGAGAAGCGGCGCACGCCGAAGAACGCGTCGCGCAGGATCAGCAGGGTCCACCGCTCGCCGACCACCTCGAGTGAGCGTGCGAGCGAGCAGTCCTGCCGGGCGTAGTCCGTCCCGAGCGGCATGGGCGTCTCCGTCCGTGAGATGTGTGGTCTGGTGATCGAACTATATCTGCTACCGTACCGATAGTTCGATGAACAGACCAAATGGAGTTGACGTGGACACCGCCCGCCGTACCCTGCTCAGCGCCACGCTCGGCACTCTCGCCGTGCTCGTGGCCTTCACCGCACCGCTCGCGAACCTCAACCAGACGGCGGCCGGGCTGGAGGCGGGCCCCTCGGGGCGCACCTGGATCCTGAGCTCGATGAGCATCGGGCTGGGGGCGTTCCTCCTCACCGCGGGCCGGGTCGCCGACGACTTCGGCCGGCGCCGCGCCTTCGTCGCCGGCTCGCTGGTCCTGGCGGTCGGGTCCGTCGTGGCCGCCGCCACCCCCGACGTGGAGGTGTTCGTCCTCGCGCGCATCGTCGAGGGCGTGGGCGGGGCGGCCGTGATCGCGGCCGGACTCGGCATGCTGGCCGCAGCCTTCCCCGACCCTCTGGAGCGCGCCCGGGCGACGGGCTTCTGGGGGGCCAGCGTGGGCGCGGGGATCGCCGTCGGCCCGATCCTGTCGACCTGGCTGGGTCGGTGGCACTCCTGGCGCGACGTGTACGCCGTGGTGGCCGCCGCCGGCGTGGCGCTCGCGTTCGCGGCGGTCGGGTGCGCCGAGTCACGGGCCGCCCATCGCGCCCGGCTCGACCTCCCGGGCGTGACCTTGCTGGCCCTCGGCACGAGTGCACTGCTCGCCGGGCTGACCGAGGGTCGTAGCGGCTGGACCCGCCCCCTCGTGCTGGGCCTGCTCGTCGCCGGGGTGGTCCTCCTCGCGGCGTTCGTCGTGGCCGAGCGGCGCTCCGACCACGCCATGATCGACCTCGGCCTGTTCCGGCGTCCGGCGTTCGCTGCGGTGACCGCCGCGGCGCTGGCCACCGGCGGTGGCATCATCGCGCTGCTGTCCTACGTGTCCGGCTTCGCCGGCATCGCGCTCGGTCTTCCCCCGACCACCACGGCCTGGCTGATGCTGGCCTGGTCGGGACCCAGCATCGTCACCGCTCTCGCCGCTCGGCGCCTGCCCCACCACTGGACCGGACGCGCGCGGATGGGCATCGCCCTGGTCGTGATCGCCGCCGGACAGCTGCTGCTCTGGGGGGTCGACACCGGCAGTGGCCCGGGTCGGTTCGTGCCCGGCCTGCTGCTCGCGGGTGCGGCCACGGGAGTCCTGAACGCCGCACTCGGCCGCGAGAGCGTGGCGAGCGTGCCGCCCGACCAGGCAGGTCTCGGCAGCGGGGCCAACAACACCGCCCGCTATCTCGGCTCGGCGCTCGGCGTGACGATCGTCGCCGTCATCGCGGCACCGTCCGGCCCGGTGTCCACGAGTGCGCTCGTGGACGGGTGGAACCGGGCTGCGCTCGTCACAGCGGCGGTGTCCCTGGTCGGCGCGCTCGTCGTGCTGCTGGTGGGAGAGCGACGCGCTGTCGCTGGCCCCGCGGAGGAAATCCGCTCGCCTCAGGGGGCCGACGCTGCCTAGGGTCACGGCCATGGTCACGTGCATGGTCACGTACATGGTCAGGGTCCGCCGTGGCCGCGGCACAGCCGCGGCCGGAGCAGTCCCGGTTCTGGGGCTGGCACCCGCTCACGCCTGAGTACGCCGATCGCCTGGTCGCCGCTTCGCCGGTCCGTCCCGGGGACGTGGTCGTCGACCTCGGCGCCGGCGACGGCGCCCTGACCGGCGCCCTTGCCCGAGCCGGATGTCGCGTGCTCGCCGTCGAGCTGCACCCGGGTCGCGCGTCGGTCCTGCGCGAGACCGTCGACCGCAGCCGCGTCGCCGTGCTCGAGCTGGACATCGAGGCCCTCCGCTGGCCCGGCCATCCGTTCCGCGTCGTCGCCAACCCGCCGTACGCCGGGATCAACGCCCTCGTCCGCCGCCTGCTGGCCGTCCGGCAGCTCCGCTCGGCCGATCTCGTGGTCGCGGAGGGTGCTGCCCGTGGGCTCCTCCGGCGGTACGCCGGGCGCCTCGAGCCCGGCGCACGGGTCCCCCGCCGTGCCTTCCGGAACCGACCCCCCGGAGACGCGCGCGTGCTCTGCATCCGAGGACCGAGTGGACCAGTGAGATGACCCCGAACTGGCTCATCCATCTGGTCCGGATCGAGCCTAGGGTGGAGTCATGACCACCACCCAGCAGGACACCCGCCACCAGGTCCCGACCCGCCTCGACGTGGACGCCGCCGTCCCGTCGTTCGGCAAGGCGATGGCCCACCTCGACACGACCGCGACCCGTGAGCTCGACCGGGTGGGGTTCCCGGCCGGGCTGCGTGACCTGGTCCGGCTGCGCGCCTCGCAGATCAACGGCTGCGCCTACTGCGTCGACCTCCACAGCACGGACGCCGCCTCCGCCGGAGAGTCGGCGCAGCGCATCAACGCGGTCGCGATCTGGAACGAGTCGCCGTTCTTCACCGAGCGCGAGCGAGCGGCGCTGCGGTTCGCCGAGGTCGTCACCCGCCTGGCCGACACCCACGTCCCCGCGGCGGAGTACGACGCCGTCGCGGCCTGCTGGTCGCCCGACGAGGTGGGCGCCCTGCTGGCGCTGATCGTCACCATCAACGCCTGGAACGCCTTGGCGGTCGCCTCCCGTGCCTGGGAGCCGGTCGTCGCGGACTGAGCGACCACGCCGACTGTCCGACGGCCGAGGTGGACGTCCACGTCACCCTGGAAGGTCCGGGCGACTCCGAGACGCGGGTCGCCCGGATCTACGCGACCCTGCGGGAGGCCGTGCTCGACGGGCGGCTCGCCGCCGGCGACCGCGTCCCGGCCACGCGCGACCTCGCCCGGCAGCTCGGTGTCGCTCGCGGCACGGTCACCGAGGCGTACGACCGGCTCAGCGCCGAGGGGTTCCTCGAGAGTCGTGCCGGCTCGGGCACCTACGTCGCCGACGTCGCCCTGGCCGAGCCACCGCCCGCCGGTCGACGAGCCCGTCCCGGTGCCGTCCGGCCGCTCCCGATCTGGGACGAGGAGGGGGCGGAGACCCCGCCGCGCAGCCGTCGGCTCCACGACCTGTCCATCGGACTTCCCGACCCGGCGCTGTTCCCGCTCGAGGTGTGGCGCCGCCTGGTGTCGGCTCAGCTGCGCCGGTCGCGGCTCGAGGAGGCGACGTACGGCGGGCAGGGCTCGTTCCGGCTCCAGCGCGAGATCGCGCGGTTCCTCGGGCTCTCGCGCTCCGTCGCCTGTTCTCCCGACGACGTCGTCGTCACCGCAGGGGCCCAGCAGGCGATCGACCTGGTCGCCCGGGTGCTCGTGGCGCCACGGACCGTCGTCGGGGTCGAGGACCCGGGCTATGCCGCGGTCCGGCGTCTCTTCGACACCCATCGCGCGGTGACGCGAGGCGTCCCCGTCGACGACGAGGGGATCGTGGTCGACGCAATGCCGTCCGACGCCCGGGTCGTGTACGTGACGCCCTCGCACCAGTTCCCGACCGGGGTACCGATGTCCATGGCGCGCCGGGTGGCGCTCCTGCACTGGGCGGTCCGGCACGACGCGGTCGTCGTCGAGGACGACTACGACAGCGAGTACCGCTACGCCCAGCAGCCCGTGGAGCCGCTGCAGAGCCTCGACCGCGACGGACGCGTGGTCTACGTCGGCACCTTCTCCAAGTCGCTCCTGCCGGCCCTCCGCGTCGGCTTCCTCGTCCCGCCGCGCTCCCTGCTCCCGGCCCTGCGGGAGGCCAAGCGGGTCACCACGTGGGAGGGAGACCTGACGACCCAGGGAGCCCTCGCCGAGTTCCTGGCGGACGGCCATCACGCCGCGCACGTGCGGCGGGCGACCCGGGTCTACCGGGAACGGCGAGGCCTCGTGCTCGCGGGCCTGGCCGCGATCGGGAGCGCGCTCGAGCTCGTCCCGTCGGTGGCCGGGCTGCACGTCGCGGCCCGCTTCAGCGACGCGCGCACCGACGACCGGGCCGTGGTACGCCGCGCGGCACACGGCGGCGTCCGCGTCGAGGCGCTCAGCGACCACCACCGCGACCAGCCCCCGCGACCCGGGCTGGCCATCGGTTTCGGGGGCATCGACCGCGACGAGATCCCCGACGCGATGAGCCGGCTGCGGGCCGCGGTGCTCGACTGAGCGCTGCACGTGCTCGACTGAGCGCTGCGCGCCCGTCACCGCGGCGGGGATCGGGCTCGCTCAGGAGGTCGCAGCCGTGGCGGGCTCGGCCGGTGTGTAGTCCGGGTCCGCGGCGGGTGCCTCGGGGTTCTCACCCGAGCCCGCCTGAGCCCGGTTCGACCAGTTCTCGAGCTCACTCATCACGCGCCCGTGCTGGTCGACGCAGATCACCACGAGGTCGCCGGGGTTGGCGCGCGCCAGGGCATGGCGGACGGCGGTGATCTCCTCCAGGACCACCTCGATCTGCTTGCACCGAGCACCCTCGGACATCGCCTTCCGCACGCCCTCGGCGACCAGCGTCGACGTCTCGCCGCGCTCGCGGCGCCGCAGGTTGTCGTCCTCGCGCACGATCACCACGTCGAAGTGCTGCGCGGCCACGGTGCCCAGCTCCCGCATGTCCTCGTCGCGCCGGTCACCGGCGGTCGCGATGACCCCGATCCGCGAGAGCTTGCCCAGCTCGGACGACGCCGACTGGGACTCCCCGATCCGGTCGACGAAGTCGCCCAGCATCCGCATGCCCGGGGCGTTGTGGCAGTAGTCCACGATGACGTGGACGCCGTTCACCTCGACCTCGTTGAGGCGGCCGGGGGAGAGGTAGTAGCTCGTCGAGAAGGTGCGCAGGCCCTGCCGGATGTCCTGCAGGGGGGCGCCGGCCGCGAACGCCGCAGCGGCTGCGGCGAGCGAGTTCTGGACGTTCATCCGGGCGCGGCCGTTGAACGTCGCCGGGAGCAGGTGGGTCCAGGCCAGCTGCATCTCCCGACGGCCGTGCTTGACCACGATCATCTCGCCGCGGTCCGACGGGTTGAGGACGAGGGCCTTGCCGCCGCGGCGGCAGTGGGCCTCGATCATCTCGCGAGCCTCCGAGCCCGGGTCGTCCATCGAGAACCAGACCACCTGGCCCGAGCAGCGGCGGCGCATCTCACGCACCAGCGGGTCGTCGGCGTTCAGCACGGCATGGCCGTCACGCGGCACCGCCTCGACCACGACGGCCTTCACGTCGGCGAGCTGCTCGACGGTGTCGATGCCGCGCAGGCCCAGGTGGTCGGGCTGGACGTTGAGCACGACCGCGACGTCGTTGCGCTCGTAGCCGAGGCCCTCTCGCAGGATCCCGCCCCGGGCGACCTCGAAGACGGCGAAGTCGACGCGCGGGTTCTGCAGCACCATCCGTGCACTGCGGGGTCCGGAGGCGTCCGCCTTGATCAGCAGCCGCTCGTCGATGACCACGCCGTCGGTCGAGGTCATGCCGACCTTGCGGCCCATCCCCTTGAAGATGTGACTGATCATCCGCGAGGTCGTGGTCTTCCCGTTCGTGCCGGTGACCGCGACGATCGGGATGCGCGACGGCGCGCCGGGCGGGAAGAGCATGTCGATGACCGGCTTGGCGATGAACTGCGGGTCGCCGATCGTCGGGTGGGTGTGCATCCGGAACCCCGGAGCCGCGTTCACCTCGCAGATCGCGCCCCCGGTGTCGCGCACGGGTTCGGTGATGTCGGGACAGATGAAGTCGATGCCGGCGATGTCGAGCCCGATCATGCGGGCCGCCTCCTCGGCGATCTCGACGTTCTCCGGGTGGGCCTCGAAGGTGCGGTCGATGGAGATGCCACCGGTCGACATGTTGCCGGTGAGGGCGAGCTTCACCGTCTCGCCCTGGGCCGGGACGGAGTCGAGGCGATGGCCCTGGCCGGCGAGCACCTCCTCGGCCGCCGCGTCGATCTTGATCCGCGTCAGCACCTTCTCGTGTCCCACGCCGCGACGCGGGTCGGCGTTGGTGAGGTCGACCAGCTGCTCGACCGTGGACGTCCCGTCGCCGGTCACCGAGGCGGGCACGCGCTCGGCGATGGCGACCATCCGCCCGTCGATGATCAGGCACCGGTAGTCCTTGCCGGTGATGAACGACTCGACGATGCACACGCCCCGCCGCGACTGCTCCTCGGCGGTCGGGTACGCCGCACGCACGTCGTCCTCGCTCTGGAGGTTCAGGCAGACGCCGCGGCCGTGGTTGCCGTCGAGCGGCTTCAGGACGACCGGGAAGCCGATCCGCCTCGCGGCGGCGGCGGCCCGGTCGGCGCTCCGCACCGACTCCTGCTTGGGCACCGGCAGCCCCGCCGCACCGAGCAGCTTGGTGGTGAGGTCCTTGTCCGAGGCGACGTCGACCGCGATCGAGCTCGTCTCCGAGGTCATCGTCGCCCGGATGCGCTTGCCGTGGACACCCTGGCCGAGCTGCACGAGGGAGTACTGGTTCAGCCGGATCCACGGGATGTCGCGGCTGACGGCCTCGTCGACCAGAGCCTGCGTGGACGGGCCGAAAGCCGTCCGCTCGGCCCGGATGATGAACCGCTCGAGCTCCTCGTCCCAGTCGAACTCCGGGTCCGCCTGGACGAGGTGGTTGACCAGGCGGGCCGCCAGCCGGCCCGCCGCGAGCCCGACGTTCTCGTCCTGGAAGCCGTAGATGACGTTGTACCGTCCGGGCTCGCCTCTCACTCCGCGGGTCTTGCCGCGCCGGATGTCGTGCCCCACGACCTGCTGGAGGGCGAGCGCGCAGTGCTCGGTCACGTGGCCGAGCCAGGTGCCCTCGTGCAACCGCTCGACGAAGCCGCCCTTGCGTCCGCGCGAGCACGAGTGCTGCGCGAGGTTCGGCAGCGCCTCGAGGAGGTGCTCGGTGAAGCCCGGCAGCTTGTCGGTCGGGAACTGCTCGAGGGCGCCGAGGTCGACCACCAGGTGGATCGCCCGGTCGTAGGACCACACGTTGGGCCCGCGGTAGACACGGGTCTCGACGATCTCGAGGTCGGGGGTCGGGCGTTCGCTCACCGGGTGTGTCCGTCCTGTTCGTCGTGGGCGGGGTCGTCGTGGGGACCTCGGCCAGTCTGGCGGGGCCTGCGGGTGCGGGCCAGGCGTCTGCGGAGGTGGGAGGGGCTCACGTCGCCGGCCGCGATGTCGCGGGCCATCTGGCGCAGGTCGGCCTGGGCCTCGGCCAGCTCCGCCGCGTCCTGGGGCGAGACCTGCGGGGGCCGGGGGAGCAGGGCGCGCGCGGTCAGGTCGTACGCCGTGCCGGCCGGCAGGACGTGCAGCACGATCCCGCTGGCGAGCAGCGGGGAGGAGCGCCTGGCCTCGTAGGCGTTCGTCACCAGGTGGGCCGGGTCGAGGATCGTCACCGCGCCGCGCCCGGACACCCGGAGCAGCTCGTGCCCGTCCTCGAGCGTGACCGTCGCGCAGGTGTCCTCGTCCACGCCGATCCCGAGGAGCTGAGGTGACTGCGACACGATCATCAGCAGCCGCCCGTAGCGGTTGCGCTGGTCGAAGTGCTGGTCGATGACAGTGGTGTCCAGGAGGCCCAGCCCGGCGGCGACCTGGGTCATCCGCTGCTTGGGGGTCGAGCCGCCCCTGCCGAACGCGACCATGTGCGAGGCCTGGATGCTCGCGCCGGCCGACGTACCGCCCACGACGGCCCCCCGCTGGTGAGCGCGCACGACGGCGTCCCCGACGGGGGTGCCGCAGACGACCGCCGAGAGCTTGAGCTGGTTGCCACCGGTCATGAAGACGCCGGTCGCCTCGTCGACGACCTTCACGAGGTCGGGGTCGTGGGCGTCGTCGCGGCTCTCGGGGCGGCACGCGATGACCTCGCCGGCTCCGAGCCGCCGGAACAGAGCGTCGTACACCTCGACGACCTCGTCGCCCAGGCTCGACGCTGTGGGGATCACCACGATCCGGGCATCGGGGCCGCCGGCGGCCGCCACGAAGTCGCCCAGGATGGTGCGCTTCTTGAGCTTGTCCTCGGCACCGCCGATGATCATCAGCGGTCCGGGCCGGGCCGAGGCACCGCCCGACGGCCCGGGCGACTGCTCGTCGGCGACCTCCTGACTCGCGGGCGGCATGACAGGGAAGGCTAGCCGGTGCGAGAGTGCCCGTGTGAGGGAGCGGTCCGAGCTGCCCGTCCGGCAGCTGGTGGTGATGCGCCATGCCAGGGCCGAGCCGGGAGGGGAGACCGACCACGCCCGCGAGCTGGCCCAGTCCGGCTGGGACGACGCTCTCGAGGTCGGGAGGTGGCTCGCCGACCGCGGGTTGGTGCCCGAGGCGGCACTGGTCTCGGCCGCTCGGCGTACGACGTCGACGTGGCTCGCCGTCGCCGAGGGCGGGTCCTTCGACGTGGAGCCGACGGCCTCCGAGGGCCTGTACGCCGCCGGGCCCGAGACCGTCCTCGACCTCCTGCGTGAGACCGACGACGACGTCCACTCGCTCGTGGTGATCGGCCACAACCCGACGATCGCCTACCTCGCCCAACTGCTCGACGACGGCACGGGCGACGCGGAGGCCGAGCGCGGGATGGCGATCGGCTTCCCCGCCTGCGCGGTCGCGGTGTTCGAGGTCACCGGCTCGTGGAACGACCTCGAGCTGGCCTCCGCCCGCCTCCTCGCCTTCCACGTGCGACGGGGCTGACCGGGACCTATCCCAGCGGAGGCGCCGGCGTCACGAGGCCGTGCTCGAGGTCCAGCGCCTCGACCTCCTCGCGGCTGATGCCGAGGAGATACAGGATCGCGTCGAGGTAGGGGACGTTCACGGTCGTGTCCGCCGCCTCCTGCACGAGGGCCTTGGCGTTGTAGGCGATCCCGAGGCCGGCGACCTCGAGCATGTCGAGGTCGTTGGCGCCGTCACCGATCGCGACCACCGACTCGACCGGTACGCCGACCTGCTCGGCGAAGGAGCGGAGCGCGGAGGCTTTGCCGGGGCGGTCGACCACGTCGCCGACGATGCGGCCGGTCAGCACCCCGTCGACGATCTCGAGCTCGTTGGCGCGGGCGTAGTGGATGCCCAGGTCGGCGGCCAGCCGGTCGGTGATCTGGCTGAAGCCGCCCGACACCAACGCGAAGCGGTAGCCGAGGCGTCGCAGGATGCGGACCAGCGTGCGGGCACCCGGGGCCAGCACCAGGGCGTCGTACACCTCGTCCAGCGCGGAGGCCGGGATGCCGGCCAGCAGGGCGACCCGCTCCCGCAGCGACTCCTCGAAGTCGAGCTCCCCGCGCATCGCCCGCTCCGTCACGGCCGCGACCGTGGCGCCGTGGCCGCCGTGAGCGGCCACCATCTCGATCACCTCACCCTGGATGAGCGTGGAGTCGACGTCCATCACGATCAGCCGCATCGCGCGTCGGAGGAGGCTGGCGGGCTGGACCGCGATGTCGACGCTCTGGATGGCGGCCTCGGCGCTGAGCAGCGCCCGCAACCGATCCGGGTGGGCGCCGGAGACGTGCAGGTCGATGGCGGTCACCGGGTAGCGCGCCATCCGCTCGATGCGGTCGATGTTGGCGCCGCAGTCGGCGATCCTGCCCGCGACGGCCGCCATGGCAGCCGCCTTGAGTGGCGCGCCGATCACCGTGACGTGGGAGCGCCCCTCGCGGCGGCCCTTGTTGTCACCGGAGCCACGGTCGACCTCGACGTGCATCCCGAGCTCGGCGGCGGTCGCCTCGACGGCGTCGCGCAGCTTCTTCCAGTCGCGCGGCGCGGTCACGAGGATCCCGAGGATCAGCCGCCGTCGGAGCACGATCTGCTCGATGTCGAGCACCTCGACGCCGGCGCGGGTGAGGGTGCGGAACATCGCCGAGGTCACCCCCGGGCGGTCCTTCCCGGAGACGGTCAGCAGGAGGGTCTCCGGCAGCTCGTCCGTCATGGCGGTTCGAGGCTATCGAGACCTCGCGGGACTGTCGGTGGTGGTCCGTACCGTGTCGACGCATGGAAGACCAGTCAGCACCCCGACACCACACGTTCGACTACGTCGAGCTGGCCGCTCCCGACCTCGCGGCCGCGAAGGCCTTCTACGCCGACGCCTTGGGCTGGAGCTTCACCGACTACGGCCCGGCGTACTCCGGCATCCAGCGGCCCGGCGGTGAGGGCGAGATCGGTGGGCTCAACCCCGAGCGGCCGCCGGGGCCCGGGCTCCCGCTCGTCGTGCTCTACAGCGACGACCTCGACGCCACCCTCGCCTCGGTCAGCGATGCGGGCGCGACCATCGACGAGGAGCCCTTCGAGTTCCCGGGCGGCCGGCGCTTCCACTTCACGGACCCGGCGGGCAACTCGTTGGCGGTCTGGACGGAGGCGTAGCTCAGTCGTCCGGCCACACCTCCGGCGAGCAGGCTGCGACGAGTCCGCGACGTGCGGCTGCTCCGAGCGGCTGGAGAGCCTCGCGGCGCGCCCGGGCCTCGGCGGCGCTGACGGCTCCGCCGTCGTCCTCGAGCGCGAGGTCGACGATGGCGCGGGCCTGGAGAGCCCGCGCCGCCAGGTCCGCGCACCGCACCGGCGTGCCCGGGGGTGGTGTGAGGCGCGGCGGGCGATGCAGGTTCATCAACGCGTCCGCCGCCTCGGGCCGCCATCGTGCGACGTCGAGCCTCGCCAGGCTGGACGTCGACTCCTGGAACGCCCGCCGCAACCCGCGGTCGGCCTCGCCGACGTCGGTGAGCTGACGCGGCGAGGCGGCGTACGCCGTCCACTCGACCGCTCCGCCGACACGACGGGGCACGAGCCCGACCTCACCCGCCACGACCGCCTCCTCCGACTCGAGCGCGGCGCTGCTGAACTCGGCCGGACCGCCGATGCCCACCGGGTCCCCGGGCTCGGGCAGGGCGAGGCCGAGGGATGCGGCACCGGAGATGCGGAGCTCGGCTAGAGCGCGCGCCAGCGGGACCGATCCGCTGACGTCCGGCAGACCGGCCACGACGTGCGTGGCGTCGTCCAGGAGCACCGCATCGAGCACGAGATCGGTCACGACCTGACCCCGCAGCCACGCCGTTCCCCACCAGGCCAGACGCGCCGAGACCGGAAGAGCGGGCTGCACACGCACGACCCTACGGGCGACACTAGGGTGCGTTTCATGGTCGCGGTCATCGAGTTCGCCGACGTGACCGTGCGCCGGGGAACAGCGACGCTGCTCGACCAGATCTCGTGGCGGGTCGGCGAAGGCGAGCGCTGGGTGGTGCTCGGCCCCAACGGCGCGGGCAAGACCACCCTCGTCCAGGTCGCCTCCGCGCAGATACACCCCACGGACGGGGTGGCCGGGATCCTGGACGAGGTGCTCGGCACCGTCGACGTCTTCGAGCTCCGCCCGCGGATCGGGCTGACCAGCGCGGCGCTCGCCGAACGGATCCCGCGCGACGAGCTGGTCCGCGACGTGGTCGTCAGTGCGTCGTACGCCGTGGTCGGGCGATGGCGCGAGGACTACGACGACCTCGACCACGAGCGAGCGCGCGAGCTGCTCGCCTCGGTCCGCGCCGACCACCTGCTCGACCGCACGTTCGGCACCCTCAGTGAGGGCGAGCGCAAGCGCGTGCAGATCGCCCGGGCCCTGATGGCCGACCCGGAGCTGCTGCTGCTCGACGAGCCGGCCGCCGGACTCGACCTCGGGGGCCGTGAGGACCTCGTCTCCACGCTGTCCGTCCTGGCGCTCGACCCGAGGTCACCGGCGACGGTGCTGGTGTCCCATCACGTCGAGGAGATCCCGCCGGGCTTCACGCACGCCATGCTCCTGCGACAGGGGCGGGTCGTCGCGTCGGGTCCCATCCGTCACGTGGTGACCGAGGAACACCTGACCGAGACCTTCGACATGCCGCTGGTCCTGAGCTTCGAGGGCGGTCGGTGGACGGCGCGTCGCCGGACGCGTCGTAGAGCCGCTGAATGAGCCGTGACCTGACAGTGCGAGAGATAGGCTTTCAGCGTGGAGTGGCTGGGCGATCATCTGTGGG
>DATBDF010000014.1:0-22276 GCA_036270075.1 Nocardioides sp.
CGGTCGGGGGGCGCCGGTCGTGACGGACGGTCCGGTCCAGGTGTTCAAGGAGTGGCTGGCCGGCTACCAGATCGTGGAGGTCGAGTCCGAGGAGCGGGCCATCGAGATCGCGGCCCTGGTCTCGGCCGTGCCCGGACGCAACGGCGTACCGACACAGCAGCCGATCCATCTGCGCCGGATCATGGACGACGACGGACCGTTCGGCCCGAACGAGATGGAGGAGTACCTCCAGCAGGCGACGAGGGCCTGACGCCGGGTGACCACGGACCGGGAGGACCTGCTGCGCGAGCTCGCGCCGCAGGTCCTCGCCGTCCTGGTGCGACGGTACGGCGACTTCGACGCCGCCGAGGACGCGGTCCAGGAGGCGCTGATCGTGGCGCACCGACACTGGGTCGACGGCGTTCCCGAGCATCCGCTGGGTTGGCTCGTGCAGGCCGCATCGCGGCGGATGCTCGACGGCTACCGCAGCGAGAGCTCCCGACGCGAGCGCGAGGTGCGGTTCGCACGAGCCGAACCGCCGACGTACGACATCGTCGACCGCGACGACTCGTTGGTCCTGCTCTTCATGGCCTGTCACCCGGTCCTCACCGCGCCGTCCGCGATCGCGCTCACCCTGCGCGCGGTCGGCGGCCTCACCACGGCGGAGATCGCCCACGCGTTCTTGGTGCCGGAGCCGACGATGGCGCAACGGATCAGCCGCGCCAAGCGCACCCTTCGCGATGCCGGTGCGACGTTCACCCTGCCGGCCGAGTCCGAGCGTGCTGAGCGGCTCCCGGCCGTGCTGCGCGTCCTCTACCTGGTCTTCAACGAGGGGTACGCCGCCTCCGGTGGCGGGGACCTGCAGCGCGTCGAGCTCTCGGCCGAGGCGATCCGGCTGACCCGGATGCTGCACCGGATGCTGCCCGTGGACGGGGAGGTGTCGGCCCTGCTCGCGCTCATGTTGTTGGTGCACGCCCGCCGGGCCGCGCGCGTCGACGCGGACGGGAGGATCGTCCCCCTCGCCGAGCAGGACCGGACCCGCTGGGACCACGCGCAGATCGACGAGGGCCGGAACCTGCTCGACGGGTCGATGGGCAGCGGCGTCGGTGAGTACCGGGTCCAGGCTGCGATCGCCGCCATGCACGACCGTGCGACTCATGCCGACGAGACCGACTGGCCCCAGATCCTGGCGCTGTACGGGCTGCTCGAAAGACTCACGGGAAGCCCGGTCGTCACGCTCAACCGCGCCGTGGCGACCTGGATGGTGCACGGGGCGGACGCGGGGCTCGCGGTCGTCGACGAGGCGGCGACGCGTCTGCCTGCCGACCACCCGCGCCTGCTCCTCGTGCGTGCGCACCTCGTCGAGCAGAGCGGCGATGTGGCGGCCGCGCGCGACCTGTTCCGCCGCGCCGCCGATGTGGCCACCAGCCGTCCCGAGCGCGAGCGCCTGCTCCTGCTGGCTGCGCACGATCCGGCGTGAGGGTGTCCCGAGGGTCCTCCCTGATGCCGGCCGACCACCTCGCGCCCTACCGTGACGTGCATCGGCCACGGGAGGAAGGACATCCGTCATGGCGTCCAGCAACACGAGCACGGCAGCCGGCAGCGGCGCGATCTACGGCATCGGGGTCTTCGGCGCCTGGTTCTACTTCTGGCAACAGGCCGACGGTCTGTGGGAGCACCTGTACGCGATCTTCCAGGGCCTGTTCTGGCCGGCCTACATGGTGTTCGCGGCGTTCAGGGCGCTCGGCGCCTGAGGCGGCGTACTCTTCCTCCACCGTCGTCTGAGGTGGTCGCCATGCTGTTGCTCCTCCTGGTCGTGCTCGTCCCGGTCGTGCTGGCACTCGTCGCCGTGTCGGTGTGGTTCATCGTCCCGACGTTGCGGACCTTCCGCGGGCCGGGATTCGAGCCGTCTGCGAAGGACGACGAGAGCGTGTTGCGCGCCCAGCAGACCCGGATGGTCGACGGCGGTGCCGGCGGCGTGTGAACGACCGAGGGTGTCAACCCGGAGGTCCCGCTCGAGCGATCCCGTCACATGACTGCCCCGGCGCGCGTCGCCTCCGTCCTGGCCCTCGCCGTGCTCGCCCTGGTGGGCGCCGGCTGCAGCGGCTCCAGCAGCAGCACCGCTGCGACGGCGCCCGGGGCGACGGGGTCGTCGGGGTCGTCGGGCCCTGCGCTCAGTCTCGTGGCCATCGGGGACTCGATCCCGTACAACGCGTCCTTCGACTGCCCGGGCTGCGTCGGCTTCGTCGACCAGTACGCCGAGGCTCTCGCCGATGCGACCGGGCAGCAGGTGGAGACCTCGAATCTCTCCGATCACACCGGCCTGGATCTGCCGACCCTGATGACAGAGCTGCACGGCTTCAAGAAGCAGCTGGGCTCCGCGGACGCGATCATCGTCGGCATCGCCCACAACACCATCGAGCTGAACGCCGAGCGGCCGTGCGGGACCACCTTCGACGAGACCACGAGCACGTTCCAGGACTGGTCCGAGATCACGCGCACCTGCTCGGACAGGTCGGTCGCGCGGTGGCGTCCGGTCTACAACAAGCTCTACTCGACGATCGCCGGCTGGCGCAGTGGCCGGCCGACGGTCCTGCTCACCATCGACAAGTACAACGACTGGGTCGGCTGGAGACCGGCGCACCTGACCCCGGAGCAGGCCCGCAAGACCGTGATGTTCCACGACGCCTGGAACAGGATGCTGTGTCACTCCGCGGAGGCGCACGGCTTCACCTGCGTCGACATCTACCACGCGTTCAACGGGCCGCACGGCACCCGGCCCTTGGGGACCCTGGTGGTCGCCGACTACACCCACCCGTCCCAAGCGGGCAACGACGTGATCGCGAAGGCCCTGGTCGCCCAGGGCTTCGCGCCGCTGGCGTAGAAGGCGCCTGGAACCCGCCTGGAACACCGCGCGCGAGGACTGTCAGTGATGTCGTGCGGGTCGGTGCGGGATTCGCGCCCTACGGTGGGCGCATGGTGGCCGGCTGCGTCTTCTGCTCGATCATCTCGGGGGAGACTCCGGCCGAGGTGGTGCTGGACGAGCCGGACTTCCTGGCCTTCCTCGACGCCCGGCCGGTGTTCAAGGGACACACCCTTCTGGTGCCGCGTGAGCACATGGTGACCCTGCTCGACCTCCCGGACCGCCTCCGCGACGGTTTCCTGGCCGCGGCCCAGGTCCTGGCGGGCGCGGTGGTCCAGGGCCTCGGCGCCCAGGGCAGCTTCGTGGCGATGAACAACGTCGTAAGCCAGTCCGTGCCCCACCTGCACCTGCACGTCGTACCTCGCACGAAGGGTGACGGCCTGCGTGGCTTCTTCTGGCCCCGCACCAAGTACGCCGACGGCGAGACAGCCGAGTACGCCGCCCGGCTCCGCGCCGCCATCGGCTGACCCACCCCTCCCTGTCCCGGGGGCCGACTCTTGCGTGTAACCACCCCAGATGGCTCGATCCGGGCGTGATTTCAGGCGTTCTGGCGCAATCTGGGGTGGTTACACGGCTCGGAACGGCGACCATTGTCAGGAAAAGTTGACAAACCGGACGGCGTCAGGTTAACTTGACACGGTGAACGACGCTGCCGAGCTCTCCCAGAGTGCGGCGAGCAACGATCCCGAGCAGGGACTCGCCGCCGTCCGTGCCCTCCGCGCGCTGGCCGACCGCCTCGAGGCGGTGCAGGTCCGCAACGCGCGTGAGCAGGGCTGGAGCTGGCAGGCGATCGCCGAGGTGCTGCAGATCAGCCGCCAGGCGGTTCACCAGAAGCACTCCCGCGACGCCGACGACTGAAGCTGCGGGAGACCCAGACATCAGACAGGAGCACCACCCATGCACAGCAGATTCGACACCGAATCCAGGATCGCCGTCGCCCAGGCGACGGACATCGCCCGCGAGCTCGGCCATCGGGAGGTCGGTCCCGACCACCTCCTTCTCGGCCTGCTCGCCAACCCCCGCGGTACGGCGTACGCCGCCCTGTGGGACCACGGCGTCAACCTCGACGCCGCGCGCGACCTCGTCGCGCAGCACCACGTCGACCCTGAGCCGGAGACCGGCGACGAGGACGAGCCTGCCCAGGCCTCGGACTACGCCGACGACCGCGAGGCGCTGAAGGCCATCGGCATCGACCTCGACCGTGTACGCGACGCCGTCCGCGCCAACCTCGGCGCCGACCTCGCCGATGGCTGGGCCGGCCGATCCGAGCGCGGTCGGTCCCGCAAGGGGCGCCGGGGTCGCCGACACCACCATCACCACAGTCACGAGCACCACGAAGGTCGCGGCCGACGCGGACCCCGCAGTCGACGCGACGAGGGTCTGCGCTTCTCCCGGGGGCTGCGCGCGCTGTTGCGCGACGTACGCCGCGCGACGATGCGCGACCGCCTCGAGGCCGAGGACCGCGACGAGGGTCGGCGCGTGCCCGGCATGACCGGCGCTCGGCTGCTCGTCGCCCTGACCCGTTCGGACGACCCGGCCGTCCAGGCCGTGTTCGCCTCCTCGACGGGCATCGAGGGCCTGCGGGCCCAGGCCGAGGCGGCCACCAAGCCGCCCGCCACCACCTGACCCACCGCCTGACCACCGCCTGACCCACCGGCCCGACCCGAGCAGGCACGTGAGCCCGGACTCGGGGCGGCTCCACCCCGGCCTCTACAGTGGCCGATGGTCGAGCCGCAGGGCTCGGAAGAGCCACCCGAGCCGCGAGGAGTCAGGACATGGGTCGCTTCGACGGGCGCGTCGCCGTCGTCACCGGAGCCGCACGCGGCATCGGGTTGGGGATCGCCACCCGGTTCGCCGAGGAGGGCGCCTCGGTCGCGGTCCTCGACCTCGACGAGGGCCCGGCAGCCGAGGCGGCCTCGGGACTCACGACGGGCGACGGCCGGCGTCACCTCGGTATCGCCTGCGACGTCCGAGACGGCGACTCGGTCCAAGTGGCGGTCGATCGCGTCGTGGCCGAGCTCGGGGCTCTTCACATCCTGGTGAACAACGCAGGTGTCACCCGCGACAACCTCCTCTTCAAGATGAGCGACGACGACTGGGACACGGTGATGGCGGTCCACCTGCGCGGCTCGTTCCTGATGACCCGGGCAGCCCAGAAGCACTTCGTCGAGCAGAAGTACGGCAAGGTCGTCTGCCTCTCCAGCGTCTCGGCGCTCGGCAACCGAGGCCAGGCGAACTACGCCGCCGCGAAGATGGGGCTCCAGGGCTTCGTGCGCACGCTGGGCATCGAGCTCGGGCCCTTCGGCGTCAACGCCAACGCCATCGCGCCGGGCTTCATCGCCAGCGAGATGACCGACGCCACCGCGGCCAGGGTCGGTGTGCCTGTGGAGGACTTCCGCCAGGCCGCCGCCGACCGCAACCCGGTGCGGCGCGTCGGCTTCCCCGAGGACATCGCGGCCGCCGCGGCGTTCCTGTGCAGCGACGAGGCGTCGTACATCACCGGCCAGACGCTGTACGTCGACGGAGGCGCGAAGCTTGTTTCCTGAGTACGTCCGCCGTGACGGCCCCTTGTACGGCTTCAAGCCGTGGCATCTCGTGGCCGGCGTGGTGCTGTTCGTCGTCTGGTTCGGAGTGCTCGGCTTCGTGCTGACGCACGGTCGCGACGAGCAGTCGTCCGTCGACGTCTACTCCGAGCTCCCGGCGGGCTTCACCAGCGCCCTGGCGGCCAAGGGCGTCACCTACCAGGGGCTGTCGTCGGTCGACGCGACCACGCAGAGCCAGGTCCTGGCTCACGTGCCGGCGCCCCCGAACGAGAACGGCGGTCAGCCGCTCGTGTTCCGGACCTCCTTCGCCGAGACCTCGAAGTCCGGGCAGCCCGGGGTCGCCACCCCTGCCCTGATGGTCGTGATCCCGGACCCGAGCGGCGCGGTGGTCCACGTCGACTTCGTCGACCCGACGAGCTATCGGGAGCTCGAGTCGGTGGACTACGGAGCGTCCAGCAGCGCAGGAGGCTCGGGCTCTTCCTGAACGCCGACGGTCGGCTCCGGGTGACCCGGGTCACAGCCACGGCGTGCCATTCACGATCTGCTCAGGTGGATCGTTCACACTGGTCCGGATCGTTTGTCTACACCCCCGATGGAGATTCACTCGTGCGACGCTCAGCCCTGCTCCTTTCTGCCCTGACCGCGACCGGTCTGTTCCTGACCGCCTGCGGCGGGTCGGACAGCTCGAGCCCGCGGGCCGATCCCTCCCAGTCGGAGAGTGCTCCGCCGGCTCCGCAGTTCTGGCCCATGACCGGTCTGAAGGTCCCCGACGGCAAGACCTCGTCCCTGGACCACCCCGTGCTGGTCGCCAAGATGGACAACACCGGGTCGAGCCAGCCGCAGGTCGGCCTCTCCAAGGCGGACATGGTGGTGGAGGAGCTGGTCGAGGGCGGGCTCACCCGCCTGGCGGCGTTCTACTACTCCGACATCCCGGCCAACGTCGGCCCGATCCGGTCGATGCGCGCCAGCGACATCGACGTGGTCTCGCCGGTGCACGCGTCGATGGTGACCAGCGGTGCTGCGCCCAAGACGATCGCCCTGATCCACGCCGCTCACATCCCGTTCTACGGCGAGGGCTCGAAGGGGATGTACCGCTCGACCCAGCGCCTGGCGCCGTACAACCTCTTCGTGCACATGAACCAGGTCGCCACGACCGCCAAGACCAAGGCGAAGACGCCGCCGGACTACCTCCAGTGGGGCACCGACAACGAGCTGCCCAAGGGCGTCAAGGCCGGCACGATCAACGCGCAGTTCTCCGGTGGTCACACCACGCAGTGGAAGTTCATCAACGGCAGCTACCACAACCTCAACAGCAATGCGCCCGCCGGTGACCAGTTCCCGGCCACCAATGTGCTGGTGCTGCGCGTGCGTGAGGGAGACGCCGGCTACCTCGACCCCGCGGGCAACCACGTGCCCAAGACGCTGCTCGTCGGCAAGGGCAACGCGCTGCTCTTCCACGACGGCCGGATGGTCGCGGGCACGTGGCAGAAGGGCAAGAAGGCCGACTCGCAGATCACGCTGACCACGAAGAAGGGCCAGAAGCTGACGGTGCCGGCCGGTCACACGTGGATCGAGCTGGTGCCGATCAACGGCGGCAACGTCACGTTCTTCAAGAAGTAGGCGGCTCGGGCAGCGGGGCGCCCTGCTCGGAGAGCGCCCGCAGGCCCGAGAGGATGAACCCGATCGCCAGCTCGACGCGCTGTGCCTCGGTGTCGGCGTCGTCAGCCGTCGACACCGAGGCGCCGGCCGACGACATCGCCCCGAAGAAGATGCGCGCGAAGGTGTGCTCCAGCTCGTCGTCGACGTCCCAGGCGCCGGCGGTCAGGACGGCGTGCACGATGTCGAGCACGTAGGCGAACGTCGAGCGCTCCTCCTGCTCGCGGAAGCGCTCGTGCCCGAGCACCGACGGCCCGTCCTGCACGACGATCCGGCTGTACGACGGCTGCCGGACCACGTCGAGGAACGCCCGCAAGCCGGCGATCGCCTTCTCCCACGGGTCCTGATGACCCTGGAGCGCTTCCTGGATCTGGTGTGCGCCGGCCGACTCGACCTTCTCGAAGACGGCCTCGAAGAGCGCCTGCTTCCCGGAGTAGTGGTGGTACAGGGCGCCCTTGGTGACGTCGGCTCCCGCCACGATCGCGTCGAGGGAGGTGGCGGCGTACCCGTGCTCGGTGAAGAGCCGCTCGGCCACGTCGACCAGGGCGCGACGGGTGCTGGCCGAGTACTGCGCCCGGCGCCCCGTCCCGGACACGTGTGGCGCTGGTGACGTCACCCGGGCGCGGGCGCTCCTGGTCATCGGCGCAGTCTAGGGGTTGTGCAGCCCCCGGGTGCCTCGGCCGACCTGAGGGTTAACTGAAGCACCTAGGTAATACCTAGGCCCTCGTGCTAGAACTGCCCCGTGCTCCGACTCACCGCACGCCGTGTCGTCTCCGGTTCAGCACTCGCACTCGTCGCGTCGCTCCTCAGCGGTTGCGGGGGAGGGGGCGACAACACGACGATCACGGTGCTGGCGGCGAGCTCGCTCACCGGAGCCTTCACCGAGCTCGGCCAGGACTTCGAGGACCAGCACTCCGGGGTGACGGTCAAGTTCGCGTTCGACTCCTCCGCGACGCTGGCGCAGCAGGCCACGGGCGGCGCGCCGGCGGACGTGCTCGCGACCGCCGACACCGAGACGATGGCGAGTGCGAAGTCCGCCCAGGCCTCCACTCCGACGGTGTTCGCGACGAATGTCATGGTGCTGGCGACCCCGAAGTCCAACCCGGCGGACATCCAGTCCTTCGCCGACCTCGACAAGCCGTCGGTCAAGTACGTCGTCTGCGTCCCCACCGCGCCCTGCGGGAAGATCGGCCAGGAACTGCTCGGCCAGAACCACATCACCGTCAAGCCCGTGAGCCAAGAGGTCGACGTCAAGTCGGTGCTGGCCAAGGTGACCGAGGGCGAGGCGGACGCCGGGATCGTGTACACCACCGACGCCGTCGCCGCCGGCGACCAGGTGACCTCGGTGGCCATCCCCGGGTCGTCGCAGCAGCTGACGAAGTACCCGATCGTCACGCTCCAGCAGTCGGACCACGCCGACCTCGCACAGCAGTTCATCGACCTGGTGACCGGCTCCACGGGTCAGCAGGTCCTGCAGAAGGCCGGCTTCGGAAAGCCCTGACGTGTCCGCGCCGCCCCTGTCTCCGTCCCGCTGCCCGTAGGCTGATCGCGTGGTCGACTACCTGCGCATCGGTGAGGTGGCTCAGCGCGTCGGCGTGAGCGTGGACACCTTGAGACGGTGGGAGGCCGAGGGTCGGATCACGTTCGAACGCCGGGGGAACCAGCGCGTGTTGCCGGCCGGCGAGCTGGCCGGGTTCCTGTCCTCCTTGGCCGGCAGCGATCGCACCTCGAGCGCGCGCAACCGGCTGACGGGCGTGGTCGTCGCCGTCGAGCGCGACGGCGTGATGGCCAAGGTCGAGCTCGCCTGCGGCGACTACCGCATCGTGTCCCTGATGAGTCGCGAAGCGGCCGACGAGATGGAGCTGTCACCCGGCGTCGCCGCGACGGCCGTCGTCAAGTCGACCAGCGTGATGGTCGAGCTCGAACGAGGACGCGCCGCCCCGGCCTAGTCGCAGCGAGCTGCCTGGCCAGACGCGCCCCGACCCGAGGCGGTTTGCCTGACGGCTGCTCGTTCACATACCGTGAGTACGTACTATCGGTATGTGAACACATCGGCTCCCTGACGAGAGAGGAGATGGCCATGACCTGGACCGCCTTCCACCGCCGCGCAGAGATCCTCCGCACCGTGACGTCCAGCGCCGACGCCCGCCGCGACGGCCTGCTGCCCATGGATGTCGGGGGCGTTCGCGAGACCTTCCACGACGAGCTCGCCCTGCTCGCCGCGCTCCAGCTGCGCTGGCACACCCGCCTGTCGGGGCATCTCGAGCATGCCCTGCTGGACGGCCCGACCGACCCCGACGCCGTCGTGGTCCGCGCCTGGCTCGAGACCGCCGCGGAGCTGCCCGGCGTCCGGCTGATCCTCGATCACTACCGCGCCCATCCGCTCCACCACGCCATGGCCGCTGCCCTGCGCACGGCGGAGGCCAAGGAGCACGTCCTGCTCGCCGCCTCGAGCGGGCGGAGCAGCTCCGACGTCATGGCCACGATCGGCGCTGGACGCGCGCTCGAGCATCGTGCCCGAGCGCGCTGCCGAGCGGCTGCCTGAGCCTGTCTCGGTCGGACGGCGACGCCTTCTGGCGGACGCGTCTGCCGGGCATGATGGACGCATGGTCGAGATCCGTGCGGGGATGCTCTTGCTTGCCTCGCCCGAGCTGCTCGACCCGAACTTCGTCGACACCGTCGTCCTGCTCCTGGACGCCGACGAGGAGGGCGCGATGGGTGTCGTCATCAACCGGCCGTCCCCGGTCCCTGTGATCTCGGTGCTCGCCGGCTGGGGCGACATCGTCGCCGAGCCCGAGGTCCTCTTCCGAGGGGGACCCGTCTCTCCGGAGGGCGCGCTGGCGGTCGCGCTCCTGCGTGACCACATCCCCGTACCACCGGGCCTCCGACCCGTCACCGAGCGCCTCGCGATCGTCGACCTCGAGGGCGAGGCCGACGACATCGACTCAGCGGTCGACGGGGTCCGGATCTTCGCCGGGTACGCCGGCTGGGGCGCCGGCCAGCTCGAGGGCGAGATCGAGGGCGGCGACTGGTACGTCGTACCGTCCCTGCCGCCGGATGCGTTCCAGGCGGACCCGAGCGACCTGTGGCGCGCGGTGATGCGGCGTCAGCCCGGCGATCTGGCCTGGCACGTGAACCGGCCCGTGGACCCCGAGCTCAACTGAGCGCTCACCCGACCCTCTGAAGGTGCTCGCGAGTGAGGAATGCTCGCCGAAGATCCTCCGGCAGGGCGGCGTAAGGAGACGTCTGCGAGGCGTGCGCCGCCATCGCGCGCAGGCGTGCGTCGTAGAGGTCGGCGGTGTCGATCGTGAGCGTGATCCGGTCGTCGGGGGTGCCGAGCTCGGCCGCGCGGAGGTAGACCAGGTCGGGCTCGATCTCACTCATGTGCTCCGCCCAGCGGTCCATCAGGCTGCGGACCAGACACTGGAGGAACGCAGGGATCGCGAGCTCACGTGCGACCTGGACGGCAGCGTCTCGCACGGCGAGGTGGTCTCGGTGGCCGTCGGACCCGTCCAGCGTGACGAGGACGTCCGGTTCGACGGTCGTGACGGCGCGGCGTACGGACTCCGCGAGCTCGGCATCGTTCGCGCCGACCACCGAGCCCGCCGGTGGCGCTCCCTCCATGCCCGAGTCGGCGTACCCGAGCAGGACGACGTCCGCGACCCCGAGCCGCCCGGCGGCCTCGCGTAGCTCGGCCTCGCGGACATCCCCGAGCGAGCATGACGACAGGTCCGTGCCCGGATCGGCCTCGCCCGCCTCCCCGCGGCTGGCGCACACCACCGCGCTGCGCCAGCCGGACGCCGCTGCGGCAAGTAGCAGCGAGCCGCACCCGAATGTCTCGTCGTCCGGGTGCGCGACGACCACGGCGAGTCGTGGCGGGTCGTGACGCAGCGTCACCTCGGGGAACATGCTCGACCACCTCCCGGCGATAGTGTCGGATGCAGTAAGTCGGGAGCAGTAGATACTGCAGAACGCAGCATGTCAAGATGCGGCATGCCCACGACCCGCAAGACCGCAGCGCAGGACGCCACGCCCTACGCCATCCTCGGCCTGCTCTCGGTGCGACCCTGGACGACGTACGAGCTCGCCCAGCAGGTACGCCGGAGCCTGCACTGGTTCTGGCCCCGCGCCGAGCGCAAGCTCTACGACGACCCCAAGAGGCTCGCGGCCGAAGGGCTGGCGAAGGCGACCGAGGAGTTCACGGGCAAGCGGAAGCGCACCGTGTACTCCATCACGGCGAAAGGCCGACGCGAGCTGAAGGCATGGCTGGGCACGCCGTCCGCCCAGCCGTCGTGGGAGAACGAGGCCCTGGTGAAGGTGTTCTTCGCCGACGGCGGCGACCTCACCACCCTCCGCACGAACCTCACCGAGATGGGCGATGCCGCGCGAGCGCGGCTCGCCGAGCTCGGGGAGCTGGCGGCGGGGGAGGCGCCCTTCCCTGAGCGTCGTCACCTGAACGCGGTGACGATCCGGCTGTCCCAGGAGCTGGAGGAGGCGACGCTGCGCTGGTCGCAGTGGGCGCTGGAGTCGACGGCCGCGTGGAAGGCCAGCGACGACCCCGGGCGGTGGGACCCGCAATCGGTCTACACGCCCCTCGTCGAGGCCTGGAGTGAGGGCCGACTGACGTAGGCTGGTGGAGTGGTTCCCACCGGTTTCTCCCCGCTGACCGACACGGCCGTCGACGAGCGTGTCGAGGAGCGTACGGTCCCCACGGACGAGGGTGACCACGAGCGTTTCAGCCACTACGTCGACAAGCACAAGCTCACCGAGGCGATGGTGATGGGGACGCCCGTCGTCGCGCTCTGCGGCAAGGTGTGGGTGCCGAGCCGCGCCCCGGAGAAGTTCCCGGTCTGCCCGGAGTGCAAGGAGATCTGGGAGTCGTTCAAGCCCGGCGGCGACGATGGAGACAGCGGGGAGTGACGTCTCGGACCTCCTCTGACGCGGAGGCCGTCCCACCATCGTCCGCCCTCACTCCGGCCTGGCCGGAGCGCGCGGCTTGGGGCACGGCCACGTCTCTGCGCGCGTGGCAGACCGCGGCGCTGACCGACTACTTCGCGCGGATGCCGCGTGACTTCCTGGCGGTGGCGACACCGGGCGCCGGCAAGACGACGTTCGCCCTGTCGGCGGCCGCCGAGCTGCTCGGCCGCCGGATCGTCGACCGGATCATCGTGGTGGCGCCGACCGAGCACCTCAAGCTCCAGTGGGCCGAGGCCGCAGCGCGCGCCGGCATCCCGATCGACCCGACGTTCTCGGCGGGCTCGGGCAAGACCTCGGCGGACTTCGTCGGCGTCGCCGTCACCTACGCAGGAGTGGCGGTCAACCCGCTGGCGATGCGTATCCGGACCGAGCGCTTCAAGACGCTGGTGATCCTCGACGAGATCCACCACGCGGGCGACGCCCTCTCGTGGGGCGAGGGCGTGCGTGAGGCCTTCGAGCCGGCGACCAGGCGACTGGCGCTGACCGGCACGCCGTTCCGCTCCGACGTGAACCCGATCCCGTTCGTGACCTACGCCCCGGGCTCGGACGGCGTCCCTCGCTCCGCCGCCGACTTCACCTACGGCTACGGGCACGCGCTGGCCGACCACGTCGTCCGGCCGGTGTTGTTCATGGCCTACTCCGGTGACCTCACGTGGCGGACCCGGGCCGGCGACGAGATCGCCGCTCGACTCGGCGAGCCGCTGACCAAGGACCTGACGTCGCAGGCGTTGCGCACGGCCCTCGACCCGTCCGGCGAGTGGATCCCGTCCGTCCTGGCGGCCGCGGACCGCAGGCTCACCGAGGTACGCCGGCACGTGCCCGATGCCGGTGGGCTCGTGATCGCCTCGGACCAGGACGCTGCTCGGGCCTACGCCGCGCTGCTGAAGAAGATCTGCGGCGAGGCGCCGACCATCGTCCTCTCGGACGAGAAGGCCGCGTCGAAACGGATCGCCGCGTTCACGGAGTCGGACAAGCGCTGGATGATCGCGGTGCGCATGGTGTCCGAAGGTGTCGACGTACCCCGGCTCGCGGTCGGCGTGTACGCGACGAGCACGTCGACACCGTTGTTCTTCGCCCAGGCGGTCGGCCGCTTCGTCCGGGCGCGCACCCGAGGGGAGACGGCGTCGGTGTTCCTGCCCTCGGTCCCGTTGCTCCTGGGCTACGCCGCCGAGATGGAGGTCGAGCGCGACCACGTGCTCGGACGGACGATCAGCGACGAGGACGACATCTTCGCGGCGGAGCAGGACCTGCTGGCACGGGCGAACGCCCAGGAAGGTGCCTCCGACGAGCTGCTGGGGTCGTACGAGGCGCTCGGCTCACAGGCACGCTTCGACCAGGTGGTCTACGACGGGGCGGCGTTCGGCCATGCCGGCGACGTCCACGTCGGGTCGGACGAGGAGATGGACTTCCTGGGCATCCCGGGGCTGCTCGAGCCCGACCAGGTGCGCGAGCTCCTGCACCACCGGCAGCGGTCGCGTCGTACGGTCGCGTCCCACGCCGAGGAGGCGCCACGCGAGGTCTCGACGCACGAGCAGCTCGCGATACTGCGCCGTGAGCTGAACGGACTGGTCGCCGCCTGGCACCACCGCACCGGGCAGGCGCACGGCGTCACCCATGCCGCCCTGCGCAAGGAGCTGGGTGGCCCCGCGGCCGCGATCGCGAACGCAGAACAGCTCCATGCGCGGATCAACCGGCTTCGAGAATGGGCGACCAAGCCCTCGCGCTGAGATCATTGTCTGACTAAGGTCAGAGGATGGCGGAGACAGAGGTGCTGCGTCGGTTCAACCGGGCGTGGAGCCAGCGGGTGGGGTTGCTCGAGGAGTCCTACCTCGGCCAGGGCCGGAGCCTGGGGGCGTCGCGGCTGTTGTTCGAGATGGGACCCGAAGGAGCGGGTGTGCTCGACCTGAGGCGTCGCCTCGGGCTGGACTCCGGCTACCTCAGCCGGTTGCTGCGTGGGCTCGAGAGCGAACGGCTGGTCGAGGTCCGGCCCGATCCTGCCGACCAGCGCCGCCGAGTCGTCGTACCCACAGCGAAGGGCCGCCGGGCGATCGCGCGCCTGGAGGACCGTTCGGAGGTGCGCGCCGCAGCCTTGGTCGAGCCGCTCGGCGAGTCCCAGCGGACGCGGTTGACCCAGGCGCTGGCGACGGCCGAGCGCCTGATCCGCGCCGCGACCTGCACGGTGGAGCCGGTCGACGTCGCGTCCGACGAGGCGGTGGAGGCCGTGGGCCGCTACTTCGCCGAGCTCGACCGCCGGTTCCCGGACGGCTTCGACCCCGGGGATGCGCTCACGGCCGACCTCGAGGCGATGCGCCCGCCTGCCGGGGACTTCCTCGTGGTCCGAGCCGACTCGGGCGTCGTGGCGTGCGGTGGTCTGCAACGTCACCGGGCGACGATCGGCGAGATCAAGCGGATGTGGGTCGCCCCGGAGTGGCGTGGCTGCGGGCTCGCCGTACGTCTGCTGGCGGCGCTCGAGGCGCGAGCCGGCGAGCTCGGGTACCGGCAGGTCTGTCTCGACACGAACGCGTCGCTCACCGAGGCCATCGCGATGTACGAGCGCGCCGGCTACCGGCACATCGAGCGCTACAACGACAATCCGTACGCGCAGGCGTGGTTCGGCAAGCGCCTCAGCCCGCCGCGCTGACCTCGTAGGGCTGGGCGCCCGGGCCGACCCGGGTGACGACCTCGCGGGGGCGCTCGACCCGGTGCCCGTGGTCGCACTCGAGGACCGAGTGGACGGCCGCCCCGCAGTCGCGGTGCTCGAACTCCACCGGCGGACCCACGGAATCGGCGAGGTAGCGGTCGCCCCAGTCGGCGATCGCGACCAGCACCGGATACAGGTCGAAGCCCTTCTCGGTCAGCCGGTACTCGTGACGCACCCGCTCGCCGGGGTCCTGGTAGGGCACGCGGCGGAGGACGTCCTGGTCGACCAGGAGGGCGAGTCGGTTGCTCAGGACCTGGCGCGGGATGCCGCTGTGCCGGCGGATGTCGTCGAACCGGCGTACGCCGTTGAACACCTCCCGCAGGACCACGAACGTCCAGCGCTCGCCGAGGATCGTCATCGTGCGTCCGATCGTGCAGTTCTCGGCGGACCAGGCCAAGGCCGGGGGAGTGGGACTCATGGAGAAAGCCTAAGTCTCGTTGACAGACCCAGCAAGATGGGCGAGTCTGGGTCCGTGACCGAGACCCAGATCGACCTCGCCGCGCTGGACGGGTTCGAGCAGCTCCGCGCCTTCTTCGACGGGCGGCTCCCGGCAGCGCCGATCGCCGACACGATCGGCCTCGAGAACTTCGGCGGCGAGCCCGGGCGGATCCACGTCGAGCTGGTGCCGGAGCAGCGCCACTACAACCCGATCGGGTCGGTCCACGGAGGCGTGATGGCCACGCTGCTCGACACCGCGGCCGCATGCTCGGTGCACTCGACCCTCGCTCCGGGCGAGCGCTACACCTCGCTGGACCTGACGGTGAAGTTCCTGCGCCTCGTCACCACCGACTCCGGCCGCCTGCGATGCGAGGGCTCGGTGATCCAGCGCGGTCGTCGTACGGCACTCGCGGAGGCTCAGCTGTACGACGCCCAGCGCCGCCTGGTCGCCCACGCCACCTCGACCTGCATGATCTTCCCGGCTGAGTGATCTCGATAGTCCCTGACGAAATGGTCGTTCTTCCGGGTCGATGACGACCATTTCGTCAGGGACTATCCCGCGTGCGCCAACGGGAGGACGCGGTACGGGATCTGGGTCGCGAGGGCGATCACGGTCGAGGAGCGGACGATGGCGGGGTCCTTGAGCACGAGGTCGATCACTCGCTGGAGGTCGGAGTTGGACCGCGCGACGACCCGGGCGAAGAGGTCGCCGGCACCGGTGATCGTGTGCGCCTCCAGCACCTCGGGGATCGTGGCCAGGTGCTTCGCGACCGCATCGTGCCCGCCGTGCTCGGCCGTCTCCTGACGGATCTCCAGGGTCAGGAACGCCGTCACCGGGAAGCCCAGTGCCTCGGGCGAGAGCTCCGGCCCCCAGCCCGTGACGACCCCCGAGGCCGTCAGCTTGTCGAGCCGCGCCTGGACCGTCCCGCGGGCCACCCCGAGCTCGCGTGACGCCTGCAGGACGCCGATGCGCGGGTCGTCCGCGAACAAGGTGAGCAGTCTGCGATCGAGTTCGTCCATGTCCGCTCCCACGGTAGACACATTGCACAGCGATTCGCCGTACTGTTGCGCAGGTTGTCGCCGCCCGGCAAGGTGAGCGCCATGACGACCACCCACGAGACACCGTCCACCGGGGGCGCGCTCACCGCCGACGAGCTCAAGGCCGACCTCACTCTCGACCAGCTCAAGCAGCTCGTCGGCCTCGTCGAGTACGACGCGAGCACCGACCCGTTCCCGGTGACCGCGCAGGACTACGTCGGGTTCGTGGTCGGCAACGCCACCCAGACTGCGCAGTTCTACCAGCTCGCCTTCGGCATGGACCTCGAGGCGTACTCCGGCCCCGAGACCGGCAACCGCGACTCCAAGTCCTACGTCCTGCGGTCCGGCAGCGCCCGCTTCGTCTTCACCGGTGGCGTGGCCCCCGACAGCCCGGTCCTCGACCACCACCGCAAGCACGGCGACGGCGTCGTCGACCTGGCGATGGAGGTGCCGGACGTGGACAAGTGCATCGCGCACGCGCGCTCGCAGGGCGCGACGGTCCTCGACGAGCCCCGCGACGTCAGCGACGGGCACGGCACGGTGCGCATCGCCGCCATCGCGACGTACGGCGAGACCAGGCACACGCTGGTCGACCGCTCGCGCTACCGCGGCCCCTTCCTCCCCGGGTACGCCGCGGCAGCCACCAGGGTCACCCGACGTGAGGGTCATCCCAAGCGGCTCTTCCAGGCCATCGACCACTGCGTCGGCAACGTCGAGCTCGGCCGGATGGACGAGTGGGTCGAGTTCTACAACCGAGTCCTCGGCTTCACGAACATGGCCGAGTTCATCGGCGACGACATCGCCACCGACTACTCCGCCCTGATGTCCAAGGTCGTCGCGAGCGGCAACCACCGTGTGAAGTTCCCCCTCAACGAGCCCGCGATCGCCAAGAAGAAGTCGCAGATCGACGAGTACCTCGAGTTCTACGACGGTGCCGGCTGCCAGCACATCGCCCTCGCCACCGGCGACATCCTGCGCACCACCGACCTGCTGCGCGACAACGGCGTGGAGTTCCTGGACACGCCCGACGCGTACTACGACGACCCCGAGCTCCGGGCGCGCATCGGCGAGGTGCGGGTGCCGATCGAGGAGCTGAAGAAGCGCAAGATCCTGGTCGACCGCGACGAGGACGGCTATCTGCTCCAGATCTTCACCAAGCCGATCGGCGACCGTCCGACCGTGTTCTACGAGTTCATCGAGCGCCACGGCTCGCTCGGGTTCGGCAAGGGCAACTTCAAGGCCCTCTTCGAGTCGATCGAGCGCGAGCAGGAGCTCCGCGGCAACCTCTGAGCACCGGGTCGTCCGCCTGAGAGGCCAGTAGGGGTTCCTGTCAGGCGGACGACCCGGAGAGCTCGTCACGGACGACCTCTCCGCCCTTCATCACGAACCGGACGTCCTCGAGAAGCCGGACGTCGTCCGTGGGGTCACCCGCGACCGCGACCAGGTCGGCGTACAGCCCAGCCTCGATCCGGCCGACCCGGTCCGACCAGCCCATCAGCTCCGCCGCGTGCACGGTCGCGCACCGGATGGCCTCCACCGCTGTCTGGCCGTGTCGCACGTGGTAGGCGAACTGACGCGCGTTCCGGCCGTGCGGGTAGATGCCGCTGTCGGTCCCGAACGCGATCCGGACGCCGGCAGCCACGCACTTCTCGAACGCTCGACGCTGCGCCTCGGTGGTGTCGTCGTTCTTGCGGAGCACGTCGGCCTTCCAGCCGTCACGCCGGCCGATCTCCGCGATGTAGTCGCCCTCGTAGATGTCGGCCACCAGCCAGGTCCGATGCTCCGCCATCATCGCGACGCCCACGTCGTCCATGAGCGAGCCGTGCTCGATCGAGTGCACACCGCCGCGGATCGCCCGCTTGATGCCCTCGGCGCCGTGGGCGTGCGCGGCCACGTGGGCGTCGTGCAGGGAGGCCTCCTCGACGGCTGCCCGGATCTGCTCCTCCGTCAGCTCGGGAACGCCGGGGTTGCCGTTGTCTGACATCACCGCACCGGTGGCGATCAGCTTGATCAGGTCGGCGCCGCCGTACAGGATCCGCCGCACCACACGCCGTACGTCGTCCACGGTGTCGACGACGCCGACCCGCAGCTCGGCCGGCACGAGCCGCTCGGCATCGGGAGCGAGCCCGCTGATGTCACCACCACCCCCGGTGCAGCTGACGTAGGCGCCGGCCACCATCATCCGCGGACCCGGCGTCCAGCCCGCGTCGATGGCGTCACGCAGCGCCACGTCCACGAAGGCGCGGTAGGTGCCGACGTCGCGCACCGTGGTGAACCCCGCGCGCAAGGTGTCCCGCGCGTTCCGCACGCCGGTCATCGCCTCCTGTGCCCCGGTGCGGGTCAGGAGCTCGGTGTACCCGTGGCCGCTGTCCTCCTCACCCACGAGGTGGGCGTGGCAGTCGATGAGCCCGGGCAGGAGCGTCATGCCCGGGAGCGTGCGCACCGGGACTTCCGCGGGCACCTCGTGCGCCGACACCACGTCGGTGATCCGGTCTCCCTCGATGATCACCGCTCGATCCGGATGCACCGTCCCGGTCGACACGTCGAGAAGCAGATCCGGGCGCAGGGCCTGACGCATCGCAGAGCGAGTCACGCCGGAAACCTACTCGGCGGAGTCTGGGACCCGTGTGGTTCCACAGATGGCCAGCGGGGCGCCGTCGCAGCAGTTGGCCTTCATGTGGCAGTGCGGGCACAGCCACCGAGTGGCGATCGGGTCGAACGCCTCACCGCAGAAGTCACAGGGCACGAGTCGCACCGTACGACCTGAGGCCCCCGACGTACCGGGGGCCACGCCGCGTGGCCGGAACGCGTCATGTGCGCGATGTTCGACAGGACTAGCGTCGATTGTTTCCCAACGCACCGGAAAGGAGCAGGTCATGAAGTACGTCGTCAGCTGGGACGTTCGTCCGAGCGTCACCGAGGAGGACGCGAAACGCTCGCTCGCGGTGTTCGGCAAGTGGTCGCCTTCGCACCCGGAGCACTTCCACGAGTTCTTGGGCCGGATCGACGGCAACGGCGGTTTCGCGGTGATCGACACCGACGACCCGACCGAGATCGCAAGGGACACGGCACCCTTCACCGGGTGGTTCGAGTTCCATTGCTACCCGTGCTTGGAGATCGCCGACTCGGCCGCGATCAACGCCGAGGCCATCGCCTTCCTGGAGTCGGTCAGCTGAGCTGATTGCGACCTGGAAGCGCCGGGTGAGCGTGCCTCCAAGCTTCGCCCACCCGGCGCGTCTGGTGCGGACCCCTCAGTCCAGGTCGCCGACCAGGATCGCCTCGGCCTCGTCCACGGGTGACGCGTGGTCGTCCTCGAGAGCGCGGGTCACCACGCCCGCGCCGGTGCACATGATGACGACGCCGACGGCCACCATGACCGCACCGAACACGAACGGCGCGTGCACGTGCTCGTCGGGGGGCAGCCCGAAGAGCTTGAGTGCGACGTACGGGCCGATGGCGCCGCCACAGAAGCGCACGAACGAGTACGCCGCACTGGCGACGGGCCGCTCCACTGGAGCGACGCCCATCACGGCCTCGGTGATCAGGGTGTTGCTGCTGCCGATCAGGGCGCCGGAGAGAACGATCCCGGTGGTGACGACGGCGGCGTGGTCGGCGTACACGGCCATCACCAGCAGGTCCAGCGTGAAGAGGACGAGGGCCGAGATCACGGCGGGGACGGTGCCCATCCGGCGCTGCACGAAGGGTGCGACGAAGACGGAGGTGAGGGCGACCAGCACGCCCCAGCCGAAGTAGATCCAGCCGATCTGGATGATCCCCGCGTTCGGCAGCGCGAACGGACCCGCGGCGAGGATGGTGAAGAAGCCGATGTTGTAGAACACCGCGGTCAAGGCGACCAGGAGCAACGGCTTGTGCCGCAGCGCGCGGAACGGGTCCGCCAGCGAGGTACGCCGTCCGGTCGGCGGGGTGGACGGCAGGAAGAAGGCGGTCGCGACGAGGGCGATCACCATCAGCACCGAGACCCCGAAGAACGGCGCTCGCCAGGACTGCTCACCGAGGAGCCCGCCGACCAGCGGGCCGGACGCGATGCCGATCCCGAGGGCGGCCTCGAACAGGATGATCGCCTGGGCCGTGCCTCCGGTGGCGGACATGACGATGGTCGCCAGCGCGGTGGCCACGAACAGCGCGTTGCCGAGACCCCAGCCGGCGTGGAAGCCGACCACGGCCGCGACGCTGTCGGAGGAGCCCGCGAGTGCGGCGAACACGATGATCAGCACCAGGCCGGAGAGCAGGGTGCGCTTGGGCCCGATCCGGCTCGAGATCACGCCGGTGACGAGCATCGCGACGCCCATGATCGCCATGTAGCTGGTGAACATCAGCGACACCTGACTCGGCGTCGCGTCGAGGTTCACCGCGATGTCCTTGAGGATCGGGTCGACGAGACCGATGCCCATGAAGGCGATGACGCACGCGAACGCCACTGCCCATACCGCACGCGGCTGGGAGAAGAACGAGCCGGACTTCACCGGTGCGTCGTGGGTGGCATGGGCGTGCGTGGTCACGAAGGATCCTTTCGGGAGTGGGGTCGGGTCGCCCACCATGGTACATAGGAAACCTATGTGAGTCGATCCGGCGAGAGGTGATCCCGGACACGCGTTCACGACCGCCACCAGAGCCAGACGGCCACGACGGCCGCGACGGCTGCGACAGCAGAGAGCTGCTCCGTAGCCTCCGCTACAGCCGCTCGGCCATCACGTCGCGCAGCACCTTGACGGCGTGGGCGACGTCCTCGGCGGAGTGACCGGTGCGGGCGAGGCGCTCGGCGACGGCCTTGCCGTTGTCGCGACGGGCGTCGAGCAGTCGCTGTCGACCTCGGGGCGTGAGCTCCACGAGCGCGCGGCGTGCATCAGCCGGGTCGACGTTCTTGGCCACCCAGCCCTCCTCTTCGAGCTGGCGCAGGGCGCCCGACACGGTCGGCTGGGAGGATCGATCGGCGTCGGCCAGGGCCGTGACGCCCATCGGGCCGAGCTCCTCGAGCAGCGCCAGGATGCGGATGCCGGCCGGCTGACTGATCCGCCGACGGATGGCGCGGACCAAGCGGGCAGCCTGGACCACCAGCTCACTGCTCTGCTGCTCGAGGTCGCTTGGCACGCGGGCAGGATACAAAACACGGCGCTCACGGCAGCCCGACGCCGACTGCGCGGTGGCGCACTCGGGCAGGATGGCGCCATGCCGACGTACATCGCGTTCCTGCGAGCGATCAACATCGGGAAGCGGAAGTTCAGCAAGGAGGCGATCGTCGCGGCGTGTGAGACGGCGGGTTGCACGGACGTCGCGACGTACATCAACACCGGGAACGTGCGCGTGACCACACCCCTCCGGAGCCGGGCGAAGGTGGAGACCGCCCTGGAGCAGGCGTTCGAGGAGGCGGCCGGCTTCGACGTACCGACGATCGTGCTCACGCCCCAGGAGCTCACCGCGGTCGCGGCGTACGCCGAGAAGGCCGGCCGTGCGCACGACGGCCTGCACTACGTCTCGCTGCTGAAGGACAAGCCGACCGCGGCTGCGGTGAAGGAGCTGGAGGGCGCCGGCAAGGACGGCGAGCGCGCGGTGGTGGACGGACGCGGCGTGCACCTGCTGCTCGGGAGGGACTACCACTCGGCCAAGCTGACGAACGCGATCATCGAGAAGCACCTCGGGGTTGCCACCAACCGCAACCTGAACGTGATCCGCACCCTCGCGGAGAAGTGGGGAGACTGAGCGCGCCTCAGGCGATCGTGACTCCGGCCGACTTCAGCTCGGTCAGCGCCTGCTCGCTCGACTCCGGCGCGACGCCCGCGCACAACCCGCTGATGACGCGGACGTCGAAGCCGTGCTTGCGCGCGTCGAGGGCCGTGTAGCGGACGCAGTAGTCCGTCGCGATCCCGCAGATGTCGACCTGCTCCACCTTCTTGGCACGCAGCCAGTCGATCAGCGTGACGTCGTCGACCGTCCGGCCGTCGAACGCCGAGTACGCCGCCTCGTGGTTGCCCTTGAGGAACACCGCGTCGAAGGGCTGGGGGT
>DATBDF010000015.1:0-25321 GCA_036270075.1 Nocardioides sp.
CGGGCACGCAGCGGCACGATGCCCTCTTCGACCAGCTCGTAGATGGTCCGGAGGTACATCTCCGTGGTGTCGATCAGATCGCTCACCTGCTCATTGTGACCCATGCCCGAAGGGCCTGGCAGAGTGAGGCGACCACCCAACCGAGGAGCTCGATGACCGACCTGATCATCCCCTCCCGCTTCTGCGGTCCACCGTCGTCCGGGAACGGCGGCTACAGCGCGGGAGCGATCTCGGCGTACGCCGGAGACGAGTGCCCCGACGACCACTCCCGCCCGTGGCCGACGGTCACGGTGTCCCTGTTGGCCCCGCCGCCGCTCGAGACTCCGATGCCGCTGGCCTCGAACGAAGCCGTGGGCGTCGTCGCGACGTACGACGGGAAGCCGGTGCTGTCGGCGCGCTGCTCGCACGTGGAGGTCGCCGACGTGGAGCCGGTCGACCCGGACGAGGCACGCGCGGCGATGGCGTCGTACTCGGGGCTCACCAGCCATCCGTTCCCGACCTGTTTCTCCTGCGGCACCGGACGCGAGGTGGGCGACGGGCTGCGGATCTTCCCGGGCCGCGTGAGCGACGCGCCCGCGGAGGACGGCGGAGAGCCCGGCGCGCGGGTCGCCGCGACCTGGATCCCGGACCCGACGGTGGCCGAGGACTACCACAGCTACGGCGACGAGACCCCCCGCGCGAGCCTGCCGGTGACCTGGGCCGCGCTGGACTGCGTGGGCGGCTGGGCCGGTGATCTCGAGGAGCGACTGATGGTGCTGGCCGAGATGACCTCCCGGCTCGACTCCCTTCCGGTGATCGGCGAGGAGCACGTGGTGGTAGGCATGGGCCGCCGGCGCGAAGGTCGCAAGACGTGGACGTCCTCGACGATGTACGACGCCGACGGTCGCGTCGTTGCCAGTGCCGAGCACCTCTGGATCGCCGTCGACCCCGCGGCGTTCGCCTGAGGTGGCCCCGGTGACCGAACCCGGCACGCCCTGGTGGCGCGACGCCGTCTTCTACCAGGTCTACGTGCGCAGCTTCGCCGACTCGGACGGCGACGGCCTCGGCGACATCCCCGGCATCACGTCGCGGCTGCGGTACCTGCGTGACCTGGGCGTCGACGCCGTCTGGATCACGCCGTTCTATCCCTCACCCCAGCACGACGCGGGGTACGACGTCTCGGACTACGTCGACGTCGACCCACGCTTCGGTCGTCTCCGGGACTTCGACGAGCTCCTGGTCCGGGCACACGCCCTGGGCCTGAAGGTCGTCGTCGACCTGGTCCCGAACCACACGTCGTCGGAGCACGCGTGGTTCCAGCAGGCGCTCGCGGCCGGGCCGGGGAGCCCGGAGCGGGCCCGGTACCTGTTCCGCCAGGGCAAGGGCCGGGGCGGGGCACTGCCGCCCAACAACTGGGAGTCCGTGTTCGGTGGCCCGGCGTGGACCCGCGTCGACGATGCTTCGACAGGCTCAGGACGACGCGCCGAGTGGTACTTGCACCTCTTCGACGCCTCCCAGCCGGATCTCGACTGGCGCAACCCCGAGGTGCCGGCGATGTTCGACGACGTGCTGAGGTTCTGGCTGGACCGCGGTGTCGACGGCTTCCGGGTCGATGTGGCCCACGGCCTGCTCAAGGCGAAGAACCTGCGCGACCAGCGCGGTGTGGTCCCGGGACAGCGCGACCTGCCGGGCGACCGGGAGGACCGCGCGATGGTCGAACGCACCGTGCGCGACGAGCCGATGTGGGACCAACCGGAGGTGCACGACGTCTACCGGGCCTGGCGACGCCTCCTCGACGGGTACGACGGCGACCGGATGGCGGTCGCCGAGGCCTGGACCCAGAGCCCGGAGTCGATGGCCCGCTACGTGCGCCCCGACGAGCTCCACCAGGCCTTCAACTTCGCCTGGCTGCTGGCGCCGTGGTCGGCGTCGGCGTTCGCCGAGGTCGTGCGGGGCACGCTGGACGCCGTCGAGACGGTCGGCGCCGCACCGACGTGGGTGCTGTCGAACCACGACGTCGTGCGCCACCCCACCCGGTACGGCGGAGGTGCGCGCGGGCTCGCCCGGGCACGGGCCGCCACGTTGACGATGCTGTCGCTGCCGGGCTCGGCGTACCTGTACCAGGGTGAGGAGCTCGGGCTGGAGGAGGTCGACGTACCTCCGGAGTGCCGGCAGGACCCCTCGTGGTTCCGCACCGGCAAGCCAGGGCGCGACGGGGCGCGAGTACCGATCCCGTGGCGCGGGACGCGCTCGCCGTACGGGTTCGGCCCGGCCGGGACCACGCCGTGGCTGCCGATGCCCGGCGACTGGGGAGGACTCACGGTCGCGGCGCAACGGAAGGATCCGGACTCGACGTGGAGGTTCTACCGGCACGCGCTCCGCGCGCGCCGTCGCATCGCCCACGACGACGCGGCGGTCGAGGTCGTCGAGACACGGTCGACCGTGCTCGAGCTGCGTCGCGGAGACCTGACCGTGCTCTGCAACTGCGGCAGCCGGCCGGTGCGCATGCCGGCCGGCGACGTCGTCGTCGCGAGCCGACCCCTCGCCGGCGACCAACTGCCGCCGGACACCGCTGTCTGGCTGCGCTGACCGATCAGGCGTGCTTGTCGAGCGCCTCGTTGTAGCGGCCGAGGCCGCTGACGAACCCGTGGAGGTCCTGCTCGGACCACCCCTTGAGCTGCTCGTCCAGCCAGCGCCGGCGGTCACGGTCGACGGCCGTCATCCGGCGGACGGCGTCGGCACTGGCAGAGATCAACGTCGCCCGACCGTCGACCGGGTCGGGCTCGCGCTCGAGCAGCCCGAGGTCGCACAGGTGCTGGACCTGCCGGCTGATGGCGCCCTTGTCGACGTTGAACTTGTCCGAGACCACCGAGGACCGTTGGGGTCCCTCGGCAGCGAGGTAGGTGAGCATCAGGTACGACGCCGGCTGGAGGTCCGGGTGGACCGCGCGGGCTCGCTCGCCGATGACTCGTCTCACGCGCCGGATCAGGACCCCGAGCTCTTGCTCCAGCCGCCCCAGCTCGTCAGCGCGGCTCATGGCGTCGCAACCTACGCGAATCCGTGCACCCGTGACAAGGTTGCCAGAGGCAACAAACTCATCGGTTGCCGATGCGTCTCTCGAAAATGCAGACGACCCGCAGGTGTGACCACGGAAGAGTCCGGGTCCCTCCGGCCGGACGTGGGCCGGATCACCTGCGGGTCGGGTGTCTGCGTTGGAATGCCAGCAGTACTACGGGCTGGCCGGTTGCTGCTAGACCGCAGCCACCTCACGCGTCCTATGAGTACTCAACTCTGGACCACCTCCTTTCCCGTGTACGACGACGCTAACCCGTCCGGCCAAACCCGCTCAACAGGTTTCACATCGTGTCGCGCAACTCGTCACGCGCCACTGCGAGCGGCCGGCCCTCACTCAGAACTTGCCGTGGCAGACGTACATCGGCCCCAGCGTGCTTCGGTACCCGCCGGACGGGTTGCTCGTGCCACCGCCCCCTTTGCCGTCGTCGAGCGGCATGCGTTCTCCGTCGCCCTTGTCCGCCTTGCGGCGCGTCTTCTTCCCGCCGTCGTAGTCGTCATACGACTCGACGTAGACGTGCTCGGCGTCGTTGGAGAGGACGTTCGCGACATGCTCGAGGAAACTTGCGACCTTTTCCGGATCGTCGTTCTTGAACCTCGGGACCCGGACGTAGATCAGGTACTCCTGAGGATTTGTCGCCTTCTTCGTGGCCATCTGATGCTCCCCCTACTGACGCACCGAGCATGCCCCCTGCATGACACGTGCTCCGTTCAATGTCCTGCTGCCGCCAGCCTGCGTCAAGAGAGCCCGCTCGCCGAGGCGGCGACGTGTCGCTGCTCCACGGGCGTCGAGACCAGGTCGGCGAGGGCGTCGCGCGTCGTGATCCCGAGCTTGCGGTAGACCGCCGCCAGGTGGGTCTCGACCGTCTTGATCGTGACGTAGAGGTCTTCGGCGATCTGCCGGTTGGTGCGACCAGCGGCTGCGAGTCGCGCCACCTGCTGCTGGGCCGCCGTCAGCGAGCGAGGGCCGGTGGCGCGAACCCGCCGAGGTCGCCCGCCGGCGAGCACGAGCTCCTGGTGTGCCCGTTCCCGCAGCCGTTCCATGCCCATCTCCCCCGCCATGTCGATGGCGCGGTAGAGAGCCTCGCGCGCCTCCGCGGTCCGTTCGACCCGGCGGAGCGCGGCGCCGTACGACACGAGCACGCGGGCGGTCACGGGCCGACGCGGCGTCGACTCCGCCAGCTCGAGGGCCTCGGCGAGCTGGTCGACCGCGCGCCGGGCAGGCTCGAAGGAAGCGCGCCGGCGCAGCGCCTGCGCCAACCGGAACCTCGGACCGTACTCGCGGCGGATCGCGACCTCTCGATCTGCCTCGCGTACGGCGTTGTCCCGGTCGCCGAGGAGCTCGTAGGCGTGGCTCGCCACCAGGTGCGGCTCGAGCTCCACCTCGATCGCCGAGACCGGGCCGTCGACCTCGGTGGAGAAGTGCTGGGCCGCGAGCATCTCCAGAGCGCGCTCGGGATCTCCGGCCAGCACCGCACCGAGCGCGGGATACATGGTGTCGTTGTTGGCCCGCTCGGCCAGCAGCTCTCCGGCCGCTGCATAGTCGCCCCGCTGGAGGGCGATCCAGCCGCGGATGAAGCGGTGCGCCGCGGTGAAGCGAGACGTCTCCTGGTGCGGCGCGCGCTGCTCGGCGAGCGCGATGCTCGAGAGGACGTCCTCGAAGTCACCCCTGGCCACGGCGCTCAGGATGCGGCGATGCTCCAGCTCCGACTGCAGCGCCGGCGCCGAGCTCCGGAGTCGCTGGACGGAGGGAGCCACGCTCTCGAGGATCGCGTCGGCCTCGGTCACCTCGTCGTCGGCGAGAAAGGTCGCGGCCTCGATCGCAGCCCGGGTGTCCCAGACCGTTAACGTCCCGTCCTGGACGCCGTCCAACGCGGCCACCGCCCGACGCAGGTTGTCGACGAGGCGCTGCGTCGTGCCCCGCTGCATGGTGCGCTCGTAGATCGCGACGATGACCAAGAGGTAGCGGTCGATGTCCCGCTCCACCGAGAGGGCGTTGGCGTCGATCTGCGCCAGCTCCGGCGGCAGCGCGAGATCCGGCTCCACGGCCATGAAGACGTCCGCGAGCAGCTGCGCCTGCAACCGCACCTCAGCCAGCGACTGCCCCGTGGGCGCCAGCTCGACCACTCGTTGGTGGAGGCGTCCGAGGTCGGCGAACCGGCCCGCGTCGATGAGGACATCGAACAGCTCGGCTGCCGCGGTGAGCGCCGCGCGACGGTCGTCGGACTCCATCGCCGCCTCGAGGTGGTCGCGAGCGCCGTCGAGCTGTCCGAGTGCGTGCTCGGCACGACCGAGGGCCACCGAGATCCGCGGCCGTCCTTCGGCCGGAGCCGGTTCTTCGAGGGCGCGACGAAGGAGCTGGGTGGCCAGGGCGATGGAGCCGGCTTCGAGCGCGGCCTCGCCCTCCCCGGTCAGGAACGCCGCGACCTCCGCATCTCCCGAGCCCGGCGAGTTGACCAGGTGCAGGGCGACCGACTCCGGCGCCTCGCGGCTGAGCCAGAGCAGCCGGGCCGCGCGGGCGTGGAGCTCGCCCCTCACCACCTCGGGCAGCTCCGCCTCCACGGCTGCGCGCAGCAGCGGGTGGAGGAACTCCACGGGGTCGCCGTGCTGCAGGATGCTGGCCACCTCGAGCCTCGAGGCCTGGTAGACCGCGGTCTCCTCGTCCAGCCCGGCGAGCTCGGCCGCCAGGTGCAGCGAGCACCCGTCTCCCATCACGGCCGCGGCCTGGGCCAGCACCGTGGCCTCAGGGCCCAGCTCGCCCAGCCGCCAGGCGACCGTGCGTCGGAGGGACAGGGTGCCGTTGCGGACGAACGACTGGCGGTTGGGCTGGGCGTCGGTCTGGTAGGGCCGCAGCAGCTCGTGGAGGTAGAACGCGTTGCCGCGCGAGACCTTCAGGCACTCGTCGACGAACGCGCCGTTGGGCGGTTGACCGAGCTTGTCGGTCACGACCTCGGCGACAGCTTCCCGCGACAGCGTCGCAGGCGCGAGCACGTGGCAGTCGGGCTGTGCCGCCATCGCGGCCAGCAGGCCCTGGACCTCGGAGTTCTCGACCGGGCGGCTGGCGACCACCATCGTCACCGGCTGCACCGAGATGTCGGCCTGGACGTCGAGCAGCACCCGCAGCGACGCTCCGTCGGCCCAGTGCGCGTCGTCGATCGCCAGCACCAGCGGCGAGCGTTCCGCGAGCCAGGCGATGAGCCACTGGCAGCCGTAGTCGACCCCTTGCGAGAGATCGGCTCCCGGGGTGAACAGTGGGATCGCGAACCTGGCGGCACCGTCGAGGGCGTCGACGCCTCCGGCCTCCTCGACCGCCGGACCGAGCAGGCGCCGCAACACCTCGAACGGCGCAGCCGACGCCAAGTGCCGCGCGCGGACCACCCAGGTCTTGGCCCCGCGCTCGCGGGCCCGCTCGACGGCGTACTCCACCAGCGTGCTCTTGCCGCGACCGGCTCGCCCCTCCAGTGCCAGGCAACTACCGCGCCCGTCATCCAGGTTGTCGAGGGCTGCGTCGATCGCCGAGATCTCCATGGTGCGCTCGTACAGCCGGCTCGACATGTCCCCTCCCCTGGATGAGCCTCCTCACGATGGTGGCACGAAGGAGTCCTACGGCACCCGTGAGTTTCCAGTGGGTGGTCGGAGATCAGCTCACCGAGACGATGGGCAGGGAGGCATGTGCACGGACGTCGCCGACCTCGGCGGCCGCGGCGTACTCCTCGACCTGACGCCGGTGGGTGAGGCGGAACGTCGAGCATTTGGAGTCGCCCGGAAAGGTCATCTCGTTGTGCGCGCACCCGCCCATGCACGTGGGGAGGGCGACGCACGAGCGGCAGCCCTCGTCGGCGAACGGGTCGTAACGCAGCCACTTGAGCACGCGGTCGTTGGGGTCCTGCCAGGAACGCAGGTGCCCGATCACCTCGCGCGGGTCACCGACGTTGTCGTAGCACTTGTACAGCTCACCACGCGCGCCGACGACGAGCTCGTTGGTGCGCACCGCCGTACACGGCGACCCGATCGGCTTCGGCAACCTCGGCTTCGCCAGGCCGCGCTCGTACGCCGCAGCCAGGAACTCGCGCTCGACCTGGGCGAACTCCGGCATCGTGAAGCAGTGCGGCCGGTACGTCTCGCTCGGTGCCCCCGCCTGGTCGGGGTACGCCACGATCTGCCCGGGGTGCACGGTCACCCGGCCGGAGAGACCCCGCTCGACGAGCAGGTCGAGCAGTCGCACGTACTCGCCGGCGTTCGACGCGTCCAGGTTCACCCGGATCGAGATCGGCAGCAGGTCCGCGCAGGCGACGACGTTGTCCATGACCACGTCGAACGTGCCGCGCCCGCTGCGCAGCGGACGCATCCGGTCGTGGGTCTCGGCAGGACCGTCGAGGGTGATCTGCGCCCGCCGGACCTGCAACGCCGTCAGCCGGCGCGCCACGTCGGGTGTCAGGAGATAGCCGTTGGTGACGATGGCAGCGGCGTACTCGACCTCGGCGGCCTTCGTGCGCTCGATGAACCCCTGGGACAGACTGTCGATCCGGTCCCGGGCCAGCAGCGGCTCACCGCCGTACCACGTGACGTGGAAGCGCTCGATCGTGTCGAGCTGCGCCTCCAGCACCTCCATCAGCAACCGCTCGGTCTCCGCGTCGAGGATCGCGGCGGGTTTGTCCTCGAAGCAGTACGGACAGTCGAAGTTGCAGCCCAGGCTGCTGACGATCGTCAGACCGAACGACGAACGGTCGGACGTGGCGGCGCGGTACCGACGCTCGAGGACGCCCAGCTCGTCCGCGTCGTCGTTCACGAGCATCCGCGCCACCGTGAGGTGGCGCAGCGTCTCCACCGTGGGCATGTGGGTGTAGTCGCCGTCGAGGAACGCCAGCACGCCCGACCACTCGCCGGAGTCGACAGCGAACACCTGGCCCGAGACGCCGTTGTGCACCCAGGTCCGATCACCGCGCTCGACGGCGACGTTGTAGCGCGACTGGCGCATGACGATCAGTTCTGAGCTTCGTCGCTGTCGTCACCGCCGGGTCCGTCGTCGCCGCCCTGGTCGTCGTCATCGTCCATCGGGAAGCGCCCACCGCACGGGCGCACGTTCATCGTGACGTTGACCCAGCTGTCGCCGCCGGAGTCCGACTGGTCCTCGTCCTCGTCGATGTGGATGTAGTCGGAGTTCATCAGGTCGACTGCCATGTCCACCAGCCAGTCGTGGATGAGATTCCTGTCGCCACGGATGTTCCGAGGTATGTCGACACGAAGCTTGAACTTCTCGTCCTCCGTGTGGCTGCCGTCGTCTGTCGGTGACATGTCACTCCCCCCGTCACAACCCTCGGCTGTGGCTCTCCCCTTGCCCGCCCGAGCGTCCCTCGTGCCTGACAGCGTCCGCCCCCGTCACGCAAGCCGTCAAGGCACGGTGAACGACGGTTCTTCCTCCACCTCCGCCGCGCCCGGTCCCCGTAGAGCCGGTGCGAGCTCCTCGCGACTCCCGATGCCGAGCTTGCGATAGACCGCCATCAGGTGCGTCTCGACCGTCTTGATCGTGACGAAGAGCCGCTCGGCGATCTGGCGGTTCGTCAGCCCCTGTGCGGCGAGCACGGCCACATGGCGTTGCGACTCGGTGAGGGACGTCGGACCGGTCAGCCGGGCTCGACGCGGTCGGCTTCCCGAGAGCAGGAGCTCGTGCTGGGCCCGACGGAGCACCCGGTCCATTCCCATCTCGCTGGCGAGGTCGGTGGCTCGGGCGAGCACGTCGCGAGCTTCAGACACGCGGCCCACCACGCGCAGCGCAGCACCGTACGACGTCATCACCCGGGCCTGGACCGGTCGGCCCGGCGTGGACCGGGCGACCTCGGTCGCCTCGGCGAGCAGGTCGACGCCTTCTCGCGCCGGCAGAAAGGTCGCTGCCCGACGCAGCGCTTCGGCCAGTCTCATCGCAGAGCCGTACCGGCGCCGGATCTCGAGCTCACGACGAGCCTCCGCCGCGGCGGTCACCCGGTCCCCGAGCACGCCATGCACGTGACTCGCCAGGAGGTGCGGCTGGAGCTCCACCTCGATCTGGCGCAGGGAGGATCCCGGCTCGATGGACAGCTCGAGCTGATCGAGCATCTCGATCGCGCGTCCGGGATCCCCCGCGAGCAGAGCTCCCAGGGCCGGAAACACAGGATCTTCGGTCGCGCGCTCCCCGAGGAGGCTCGCCGCGAGGGGATAGTCGCCCTGGTCGAGGGCGATCCGGCCCCGGGCGAAGCGGCGGAGGTCCTCGAACCCGATGACACCGTGCCTGGCTGTGAATTCTGCGGCCGCATCGATCTGGGCGACGGCGTCCTCGAAGGAGCCTCGCGAGATCGCGTGCATGATCTGGCGATGGTCCAGCTCGGCCTGGAGCTGCGGCCGGACACCCGCCAGCCTCGCCGCGACCGGCGCCACCAGGCCGGCGAGGACGGCATCAGACTCGTCGAGATCGTCGTCGGCAAGGAACACCGCCGCCGCCAGCGCGGCGCGGGCGTCCCAGAGGGTGAACTCGTCGGGCGACGCCGGCAGGCTCGCGAGCGCATGCCGCAGCTCCACCATGAGCCGTTCAGTGCTGCCGCCGTGCCTGCTCCGCCCGAAGACGGCCGCCCAGACGACCAGGTGCCGATCGACGTCTCGGTCGGTGGGCAACGTACCGGCGTCCACGTGCGCCAGTGGGGCCGGCAGCTCACCGATGCCGACATCCACACCCATGATCACGTTGATCAGCAGGCAGGCCCGGAGGATGACCTCGGCCTCGGAGTCACCGAACGGTCGCAGGGCCAGGGCTCCTTCGTGGATCCGACCCACGTCGTCGTACAGGTTGGCATCGTCGACGAGGTCGAACAGGTCCGCGGCCGCCTGCAGCGCAACGCCACGATCACCGGACTCGAAGGCGGCATTGAGGTGTTCGCCGGCCGCCTCCAGGTCCAGCGCCCGGTGCTCGGCGCGACCGAGCGAGAGCAGGATGTCGTCGCGCTGCTCGGGCGGGGCCGGTTCGTCGAGAGCGCGCTTGAGGAGCCGCGTGGCGACCCCCACCGACCCCGCGTCGAGGGCAACCCGCCCCTGCTCAGACAGGTACGCCGACACGGCGGAGTCGCCGGACCCCGGCGACGCGACGAGATGCTGGGCGACAGATCCGGGGTCCTCGCCCGTGTACCAGAGGATCCGGGCCGCGCGGGCGTGCAGCTCCCCCGCCATCACGTCGGGCAGCTCAGCCTCGACCGCAGCCCGCAGCAGCGGGTGCAGGAACTCGACGGGATCGCCATGGGCGAAGATGCTGGCGACCTCGAGCCTGGCGGCCTCGCTGACCGCGACCGCGCCCTCCAGACGGGCGAGCTCGGCTGCCTGCTGCAGCGAGCACCCGTCACCGAGGATCGCGGCGGCCTGCGCCAACGCTGCCGCTCCTGGACCCAGCTCACCCAGTCGCCACGAGACGGTCCGGCGCAGCGACAAGGTGCCGTTCCTCACGAACGCCTTCTGGTCCGGACGGACGTCCGCCTCGAACGGGCGCAGCAGCTCCGTCAGGTAGAACGCGTTGCCTCGCGACACCTTCACGCACTCGTCGACGAAGTCGTCCGCCACCGGACGGCCGAGGCGCTCGACGACCAGCTCCCCCACGGCCTTGCGCGACAAAGCCGCAGGAGCCAGGACCTCGCAGTCGGGCTGCGCGGCCATGGCCGCGAGGAGCCGCTGGACCTCGGGGTTCTCGACCGGTCGGCTGGCGATGACCATCGTCACTCGCTGGTAGGCGATCTCGGCCTGCACGTCGAGCAGGACGCGGAGCGAGGCACCGTCCGCCCAATGAGCGTCGTCCACCGCCAGCACCAGCGGTGCCCGCTCGGCGAGCCAGGCGATCAGCCACTGGCAGCCGTAGTCGACCCCCTGGGACAGGTCGGCCCCGGGCGTGAACAGCGGGATCGCGAACCTGGCCGCGCCATCGAGGGCCTCGACGCCACCCGCCTCCTCGACGGCCGGCCCCAACAGTCGGCGGAGCACCTCGAACGGTGCTGCCGACGTGAGGTGACGAGCCCGCGCCACCAGCGTCTGGGCGCCACGCTCGCGCGCCCGCTGCACGGCGTACTCCACGAGGGTGCTCTTCCCGCGGCCCGCCCGACCCTCCAGCAGGAGGCAGCTGCCCCTGCCTTCGTCGAGGCGTTCCAGGGCGGCGTCGATCGACGCGGTCTCGCCGGTGCGCTCGTACAGGCTCGGCATGTCCCTCCCCCTGGGTTGAGCCTGGTCACGATCGTGACAGAAGAGGCTGAGCGCGACCCGCGACTTTTCTCAGGGTGGACGGTCTCGGGGTGGCAAAACCTCAGGGTGCCGACCCTGACGACTCCTGAGCGTCGGACCCCGACTCTCGATGTATGAACACGATCGCCAACCCCACTGCACCGCTCTCGGGTCTGCTGTCGCTGGTCGCCGGCGCGCTCGAGCCGGCGATCACCGGTACGCCGACCGAGCAGGCCGTGACGCCCACCCAGACCTCCACCCGGACGCCGGACCTGTCCGCCGTGCTCGGGCAGCTGGCCGGTGGCTGGCTGACCGTGAAGGAGGACGGCCACGGGTGGCTGCTGCTGCAGTTCGCACCCGCAGCCGCGACCACGACCACGACCGACACCACGCCGGTCGCCGAGCCCGTCGCGGAGGCTCGCCCCGTCCCCACGCGGCCGGACTTCAGCGCCCGCGCGCGCCGCGTGCACACGGCACTGACCGACCGCGAGCGCGAGGTGCTGTGCCTGGTCGCGGGTGGGGCCACCAACCGTGCCATCGGCCGCCGCCTGTACATCTCGCCCAAGACCGCCAGCGTCCACGTCTCACGGATCCTGACCAAGCTGGGTGCCGCCACTCGCACCGAGGCCGCCGCCCTGGCCCACGCCTCGGGTCTGGTGCGCGCCTGGGGACTTGACGAGCCCGATTCCGACGAGCGCCCCTTCATGCGCGTCGTGGGTGCCTGAAACCCGGGGGAGCGAGGCCCGGGCCACCCTGCCATCACCCGGCATGGGTGGCCCGGCCCTCGGGTACCGGTCGTCGCCCGGACTCAGGCGACGGCGCTCTCCTCGGGCGCGACGAACTGGGCGTTGTAGAGCCGCGCGTAGGCACCTTCGTCCTCGAGCAGGGACTCGTGCGTGCCCTGCTCGACGATCTCGCCGTTCTCCATGACCAGGATCAGGTCCGCGTCACGGATGGTGGAGAGCCGGTGGGCGATCACGAACGACGTGCGGTCGGTGCGCAGCGCCGCCATCGCGTGCTGGAGCAGCAGCTCGGTGCGCGTGTCGACCGACGAGGTCGCCTCGTCGAGGATCAGCAGGTCCGGGTCGGAGAGGAACGCCCGGGCGATCGTGACCAGCTGGCGCTCGCCGGCGGACAGGTTGGTGCCGTCCTCCTCGAGATGGGTGTCGTAGCCGTCCGGGAGTGAGTGCACGAAACGGTCGACGTAGGTCGCGCGGGCGGCCTCCAGGATCTCGTCCTCGGTCGCGCCCGGACGCCCGTACGCGATGTTGTCGCGGATGGTGCCTTCGAAGAGCCAGGTGTCCTGCAGCACCATGCCGATCTGCTCGCGCAACGCCGCGCGGGGCATCGACGCGATGTCGACGCCGTCCAGCGTGATGCGTCCGGAGGTCACGTCGTAGAACCGCATGACCAGGTTGACCAGCGTGGTCTTGCCGGCTCCGGTCGGGCCGACGATCGCCACGGTCTGTCCCGGACGCGCCACCAGTGAGAGGTCCTCGATCAGCGGCTTCTGCGGCGAGTAGGAGAACGACACGCTCTCGAACCGGACCTCGCCGTGCCGCTCGATGGCAGCCGCGCCGGTGGCGTCGGCGTCCTGCTCCGGCGCGTCGAGCAGCTCGAAGACCCGCTCCGCGCTGGCCACGCCCGACTGCAGCAGGTTGGTCATCGACGCGACCTGGGTGAGCGGCTGGGTGAACTGGCGGGAGTACTGGATGAACGCCTGCACGTCCCCCAGCGAGATGGAGCCGTTGGCGACCTTGATCCCGCCGAGGACCGCGATCACGACGTAGTTGAGGTTCCCGATGAACATCATCGTCGGCATGATCAGCCCGCTCATGAACTGCGCCCCGAACGACGCCTCGAAGAGCTTCTCGTTCTCCTCCGCGAAGGTGCGCTCGACCTCCTGCTGCCGGCCGAACACCTTGACCAGCGCGTTGCCGGAGAACGTCTCCTCGATGTGCGCGTTGAGCCGGCCCGTGCGCCGCCACTGGTCGATGAACATGCCCTGGCTGCGCTTCATGACCGCGCCGCTGACGAGCATCGTGAGCGGGACCGTGACCAGGGCGACCAGGGCCAGCTCCCAGGAGATCGAGAACATGAAGCCCACCACGAAGACCACCGTCAGCAATGAGGTCAGCAGCTGGCTCATGGTCTGCTGCAGGGTCTGGCTGATGTTGTCGATGTCGTTGGTGACCCGGCTGAGCAGCTCGCCGCGCGGCTGCTGGTCGAAGTAGCTCAACGGGAGTGAGTTGACCTTGTCCTCGACCTCGGACCGCATCCGGAAGATCGTCCCCTGGACGACGTCGTTGAGCAGGTAGCCCTGGAGCCACGACAGCACCGAGGCCACGGCGTACACCACCAGGACCAGCAGGAGCACGCGCCCGACAGCGGTGAAGTCGACGCCCTGACCGACGACGAAGTGCTTCATCGAGGCGACCAGCGAGGCCTGCTTGTCGTCGCCGGCCTGCTGGAGGTGCTGGACCACCTGCTCCTGCGAGGTGCCGTCGGGCACCTGGCCCTGCAGCTGCCGGCCGGTGAACCCGGCGAAGATCAGGTCGGTGGCGCGGCCCAGGATCCGCGGGCCCCACGACATCAGGCCGACGCTGCACACCGCGAGCACGACGACGGTGATCGCCTTCGTGCGCTCGGGACGCATGCGGCGGACCATTCGCTTGGCGGACGGGACGAAGTTGTTGGCCTTCTGGCCGACCATGCCGCCGCCGAACGGGCCGCGGCCCGGGCCGGGTCCGGCCTGCACCCGCTCGGTCTCCTTGAGGCGGCCAGCGCCGTCGCTCGTCTCCGCTGCAGCCACCGGCGTCTTCTCGTCGGTGCTCATGCTGCTTCCTCCGCGCTCAGCTGCGAGGCGACGATCTCCTGGTACGTCGGGCAGTCGTCGAGCAGCTCGTGATGGCGGCCGCGACCGACCACGACGCCGTCCTCGAGCACGAGGATCAGGTCGGCGTCACGGATCGTGGAGACCCGCTGCGCCACGATCAGGACGGTCGCGTCTCGGGTGACCGGTCGGAGTGCCGCGCGCAGGCGCGCGTCAGTGGCCAGGTCGAGCGCCGAGAACGAGTCGTCGAACAGGTAGATCTCCGGACGGCGTACGACGGCGCGCGCGATCGCCAGCCGCTGCCGCTGCCCACCACTGACGTTGCTTCCGCCCTGGGCGATGGCGGCGTCGAGACCCTCGGGCATCTCGCGGACGAAGCCGGCGGCCTGGGCGATCTCCAGCGCCTCCCAGAGCTCGTGGTCGGTCGCGTCCGGCTTGCCGTGCAGCAGGTTGGATCGGACCGTGCCGGAGAAGAGGTAGGCCTTCTGCGGGACCAGCCCGAGCAGCGACCAGAGCAGCTCCTGGTCGAGCCGGCGTACGTCGACGCCGTCGACCAGCAGCGAGCCACCGGTGACGTCGAAGAGCCGCGGCACCAGGCTGACCAGGGTGCTCTTGCCCGCGCCGGTCGAGCCGATCACGGCCACGGTCTGGCCGGGGTGGGCCTCGAAGGACAGGTCACGCAGCACGGGCACGTCTGCGCCGGGGTAGCTGAACTCGACACCGTCGAACCGGAGCGTGCCGCGCTCGGCGAGGTCCGTGACCGCTTCGTGCTCCTCGGGCGTCGGGACCGACGTCGAGGTCTGCAGGACCTCCATGACCCGGTCGGCACAGACCGCCGACCTCGGGATCATCATCATCATGAAGGTGCCCATCATCACCGACATCACGATCTGCATCAGGTACGAGAGGTACGCTGTGAGGGCGCCGATCTGCATCTGGCCGGAGTCGACCCGGTGGCCGCCGAACCAGAGCACACCGACGGACGCGACGTTGGCGACGAGCATCACGGTCGGGAACATCAGGGCGAGGTAGCGACCGGCCCGGGTAGCGACGGCCGTCAGGTCGGCGTTCGCGCTCTCGAAACGCTCGGTCTCGAGCGGCTCGCGGACGAACGCGCGGACCACGCGGACACCCGTGATCTGCTCCCGGAGCAGGCGGTTCACCTCGTCGATGCGCCCCTGCATGAGCCGGAAGCTCGGGACCATCCGGGTGATGATCAGGCTCAGCAGTGCCGCGAGCACCGGGACCGTGAGCGCGATGAGCCAGGACAGACCGACGTCGACGTGGATCGCCATCACGATGCCGCCGACCATCATGATCGGCGCCATCACCATCAGCGTGCACGACATCAGCACGAGCATCTGCACCTGCTGGACGTCGTTCGTCTCGCGGGTGATCAGGCTGGGCGCACCGAAGTCCTGCACCTCGCGCTGGCTGAACGAGCCGACCCGGTGGAAGATCGCCGAGCGCACGTCCCGGCCGAAGCCCATCGCCGTACGAGCCCCGAACCAGACGGCGCCGATCGAGCAGCAGATCTGGACGAACGCGACGACGAGCATGATCGCGCCGATGTGGACGATGTAGCCGGTGTCGCCGTTGACGACGCCGTTGTCGATGATGTCGGCGTTCAGGAACGGCAGGTAGAGCGCCATCACCGTGCCGACGAACTGCAGGGCGACGACCGCGGTCAGCGGGCGGCGGTAGTCCGCCAGGAACCTGCGGACGAGCGTGATCAACATCTGGCTAGGTGCCTCCCCGTGTGGCGACCCCCGAGAGGAGGAGGTCGGCGATCTGGTCCGCGCTGAGCGCGGGTGTCATGCCGAGCTCGGGGCGACTGGCCCCGAAGATGAGGCTGCGCAGGGCCACGGCCGCGACCTCCGGCTCGACCGCGAGCTCGTCGCGGTGCTGCTCGAAGATCCGGGTCAGCCGCTGGTGCAGCTCGGTCTGGGCGTCGATGACGAACTGCGGCGGACCGAAGTGCTTCTTGTCGTGGCGGTGGTGCTCCTCGGCCGACATCAGGTGGCCGCGCACGGCGTACATCACCGACATCGTCATCCGCATCCGGTCGAGCACGCGCTGGGCCGCGACGACGACCTTCTCGCGCAGGTCACCCAGACCTTCCATGGCCTCCTCGAACGCCGCCTGCCCGTCGGCGGGGTTGATCGCCTCGTGGGCCGCGGCCAGCATCAGGCTCCGCTTGTCGGGGAAGACCCGGAAGATCGTGCCTTCCGCGATCCCGGCCGCCTGCGCGATCTCGCGCGTGCTGACGTCTCCCCCGCGCTCGACCAGCAGCGGCACCAGCGCCCGCACGATCGCCTTGCGACGGTCGTCGGGTGACATGGCACTGGCACGGGGAGACATCGCTTGCCACAGTAACTGAGTGAGCACTCACTCACAACTTGGTTCTGGCGAATCTCAGGCCCCAGCCAGGGCGTCGCGGACGGAGTGGCGGGAGCCCACGTCCAGCTTGGCCATCACGGCGGCCACGTGGTGCTCGACGGTGCGGGGTGAGAGCACCAGTTGTTCGGCGATGGCGGCGTTGGAGAGGCCCTCGGCGAGCAGGCCGGCGACCTCGGCCTCGCGTCGGGTGAGCCCGAGCGGGTGGGCCTTGGTCGTGGCCCGCCGGCCGCGGGGAGCGGACCACCCCTGCGACCGGGCGAGGGTGCGCGCCCGGGCGGCGGCCGCGTCGTCACCGAGCTCGTCGAACAGCACGGCGGCCTCGGTGAGCCCCTCCCGCGTCCCGCTGCGCGCCCGCGCCAGCGCCGCGGCGTACCTGCTGCCGAGCGCGTCCCAGAGCTCGGACGCCTCGTCCCACCGGCGCAACGCTTCCGCGCGGTACGGCGGAGCCAGCGAGTCCGCGACCTTCCTGGCGTCGGCGTCGGGCAGCCAGGTCGCGACCTGGCCCCTGGTCCACGGGCTCGTCACACGCTCCACCACCGCCCATGCTCGGAGAGCGGCCCGCTCGGCCGCCCTCGGGTGGCCCTCGACCCACGCGATCTCCGCTGCTGCCGAACCCACCGGGCCGATCCGTTGCGCCTCTCCGGTGCCGTAGGCCAGGTCGAGCGCCTCCGTGAGCGCCGCCGCATGGTCGTCGCTGCCGCTCCTCGCCCTCGCGCGGGCCAGCACCATCAGCGGGATGATGCGACTGACCTTCGCCGTGCGGGGATGTCGAAGAACGGCGTCGGCCGCCGCGCCCGCCGGGGCCGTGTTCCCCTGCTCCAGCTGGCCGAGTGCGAGCTGACCCCGCATGTAGAGGACCCAGGCGTCGAGGTCGCGGTCGAGGCAGTACCGGAGCCCGACGGACAGGTGGGCGCCCGCGCGCACGTGGTCGTGCATGTTCACCGCCTGCGCCCCCATGTTGGTGAAGGCACGGGCCGCGTGCTCGTGCAGGTCGGCCGCCTGAGACCGTCGCAGACTCTCCTCGAGAAGGCGCCAGCCCTCCTCCTTGTCCCCGCTGTCGGCTTCCATCGTGCCGAGGTTGTTCAGCGCGTGGACCCGGACCTCCTCGGCCGCCACGTCGTCGCGGCCGTCGACCAGGCCGAGCGCCCGGCGTACCCACGTGCGCGTGGCGGCGAGGTCGTAGGCGAGCATCGCGAGCTGGCTGCGGTTGCTCGCCGCCATCGCCTCGGCCGTGGTGCCCGTGCCTTCCAGGGTCGCGTAGGCGAGGACGGCGTACTCCTGCGCGCGGGCGTTGTCGCCCTGGAACCACGTCAGCCTCGACATCCGGCGCTGGGCATCACCCACGCCTTCGGTGTCGCCGAGCTCCGTCCACACGGCCAGGGCCGACTGCTGGGACTCGATCGCCTCGGTGATCCGGCCCGTGACGTAGAGCTCGTAGGCCAGGTGGCCGTGCAGGTCGGCCAGCGCCGGGTCGGGGACGTCGGTGCTGTGCCGCAGCGCTCGCTGGTACTGCTCGACCGCCTCACGATGGGACCCGAGCGACGCGGCGCGCTCGGCGGCCGCCAAGGCGTGCTCGCGGGCAGCGTCGTCCTGTCCCGCGGCCTCGGCGTGGTGTGCCATCCGCGCCGGATCCGCGCCGTGTGCGTCCAGCCAGGCCAGGATGCGCCGATGCCAGCTGCGGCGTCGGATCGCCGGGACCTCGTCGAGCACGGTGAGCCTGGCCAGCTCGTGCCGGAAGACGACCGTGTTGCCGGTGAGGAGCACGACCCCGTGCTCGAGCGCTTCGTCGAGAGCGCCGGCCAGGTCCGGCTCGAGCTCCTCGACCAGCGCCACCTCGCACCGTGGGCCGGCCAGCGCCACCAGGTCGACGACCTCGCGGGCGGGGTCGGACAGCCGCGCCATGCGCGACAACACCGCCTCGCGAACGCTGCGCGGCAGCGATCCCGCCCCGGCAGCGAGCACCTCGGTGACGAAGAACGGGTTGCCACCGGTCGCGCGGTACAGCGCGTCGGCCTCCGGTGGCGACCCGTCGGCGGGCGTCACGGCCTCCACCACCAGCGCCCGGACTCCGTCCGGCGTCAGCGGGCTGAGGTCGATGCGTCGTACGCCGGAGGCGCCGGCCACGTCGCCGAAGAGGATGCGCAGCGCATGGCTGCCGACCGCCTCCTCGGTCCGGAACGTCACCACGACCAGGGCGCGCAGGCGATGCACGCGGCGCGCGAGGTGCCTGAGCAGGTCCAGGGTGGCGTCGTCGGCCCAGTGCGCATCCTCGATCACGAGCAGGTGCGTCGTACCCGGACGCCCCAACGCCTCTGACAGCCGGAGGAACACGTCGGCCCGGTCCGCGCCCTCGGGCCAGACGCCGCCCGGGAGCGCCGGCAGCATCTCGCGCAGGGGACCGAGCGGCGCCGGCGTCGTCGAACCGTCACACGCCCCGTTCGCCACGCGGACCGCCGAACCCGCATCCACGACGACGCGGTCGACGAAGCTCGTCTTGCCCACGCCGGCCTCGCCGCCGACGAACACCAGACGGCCGTTCCCCTTGGCTGCCGCGGTGAGGTAGTCCGCCGCACTCCTCAGGGCCGCGTCGCGCTCCAGCAACGCCATGGCGTCATCGTAGGGATGGTGGGCGTCTCAGCGGATGATCGAGTGCCGGGCGTCGATCGGCCCGTGGCCGAGATAGAAGATTCCGGGTCGGGTCTCGAACCGCTCGCTCACGTTCTGACGCAACGTCGACCAGCTGATGTGGAGCCGGCCGCTGCGGTCGTTGCTGACGTAGAAGACGGCCCCTCCGCCCTCGTTCGCGTGGTTGTGCCGCATCAAGGTGCCGCCGATCCGCACCGTGTAGTCGTTGCCGTCGGTGTAGATCGCGCCTCCGGAGCCGCCTCCCTTGGTACCCGGCCGCTGCGGGTTCGCGCCTCGGCCGATCGCCCGGTTCCCGCGGAACACGCTGTTGAGCACCGTCCAGGAGACCCCGATGCTGCTCAGGCCGGAGCCGTTGCTGCAGCGGCCCCCCACGAACGTGCTGTGCACGACGTACACAGGCTCGCCGCGATACTGCGACAGCGCGCGCACGGCCGCCCCGCCCAGGTCGGGTCCCGAGGGGTCGCACCGGTTGTCGACGAACCGTGAGTCCACGACCTTCAGCCGGCCGCCGCGAGCGAAGACGGCACCGCCTCCGCCGCCCTCGTCGTGGTTGCCCGTGGAGTTGCCGTTGACGAGGGTCAGGTGCTGGACGACGAGCGAGGGACGCGCCTGGTCGTCGCAGTGGTCGGTGGTCCAGACCTGACGTTGGTCGCAGGTGTCCTGGTACAGGATCCGACGCCTGCCCATCCCGCTCAATGTCACGAGGCCGCCACCGTCGATGACGACGCGGCGGGTGGCCGCGATGCTGCCGTCCGCTCGCCGGTGGCCGTTCATCACCTTGGCCGTACGCCGCATCCTGATCACGACCGGGTCCGGCCCGCAGTCGAAGGTGATCACGCCACCCTTCGCCACGGCTCGGACGACCGCGCGGGAGGTGCAGCTCGAGGGCGTGCCATGTCCGATCACGTGGTCGGGATGACCGGTGTCGACGGCGCGGCCCGCGGCCGGCACCCGCACGTGCTTGACCCCGCGCTCGGCGCGGCGGTCGTCCGCTCGTGGCCCCGGAGCGGCGGCCGACGACCCGGCGTACGCCGGAAGGATCAGGACGGCGGAGACCAGCAGGACGATCGGGGCCGTGATCGAGCGACGCATCCGATCAGGCTAGAGGCGCTCAGGGCGCCAGCCGGTGGACCGACCAGGTCTCGCCGTGTCGTCGGTAGACGAGGCGGTCGTGCATCCGGCCCGGCCGGCCCTGCCAGAACTCCACGGCCTCGGGCCGCACCCGGAAGCCACCCCACTCGTCCGGCACCGGCACCTCGTCGCGGTACGTCGAGTCCGCGACCGCCCAGGCGGCGTCCAGCTCCTCGCGGGAAGCGACCTCCTGCGACTGGTGCGAGGCGTGTGCGCCGAGCTGGGCACCGCGCGGCCGGGTGTGGAAGTACGCCGCGACCTCGTCGCGGCCGAGCACGGTCGCCGTACCGTCGACGCGCACCTGCCGCTCGAGCGCGTGCCACGGGAACAGCAGGGACACCTGTGGGTTGGCGATCAGCTCGGCACCCTTGCGGGAGCCGAGGTTGGTGAAGAACACCCAGCCCTCGGGCCCGAACCCCTTGAGCAGCACCAGCCGCGCCGACGGCCGCCCGTCGGCCGATGCGGACGCGACGACCATCGCGTTCGGCTCGTAGACCGCGGCGGTCACGGCGTCGTGGTACCACCGCTGGAACATCGCGAACGGATCCGGCGCCAGGTCGCGCTCGGCCAGGCCCCCGAGCGCGTACTCGCGGCGCAGGTCGGCGTACCGGTCCGTCACGTCGTCCATCCAACCACCGGCGAGCCCACCCGCCCGGGTGTGCGCCGGTGGGGGTCCCCGGGCAGAATCGACAGCGACCCGTCTCGAAGTCACGGGGTCGACGACGAAGGAGTCGCATGTCCCAGCAGAGCAGCGCGCCCTCGGCGCCGGGCGCGGTAGCGGGGCCCGAGGTCCTCGAGGGCCTCGAGGGTGTGGTCGCGTTCGCGACCGAGATCGCCGAGCCCGACAAGGAAGGCTCCGCGCTGCGTTATCGCGGGGTCGACATCGAGGAGCTCGTCGGCCGTGTGCCGTTCGAGAAGGTCTGGGGCCTCCTCGTCGACGGGTCGTTCGATCCCGGCCTGCCGCCCGCCGAGCCGTACAACATCGCGATCCACACCGGCGACGTCCGGGCCGACGTCCAGGCTTCGGTCGCGATGCTCGCCCCCATGCTCGGCATGGGGCAGACCTACGACATCTCCGACGAGCAGGCTCGTCTCGACCTCTCCCGGGTCGCCGTGATGCTCCTGTCGTACGCCGCGCAGGCCGCGCGTGGCCTGGGCCGACCCGTGGTGACCCAGCGCGAGGTCGACCGGGGCTCGACGCTGGCCGAGAAGTTCCTGATCCGCTGGCGTGGTGAGGCCGACCCGCGACACGTCCGCGCGATCGACGCCTACTGGAGCTCCGCGGCCGAGCACGGCATGAACGCCTCGACCTTCACCGCCCGGGTGATCACGTCGACCGGTGCCGACGTGGCCGCGGCGTTCTCCGGGGCGATCGGCGCCATGAGTGGCCCCCTGCACGGAGGCGCACCGTCGCGCGTCCTGGGGATGATCGAGGAGGTCGAGCAGACCGGCGACGCCGAGAGCTACGTGAAGTCCCTGCTCGACAAGGGTGAGCGGCTGATGGGCTTCGGCCACCGGGTCTACCGCGCCGAGGACCCGCGGGCGCGCGTGCTCCGGCGTACGGCGCGGGAGCTCGGCGCACCGCGCTACGAGGTCGCCGAGGCCCTCGAGAAGGCCGCCCTCGCCGAGCTCCGTGCCCGTCGCCCCGATCGCGTGCTCGAGACCAACGTCGAGTTCTGGGCGGCGATCGTGCTCGACTACGCCGAGGTCCCCGCGAACATGTTCACCTCGATGTTCACCTGTGCCCGCACGGGCGGCTGGTCGGCGCACATCCTCGAGCAGAAGCGCACCGGCCGGCTGATCCGTCCGTCCGCCATCTACACCGGCCCGGCCTCGCGGCCGGCCGAGTCGGTCGAGGGCTGGAACCCCCACTGGGCCGACTGACGCCGTCCCGCTCGCGTCGTGCCTCTCATCCGGGTGGGACCAGGCCGGAGCGGATGGCGAAGACCACCAGCTGAGCCCGGTCGCGGGCTCCGAGCTTCACCATCGCCCGGCTGACGTGCGTCCGCACGGTGTCCGGGCTGACCACGAGTCGCTCGGCGATCTCGGCGTTCGACATCCCCGTCGCCACCCACGCCACGATCTCGCGCTCCCGTTCGGTGAGGTCTGCCAGCCTCGGATGGGGCTCGGCAGCCGGCGCCGCCGCCCCGAAGTGCTCGATGACCCGTCGGGTGACCGAGGGGGCGAGCAGGGACCCGCCGTCCGCCACGACCCGGATCGCATCCAGCAGGGCAGCGGGCTCCGCGTCCTTGAGCAGGAAGCCGCTGGCACCGGAGCGCAGTGCCTCGAAGACGTACTCGTCGAGCTCGAAGGTCGTCAGCATGACCACGCGTACGCCGTCCAGGTCGCGGTCGCCGCCGACCTCCGCCAGCAGGGCGAGCCCGTCCAGCACCGGCATCCGGATGTCGCACAGGACGACGTCGGGACGGATCGCCCGGACCAGCTGCAGTCCCGCGCGTCCGTCCGCCGCCTCGCCGACCAGCTCGAGGTCGTCCTCCGACTCGATCAGGGTGCGCAGGCCGGTGCGCACGAGCGCCTGGTCGTCGACCACCGCCACCCGGATCATGGCTGGACCGACGGGATCACCGCTCGCACCTCGAACCCGCGTCCGGTCGGGCCGACCCGCAGGGTTCCGCCCAGGCGCTCGACCCGCGCCCGCATGCCGCTGATGCCCAGGCCCTCGCTCACGTCACCACCCTGCCCGTCGTCGACGACGGTCACCACCACGTCCCCGTCCTCCAGGTCGACCCCGACGCGGGCGGACGTCGCCTCGCCGTGGCGGAGCACGTTGGTCAGGGCCTCCTGGACCACGAGGTACGCCGTCGCCCCGACCTCGTCGGGAACCGCGAGGTCACTGCTGCGCAGGTCGACGTCGAGACCGCCGGCCCGGACCCGACTCACCAGTCCGGGCAGGTCGGCGAGGCCGTTGCGCACCGACCGCTGCCCTCCGCCCGGCTCCGTCGACAGCCGACTGAGCTCCGCGCGGAGCGCCTCCAGCGACTCCCGACTCGTGTCGCGGATGGCCAGCAGCGACTCCCGCGCCTTCGCCGGGTCGCGGTCCAGCACGTGCAGCGCCACGCCGGCCTGCATCGCGATCACCGCCAGGCCGTGCCCGACGCCGTCGTGGAGGTCGTGGGCCATCCGCAGCCGCTCCTCCGTCGCGGTCCGGCGGGCCTGCTCCCGGCGCGTCTCGAGTCGGGTACGCATGGCCGCGCCGATCGCAGCGGCGGCGGCGAGGATCGCGATGAACCAGGTGATCCGGATGGCGACCGACGCGACCGACGAGTCCGACCAGCGGCTCGCCATCGCGGCCACGATCGGCACGGCCGCGAAGGAGTAGGGCCACCATCGGCGCGGCTCCCACCGCGAGGTGAGGGCGTAGACGGACGCGAGGATGCTGAGGTAGATCGGGCCGTCGGGATAGCCGAGGGCGAAGTAGCAGGTGACGGCCGTGGCGTTCGCCAGCCAGGTCAGGTCGGGCCGACGCCGTCGACCCAGCAGCGGCAGCACGGCCAGCCCGGCGAGCGCACCGGCACCGGGCTGAGTCCCCGCGTGCCAGCGGCCGAGGGTGCCCACGAGCGTGACGACCAGCAGCGCGAGGACCCACCAGTGCAGGTGCAGCCAGTCGCGGATCCGGGTCACGGACCGACCCTAGGTGCGGCCGACCGGACCGGCGTACCGGCTGCGACGTATCCGGCGTACGCAGACCTGCGTACGCCGACGACGCTCCACGTCGGACGACGTCCAGCACGAGACGGACGAGTCTCGAGGACATGAACGACCTGGTGCTCGAGACGACCGACCTGACCAAGCGGTACGGCGACCGGCTTGCCGTCGACGCCGTGAGCATGACCGTGCGCCACGGGGAGGTGTACGGGTTCCTCGGCCCGAACGGCGCCGGGAAGACGACCACGCTGCGGATGAGCCTGGGCCTCGTGCATCCCAGCTCGGGGTCGGCCCGCGTGCTCGGTCGTCCGACCGGTGACTCGGCGGCCATCGCCCGCGTCGGCGCCCTGATCGAGGGACCCGGCTTCTACCCCTACCTCTCGGGGCGCGCGAACCTGCAGGTGATGGCGCGCTACTGCGGCCTCCCTGACACGACCGTCGACCAGGCGCTCGAGCGCGTCGATCTCGCGGACCGCGGACGCGACCGGTTCAAGGCGTACTCGCTGGGCATGAAGCAGCGGCTGGGCGTTGCCGCCGCCCTCATGGGAGAGCCCGAGCTGATCGTGCTCGACGAGCCCACGAACGGCCTCGATCCGGGCGGCATGGCGGACATGCGGGCGCTGATCCGCGACCTGGCCCGGGGTGGCCAGACCGTGCTCCTCTCGAGCCACCTGCTGGCCGAGGTCGAGGAGATCTGCGACCGGGTCGGCGTCATCTCCCGCGGCCGGCTGCTCGAGGAGTCCACGGTCGCCGAGCTCCGCGGAGGGCGGCGACTGCGTGTCGTCGCGACACCGACGGACCGAGCGCTGGCCGTCGGCATGCGCTTCACCGACAACGCCGAGCTCGACGGCGACGCCGTCCTCCTCGACGTATCCGACGACCTGACTCCGGACGTCGTCCGCGCTCTCGTCGGAGACGGCCTGGACGTGCGCGAGGCGGTCGTCACCGAACGCACCCTCGAGGAGGTCTTCTTCGAGATGACCCGACACCAGCACGAGACGGACAGCGGGCTCGTCGAGCCCGGAACGGAGATCCTGCGATGAACGCCCTGACTCGATCCGTTCGCGCCGAGTTCTTCCGGCTCCGGCGATGGCCGGCCTTCTGGGTGACCGTGGCAGCTTGGCTGCTGCTGAACGCGATGTTCGGCTACGTGTTCAACTTCGTCACCTACACCAGTGGCGACACGAGCTTCTCCAACGAGGGTCAGAGCAAGGCCGACGTCCTGGCCACGATCGTCCCCTCGGGGCTCGCCGAGACGCTGCCGCAGGGCATGCCGCTGTTCGGCGGCGCGATCATGATGGTGCTCGGCGCGATCGTCGCCGGCAACGGCTACGGCTGGGGCACCTGGAAGACCGTGTTCACCCAGGG
>DATBDF010000016.1:0-4236 GCA_036270075.1 Nocardioides sp.
GGCGACGCGTGGACGAGCCGGAGCTCAGCCCGCGCGTCGGGCGCGTACGAGGAGCTGCGTGTCCTGGGTGCGCATGCGCCCACGGTCCCTGGCGCGGTTCCCGGCCGTCAAGCCAGAGTGCCAGGCGTCCCGGATGCTGGGACGACGGTCTCACTCCTCGTCACCCACGTCCGCGGCCGGTGGTGACGCAGGCCTTGTTCCCGTGGGCGTCGGCCAGCACCCAGAACCGCGGTGCGTGCTCGTCGGTGACCAGCGTCCCGCCGGCCGCGATCGCCTCGGCGATCCGGGAGTCGGCGACCTCCGGAGGCACCCGGACGTCGAGATGGAAGCGCTGTCGGGGCTCGTCGTGTCGCTCGGTCTCCTGGAACCACAGCGTGGGCTGCGACCCCGAGAGGTCGCGCAGCTCGCTGTCGTACTGCGGGTGGTCACCCATGCCGAGCACGGCGCGCCAGAACGGCTTGATCTCCTCGTGGTCCCACGTGTCGAGCGCGATCTCCACCACCGAGGTCGCCGTGGGATCCGCCCGCACACCGAGCTCGGCGGCCACCGTGCTGATCGCCCGGGCCAGGTCGACGTCGCGTGAGGTCACCCCGAACACGTCGTGGCTGAAGAGCCTCACGTTGACGTGGGGGTAGCGGAGGTCGACGTCGGGATGGTGGTTCGCCTCCTCGGCGAGCTCGCCGATGCGGCCCACGAGCTGCAGACCGGTGGCGAAGTCGCCGGTGAGGAAGCGCGTGCGCAGCGCCTCGAAGAGCTGGCGCCAGTCGGACAGCCCGGCAGCCTCGACATCGGCGAAGGACAGGATCTCGGTGCGTGCCATGTGTCAACCCTGCACCCGGAAGGGTGGAATTTCGCAGCCGGTCCCAAGGATTCGGCCAGGTCTCTTCTATCCGGAGCGTGCTTCCGTCTAGGGTTCCCCCGCACTGTGACTCGGGACACAGCCGTTCCGGGTCACGCCACGAAGGGATCACCCGTTCCCTTCGCATCGTCGAAAGGTGGTTTGCGTGACCGCGAGAACACGCAAGGTTGGGTGGGCGGCAGTAGCCGCTACGACAGCCGTAGCAACGGCCTGGGGCACTGCCGCCCAGGCCAGCACGACCAGACATTTCACCGTCAAGCCCTCCTCCGCGCACCAGCTGCTCAAGCCGAGCTCGTGGCAGGGCAAGACGGCGGGGATCGACCGGAGCACGCCCGGACGTGCCGCCTACTTCGTCCAGCTGCGCGGCGAGAGCGCCGTGCAGGCGGGCAAGGTGGCCGGCCGCTCGGTGCCGAGCAAGGTCCTGAGCCAGCGCGCGGTGATCAACGGCAACACCGACCGGGCGTTCGCATCGGCGCGCAGCGCCGACCCGCAGGCAGCCAAGCTCTACACCACGACCAACCTGGTCCCCGGCTTCGCCGTCAACACCGACCTTGCCGGGGTCAAGGCACTGGCGACGCGCTCCGACGTCGCCAAGGTGTCTCGGATCATCCCGAAGACGGTCTCGAACGCGAACACCGCGAACCTGGTGCACGCTCTGCAGACCTGGAAGTCGCCCGGCTCGACCGGCCAGGGTGTCCGGATCGGCGTCATCGACACCGGCGTCGACTACACGCACGCCGACTTCGGCGGCCCCGGCACGCAGGAGGCCTACCAGCAGGCGCTGGACAACGACACCAAGGCGAACTGGCGCGCTTCACTCCCGAAGCTCGGCCAGGAGAAGGTCATCGGCGGCTACGACCTCGCCGGTGACACCTACAACGCCGACCCCGACGCGGAGAACTACCAGCCGATCCCGCACCCCGACAAGAACCCTCTCGACTGCACCGACCACGGGACGCACGTCGCCGGGATCGCGGCCGGGTACGGCGTGACCAAGGGCGGGAAGACGTTCACTGGCAAGTACAACAAGCTGGACGCCGACAAGCTCATGAACATGCGCATCGGCCCCGGCATGGCGCCCGAGGCGCAGCTGTACTCCCTGCGGGTGTTCGGCTGCGAGGGCTCGACCGACCTCGTCATGGAAGCCTTCGACCGGGCCATGGACCCGAACCAGGACGGCAACACCAAGGACCACTTCGACATGATCAACCTGTCGGTCGGTTCGGACGACGGCACGGTTGACGACCCGGAGAACGCGTTCGTCGCCCAGCTCGCCGCGAACGGCGTGCTGCCGGTCATCTCGATGGGCAACGGCGGCGACAACACCGACATCGGTGGCGCGCCGGGCAACGCTCCCGCCTCCCTGGCGGTCGCGAGCTCGGTCGACTCGTTCCAGATGCGCGACGGCCTGAAGGTGAACGCACCTGCCGATGTCGCGGGCATCGCGGCCGGCCAGTTCTCCATCGCCTACGACTGGGCCCACAACGGCCCCAGCCACCTGCCCGTCACCGGTGACGTGGTGAAGATCCCGACCAGCGGGGCCTTCGACGAGCCCGCGGCCGACAACGACACGGATGGCTGCACGGCGCTGACGGACGAGCAGGCCGCTGCCGTGGCCGGCAAGGTCGTCTGGCTGTACTGGGACGACAACGACGCCACTCGTCGTTGCGGTTCGGCCGGTCGTGGTGCGAACGTCGCCGCCGCCGGTGCCGCGGGTGCGATCTTCACCTCGAGCCTGGACGTGTTCAACGCCGGGATCACCGGTGTCGCCTCGATCCCGATCATCCAGCTGCCCAAGGCCCAGGTCGACAAGCTGACGCCGGCCGTGGACGCAGGGACGCTGAACGTGACCTTCGACGGCGCCCTGCAGGCAACGGTCAAGGACATCACCCCGGCGATCACCGACACCTTGTCCTCCTTCTCCTCGCGCGGCCCGCACGGGTCGATGGGCGTGGTGAAGCCGGACGTCACGGCTCCCGGCGACACCATCGCCTCGGCCGGCATGGGCACGGGCAACAACGTCCTGGTGATCTCCGGTACGTCGATGGCCTCGCCTCTCGTGGCGGGCGTCGCGGCGTTGGTGAAGTCCAAGCACCCGACCTGGACGCCGCAGATGCTGAAGGCGGCGGTCATGAACACCGCGACCCACGACCTGTGGACCGGGTCCGGTCACACGGGTCACCGCTACGGTCCGGCCCGGGTCGGCTCCGGCCGGGTCGACGCCCGGGCTGCAGTGCAGACCCAGACGATCGCCTATGTCAAGGGCGCGAACCAGACGGTGTCGGCGAGCTTCGGGGTCGTCCCCGCGCTGATCAACGGCGGCGAGGTGGTCAAGCACAAGACGCTCGTGGTGCGGAACCTCGGCAACAAGCCGACGAGCTACGCGGTCGGCTACGACGCGGTGAACCCGTCGTCCGGTGTGACGTTCTCCGTCTCGAAGTCGTCGGTCACCGTCCCGGCCCATCAGTCGCGGACGGTCACGGTGACACTGCGGGTGGACCCCACCCAGCTCGTGCACTCGCTCGACCCGACGATGACCTTCACCCAGTCGACCGGCTTCGGTGATCTGCCCCGCACCTACGTGTCGGACAGCTCCGGCCACCTGACGGTCACGCCGCAGGGCAAGAAGGAGCTGCGGGTTCCGGCGTACGCCGCCGCCAAGCCGGTGTCCGACACCACGGCATCGTCGTCGCAGCCGGGCCAGATCGACATCACCGGAGACGGCGTCGACCAGGGCACCTCGGCAGAGGACGCCTACGTCGGGTTCGCGTCGGTCATGGAGCTGGGTGCGACCAGCCAGCCCCAGCCGAAGTGCACGCTGTCCATCCGCTCGAACTGCTGGACCAACCAGTCGGACCGTGCGGGTGACATCCAGTACGTCGGAGCCGGGACGGGGACTGCCTTCGGCGACCCGTTCCTGTACTTCGGCATCTCCACCCACCAGGACTGGGCCAACCTCAACACGATGACCCCGTACGTCGACGTCGACACCGACGGCGACGACTTCCCGGACATCGAGATCTACGCCCAGAACGACGCGTCCGCGCAGGGCCGCACGGACGTGCTGCTCGCCTACACCGTGGACTACAAGACCGGTGACATCCTCGACATCGAGCCGGTCAACATGGAGCAGTGGGACGTCGACACGGACGTGTACGACACGAACGTGATCGTGCTGCCGATGGACCTGACCTACGTCGCCGACGGTGGTCCGGACCTGACGGGCCCGGACGCGGAGATCAACTACTGGGGTGCGACGGCCAACGGTTACACCGGCCACGACCAGGACCGGACCTCGGAGGTCACCGGCTACAAGGTCGGCTCGCCCGACCTCGTGGCCGACGAAGACCCGGTCTTCGAGGACGGTGCGCAGACGG
>DATBDF010000017.1:0-4394 GCA_036270075.1 Nocardioides sp.
CGGCCGGCACCCGCAGGGCGCCGGCCGTTGGCAGTCGAGCCAGGACGAGGTGCGTCAGCCCTCGTCGTCGCCGAGCACCGAGCGGAGCCGCTTCGGCGCGTTCATGCCGGGGTCGGTCGAGCCCGGGGTCGGGTCGGCCGAGCCGGAGGACTCGAGCGCCTCGAGCTGCTGGCTGAAGTAGGTCTTCAGGCGCGAGCGGTACTCGCGCTCGAAGGCCCGCAGGTTGTCGACCTCGTGCGAGAGCGTGTCGCGCTCACGCTCCAGGTCACCGAACAGCTGGGTACGACGCTCGGCCGTCTCGGCGTCCAGCGACTGTGCGCGGCCACGAGCATCGGCCTCGAGCTTGTCGGCGTTGGTCTTCGACTCCGACTCGAGCCGCTCGGCCGTGGTCCGGGCCTCGCCGATGATCTTGTCGGCGTCGCTCTTGGCGTCCTCGACGAGCTGGTCGGCGTTGCGGCTGGCCAGCTCCAGCAGACGGGCGGCGGCGTTGGACGCATCCCCGACGGTCTCGACCCGGATGGTCTCCACCCCGGCGGGGACGGCTCCGACGGCCGGCGTCTGCTGGGTCGGGACGGGCTCGGGTTCGGGCTCCGGCGTGGCGGCCACCGGTTCCGGGGCGGGGGGTTCCGGCATGGGGGCCGGCGCCGAGTCGACGGCACCGCTCTGCGCCGCGGAGAGCTTTGCGCGGAGGTCGTCGTTCTCCCGGGTGAGGCGAGCGAGCTCTGCCTCCACCTCGTCGAGGAACTGGTCGACCTCACCCATGTCGTAGCCCTCGCGGAGCCGGACAGGAGTAAAGCGCTTGTTGCTCACGTCCTCAGGCGTCAGCGGCATGACCTCACCCAATTCCTAGTTTCGCGGTACGGACGTCTTCGGTCGAACAATAGCCCCTCACCTGCCCGGAGGGTGACTCCCCGCTCGCCGAGAGCCACGGGGCGGACGGCAGCGTCCGAGCAGGTCGCAAGGGGTGCGGGGTCAGCTCTGGTTGAAGAAGCCGCCCTCGACGATGCGTTGCTTCTCCTCCGCGGCCACCGAGACGTTCGGCGGGGAAAGGAGGAACACCTTCGCGGTCACCCGCTCGATCGTGCCGCGGGTGGCGAACACCAGACCGGCCGCGAAGTCGACGAGCCGCTTGGCGTCGACGTCGTCCATCTCCGAGAGGTTCATGATCACCGGCACGCCGTCGCGGAAGTTCTCCCCGACGGTGCGGGCCTCGTTGTACGTGCGCGGGTGCAGGGTCGTGATCCGGGAGAGCTCGTGGACGACGGCGGGTCCGGCCGATGGCGTCTGGGTGCGCCGTCGCTGCGAGATGTCGGCGACCGGCGCGGGCTGCGACTTCGCGGGCGCGGAGGAACGGCGTGACGGCGCAGCCTCGGCCTCGTAGCCCTGCTCGTCGTACTCGTCGTCGTAGACGCCGGTGTCTTCGAGCAGGCCGAGGTACTCGCCGATCTTGCGCATCGCGCCGCTCATGGATCCACCCTCCAGGTTCCCGGTGACCCGTCGGCCGGGCGTGCCGGTGACGAAGGCCCTGTCGTGGTTGTGACGCTACTTGATGGAGGGACGCGCACCGAGGATTGCGGAGCCGACACGCACATGTGTCGCTCCGGCGCGGATCGCAGCCTCGAAGTCGTTGCTCATGCCCGCCGACAGCCAGGTCGCGTCCGGCCGCTCGGCGAGGAACGAGGCCCGAGCCTCCACCAGCCGTTCGAACGCCACCCGCGGGTCCTCCTCCAGTGGCGCGACCGCCATCAGGCCGCGCAGTCGCAGCATCCCCGCCGCGTCGACCGCGTCGGCCAACGCCGGCAGGTCGGAGGAGTCGGCACCGGAGCGACCCTCCCGGCCCGGGGGGTCGAGGCTCACCTGGAGGAGCACGTCGACCGCGTGCGACCGGTCGTGCGCACCGCGGTCGAGTGCGGCGACCAGCTTCGCCCGATCGACCGACTCCACCACGTCGGCGTACGAACCGACGGCGACGGCCTTGTTGCTCTGCAAGCCGCCGATGAAGTGCCAGCGCAGGTCGAGGTCGCGGCACTCGGCGAACTTGTCGCCGGCCTCGGGATGGCGGTTCTCGCCGACGTCGGTGACACCGAGGTCGGCGAGCAGCCGGACGTCGGAGGCCGGGAAGAACTTGGTGACCACCACCAGCGTCACCTCGGTGGAGCCACGACCGGAGGCGTCGGCGGCGACGGCGATGCGCCGGCGTACGTCGTCGAGCCCGGCCGCGATCTCGTCGCGGCGCGTCATGGTCGCCTCCGGATGAGACCGGCCTGGCGCCCCGACCGCTTGCCCTCGCGACGGTAGGAGAAGAGGTCGGGCGACTCGATCGTGCATCGCGACACGTCGACGACAGCGACGCCTTCACGTTCGAGCTGGGCCCGGACCCCGGCGCCCACGTCGAGGGACGGCGTACCCCACGACGTGGTGGCACGGGTGACCGGCTCCACGGCCGCGACGTCGTCCTGCATCGCCTGAGGGACCTCGTAGCAGGCGCCACACACGTGGGGGCCGACCCAGGCCGTGATCGTGCTCGCCCCCAGCTCGCGCATCGCCGCCACGGTCGCGGGCACGATCCCGGCGACCACGCCCGGACGGCCGCAGTGGCACGCACCGACCACACCGGCGTCCGGGTCCGCGAACAGCACGGGCACGCAGTCGGCGGCCCGCACGCTCAGCGTGATGCCGGGCTCGGCGGTGACCAGCCCGTCGCCGATGCCGTGGAGGTGGCCGTGCACGTCGTGTCGCGCACCGCCTCGTCCGACGACTGCCACCTCGTCGCCGTGGACCTGACCGAGCTCGGCCAGCCGCTCGACGCCGTCGCCCGGGGCGAAGTCGTCCATGAGCAGGCGATGGTTCTCCGCCATCGCCTCGGGGTCGTCACCTCCGGCCCAGCCGAGGTTGAGCGAGTCGAAGGGCGCGCCACTGACCCCGCCGTGCCGGTCGGTGAAGGCCAGCTCGACGGGGCCGTGGGTCAGACGTGCGGCGTACAACTCCTTGATGATGACAGGGTCGGCGGCCGGGTCGCCTACTTGAGGAAGTCGGGGACGTCGAGGTCGTCGTCGTCGAACTCCAGCTGCGGCCGCGGGGCGGACGCGGGCTGCCGGGCACCGGCCGTCACGGACTCGCGCTCCTGTTCGGTCTGGCCGTCGGGCTGCTCGGCCTGGGAGGTGGCCAGCGCCTGGGCGGCAGCCCGGGTCTGCTCCTGGCTCTGCTGCGGCTTGGGACGCCGCAGGCCGGAATCGTGCTCGCGGCGCTTCGGCATACCGCCGTCGAAGCCCGCTGCGATCACCGTGACGCGGACCTCGTCGCCGAGTGCGTCGTCGATCGTCGCCCCGAAGATGATGTTCGCATCGGGGTGAGCGGCCTGCGAGACCAGGGCGGCGGCCTCGTTGATCTCGAACAGCCCCAGGTCGGATCCGCCCGCGATCGAGAGGAGCACGCCGTGGGCCCCGTCGATGCTGGCCTCGAGCAGCGGGCTCGACACCGCCATCTCGGCGGCACTCACCGATCGGTCGTCGCCGCGGGCGGAGCCGATGCCCATCAGGGCCGAGCCGGCGTTGGCCATCACCGACTTCACGTCGGCGAAGTCGAGGTTGATCAGGCCCGGCGTGGTGATCAGGTCGGTGATGCCGCTGACGCCTTGGAGCAGCACCTGGTCGGCCTGCTTGAACGCGTCGAGGACGCTGACGCTGCGGTCGCTGATCGACAGGAGCCGGTCGTTGGGGATGACGATGAGGGTGTCGACCTCCTCGCGGAGCTTGGCGATGCCCTCCTCGGCGGAGTTCGCGCGGCGGCGTCCCTCGAACGCGAACGGCCGGGTGACGACACCGATCGTCAGGGCCCCCAGGCTGCGGGCGATCCGGGCCACGACGGGTGCACCTCCCGTGCCGGTGCCACCGCCCTCACCGGCGGTCACGAACACCATGTCGGCGCCCTTGATCACTTCCTCGATCTCGTCCGAGTGGTCCTCGGCGGCCCGCTCGCCGACCTCCGGGTCGGCCCCCGCCCCCAGCCCGCGGGTGAGCTCACGCCCGATGTCGAGCTTGACGTCGGCGTCGCTCATCAGGAGCGCCTGGGCGTCGGTGTTGATCGCGATGAACTCGACCCCCCTGAGCCCGACCTCGATCATCCGGTTCACGGCGTTGACGCCGCCGCCACCGATGCCGACCACCTTGATTATGGCCAGGTAGTTCTGCGCTGCTGCCACGGTTCAAGCCTCCGGTGATCGCACCCGGCCTGCGGCCGGACGACTGGGTCGTCCCGTCCGTCTGGGTACGACGGACGGCTGTTCGGGTTCTGGGGAAGTCACGACTGTCGAGAACCGTCACCCTCAAGTGGAGGGTTATAGTTATGTCAACCTCGTGTTGGCGACGACGTTAGGGACTACCCGGCGTCGATCC
>DATBDF010000018.1:0-11796 GCA_036270075.1 Nocardioides sp.
GCCTTCGGGGCGGGTGCCGCGGCCACCCTCGGACTCATCGTCGTGCTGCGCCGGCGACGCGACTGAAATCTCACACCACCCGGGTTCGGCGACCGCCGGGAACCCGCGATAAGTTGCTGTGTCGCCCGCGCCCGATCGGCGTCCGGGTGCGTGTGAGGCGTCAGAGAGGACGGCGATGACCACTGGAGTGCACGGCCCCACCAGGGCCCGCATCGAGGCCAAGACGCTGCGGACGGACCGATGGTGGCTCTACCCACTCACCGTCTTCGTCGTCTTCCTCTCCTTCATCGTCTACGCGACCGTCCGTGCTTTCCAGGGCAGCCACTACTACAGCAAGCCCTACCTCTCGCCGTTCTACTCGCCGTGCCTGGGTGACTGCGTCAAGGGCAGCTCGGACTTCGGCCAGCCGTTCGGCTGGTGGCCGTTGTCCGCCGCGCTGATCGTGCTGATCTTCCCGCTCGGGTTCCGACTCACCTGTTACTACTACCGGAAGGCCTACTTCCGGTCCTTCTGGATGAGCCCGCCGGCGTGCGCCGTCGCCGAGCCGCACGGTGCGTACTCCGGCGAGAGGAAGCTGCCGCTCATCCTCAACAACATCCACCGCTACTTCTGGTACGCCGCGGTGGTGATCGCGCTGGTCCTGACCTACGACACGATCCTGGCGTTCGGTCCGGCCGAGGGCGAGTCGAGCGGCATCCACATGGGCCTGGGCACCGTCGTCTTCGTGGTCAACATCGTGCTGATCTGGCTGTACACCCTGTCCTGCCACTCCTGTCGCCACATCGTCGGCGGGAAGCTGCGCCACTTCAGCAAGCACCCCGTGCGCTACCAGATGTGGAACTGGGTCTCGAAGCTGAACGCCCGGCACGGCTTCTACGCCTGGCTCTCGCTGTTCTCCGTGGCCATCGCCGACCTCTACGTGCTGCTGATCTCCTCCGGCGCCTTCAACGACCCGAGGTTCTTCTGATGACCGACTCCGTTCCCGAGACCGCTGCTCCGTCGCGCGAGCCGGTCGAGAAGCACCAGTACGACGTCGTCGTCATCGGCGCCGGCGGTTCCGGGCTCCGTGCCGCGATCGCCGCCCAGGAGGCCGGCGCGCGGGTCGCCGTGGTCTGCAAGTCGCTGCTCGGCAAGGCTCACACGGTGATGGCCGAGGGAGGGGCTGCCGCTGCCCTGGGCAACCTGTGGCCGGATGACAACTGGCAGGTGCACTTCCGTGACACCATGCGCGGCGGCAAGATGCTGAACAACTGGCGGATGGCCCAGCTCCACGCGCAGGAAGCACCCGAGCGGGTCCTCGAGCTCGAGGACTGGGGTGCGCTGTTCGACCGCACCAAGGACGGCCTGATCTCCCAGCGCGACTTCGGCGGCCACCGGTACGCCCGCCTCGCCCACGTCGGTGACCGCACCGGGCTGGAGATGATCCGCACCCTCCAGCAGCGGACCGTGCAGCTCGGCATCGACGTGTTCATGGAGTGCACCATCACCGACCTGATGAAGGACGGCGGCCGTGTCTCGGGGGCGTTCGGCTACTGGCGCGAGACCGGGGCGTTCATCGCCTTCGAGGCGCCCGCGATCGTGCTCGCCACCGGTGGGATCGGCAAGAGCTTCAAGGTCACCTCGAACTCCTGGGAGTACACCGGTGACGGACACGCGATGGCGCTGCGTGCCGGGGCGAAGCTGATCAACATGGAGTTCGTCCAGTTCCACCCGACCGGCATGGTGTGGCCACCCTCGGTCAAGGGGTTGCTGGTCACGGAGTCGGTCCGCGGCGACGGCGGCATCCTGAAGAACTCCGAGGGCAAGCGGTTCATGTTCGACTACATCCCCGAGTTCTTCAAGGCGGAGACGGCCGACAACGAGGACGAGGCCGACCGCTGGTACGAGGACAAGAAGAACAACCGCCGGCCCCCCGAGCTGCTGCCGCGTGACGAGGTCGCCCGCGCGATCAACTCCGAGATCAAGGCGGGTCGCGGGTCGGAGCACGGTGGCGTCTACCTCGACATCGCGTCACGGCGTACGCCGGAGTTCATCCGCAAGCGCCTGCCGTCGATGTACCACCAGTTCAAGGAGCTGGCGGACGTCGACATCACGCAGGAGCCGATGGAGATCGGCCCCACCTGCCACTACGTGATGGGTGGCATCGAGGTCGAGCCCGACAGCGAGATGAGCGGGATCGAAGGGCTCTACGCCGTGGGCGAGTGCTCGGGCGGCATGCACGGCTCGAACCGGCTGGGGGGCAATTCCCTGTCCGACCTCCTGGTCTTCGGCAAGCGGGCCGGTGACGCGGCGGCGGCGTACGCCTCCGGGCTGAGCACACGCCCGGCCCTCTCCGACGCGGACATGGCGACGGCGGAGCAGCTGGCGCTGTCCCCGTTCGATGCGTCGGGCTCGGGGACCGACCCTTCGACTCGCTCAGGGACCGAGAACCCGTACACGGTCCAGCACGAGCTCCAGGACACGATGAACGATCTGGTCGGCATCATCCGCACCCGCGAGGAGCTGGAGAAGTCGCTGAAGGAGATCGAGAAGCTCAAGGAGCGGGCGAAGCACCTCGAGGTCGAGGGCGACCGGCGCTACAACCCGGGCTGGCACCTCGCGATCGACCTGCGCAACATGCTGCTGGTCTCGGAGTGCATCGCGAAGGCCGCGCTCGAGCGTGAGGAGTCGCGCGGCGGTCACACCCGCGACGACCACCCCGGCTTCGACGAGAGGTGGGGCACGCTCAACATCGCGCTCTCGATCAACGCCGCGGGCGACGGCGTCGACCTCGCCACCCAACCGCTCCCGGTGATGCCGGAGGAGCTGGCCGCGTTCTTCGAGGAGGCTCACTGAGATGGCGTACACGCTGAAGATGCGGCTCTGGCGGGGCGACCAGTCGGGCGGCGACCTCCAGGACTACGACGTCGAGGTCGAGACCGGCGAGGTCGTGCTCGACGCGATCCACCGCGTCCAGGCGACCCAGGCCGGCAACCTCGCGGTGCGCTGGAACTGCAAGGCCGGCAAGTGCGGCTCCTGCAGCGCGGAGGTCAACGGCCGTCCGCGGCTGATGTGCATGACCCGGCTGTCCGACTACGACCCGAGCGAGACCATCACGGTCACGCCCATGCGCGCCTTCCCGGTGATCCGCGACCTGGTCACGGACGTCTCGTACAACTACGAGAAGGCCCAGGAGCTGCCGTACGCCGAGCTGCCGCCGCGCGACGCCGACGGCAAGCGCCGGATGATGCAGGAGGACGTCGAGCGCGGCCAGGAGTTCCGCAAGTGCATCGAGTGCTTCCTGTGTCAGGACACCTGCCACGTCGTGCGTGACCACGAGGACAACAAGAAGGCGTTCGCCGGCCCACGCTTCTTCCTTCGCTACGCCGAGCTCGACATGCATCCCCTCGACACCGTCGACCGGCGCAAGGTCACCCGCGAGCAGGCCGGTCTCGGGTACTGCAACATCACCAAGTGCTGCACCGAGGTCTGCCCCGAGGGCATCCACATCACCGACAACGCCATCATCCCGATGAAGGAGCGCGTGGTCGACCGCACCTACGACCCGCTGGTGTGGCTCGGCAACAAGATCGGCATCCGCGACAAGGACCGCGACTCCCGCAGCGAGCTCTGAGTACAGAGGCGGGATGTCCCGCTTCGACCGCCTGGTCGAGGGCCGCCGGGACGACGTCCTGCTGCACGGGCGAGCCCGAGTGGCGCCGCGACCTCCGACTGCTCGGGGCATCTGCGGGGGCTCATCTCAGCCGCGAGGTTGGGTGTGGGTACTCACGCGCGACTGTGATGTCCGCCTCGACCATGGTGGGCATGAACACACAGACAGCCAAGTCCGACGTACGCCGTGTCGTGCTGGCGGTGACGATCTCGTCGTTCACGATCGCTGCGCTGATGGGCATCGGGGCGCTGCTCGGGGCCGGTGACTTCGGGGAGACCGGCGTCCGGGTGTTGCTCACGACCGTCGTGGTCGGCTGCGCGAGCGTGGTGACGCTGTGCTGCTTGGTGGTGGTGGGCGGTCGGTTCCAGTGGGTCGGAGCGGCGGGCTTCCTCCTCGCCCTCAGCACGACGGCACTGGGGCTGCTGCTGGTCTGGGACACCTCCGAGGAGCTGGTCGACAACCTGTACCAGACGTTCGGGATCGCCGTGACGCTCTCGCTCACGCTGGCGCAGATCTGCCTGCTCCTCGGTCTGGCCGGCTCGCGACGGGCGCTCGCATCCCTGATGTGGGCGACGGTCGGGCTGACGCTCGTCGTCGCGGGCATGGTGAGCGCCCTCATCGTGGAATACGACGCCTCCGACGGCTTCCTGCGGACCCTCGGGATCGTCGGGATCCTCGACGTGCTGGGCACGCTGACCACGATCGCCATCGGCGTCTTCGGCCGCGACGACCCCTCCGTGAGCATCAGCCTGGCGCCGGCCGTCGCGGCCCGGCTCGAGGCCGAGAGCGTCCGGACCGGCCGGTCCGTGCGTGAGCTCGTCGACGAGGCCGTGAACCGCTCCTTCGGCGCACCGGTCGACTGACTGCCCCGGCTCGACGGGCCGGCGCGAGAATCTCTCGCCGGCCCGCTGCTCGTCAGGGCGTGCCGGCGGGTCCGTTCCCGGCCCGCGCCGACGGGTGCTCCGACTCCGCCAGGCGCAGGGCGCGGTCGATCGCTGCGTGCTCCGCCTTGAGGATCCTCGAGTGCACCTGCGCGATCTGCTCGGCGGTGGGACGTCCCTCCGGGTGATGGTGGTGGCAGACCACCCAGCTGGTACCGACCACCTGCTGCGTCGCGATTCGCCAGCATCCGTGCACGTGACAGTTGTGCTTGCGGTACACCCCCACCAGGGCGCCGACCACGGCGAAGCCGCCGAGGTCCGCGCCGATGCCGGACCAGAAGTTGTACCAGCTCCTGCCGTCCGCGCCCAGGACGTGGCCGAGGCCCATGACCATCACAAGGCCCGATGGTGCCAGCGGTGGGGGGCGGGACCGGGCAGGCGCGTCGGATCGCCTGCCCGGAGCCACTCCTAGCGCGAGTACGCCGGCGCCAGGCGGGCCAGTGCGAGCGCCGCGAGCAGGAGGCCGAAGTCGCGGAGCGCGACGTCGCCGTACCCGCCCAGGAGGAGCAGGTTCACGATGATCCCAGCGAGCCAGAGGGCGACGACGTACGCACCGATGCGCGGCCGCCAGGCCACGAGCAGCCCCGCGACGATCTCGATGACGCCGACCGCCAGCATCGCCTGGTGGGCGCTCCCGGGCACGAGGTCGTTGACCTGGCCGGCGAGGTACTTCGGCCAGTCGGTCATCACGTTGGTGAACTTGTCGAGCCCGAACAGGATCGGCGCGACGGTGAGCGCCGTCCGCAAGATCCAGAATGCCTCGCGCCCGGCACGCTCGGTGCCGGTCGTCGCGGTGGCCTGCGTATGGGCGGTCGAGGAGGCCATGGCCGCGTCCTTTCTAACGGAGATGGATATCTCCATTAGAAGACCACGCGGTTCTACCGTCAAGACTTGTGTCAGTTAGAAATTGAGTCCGAGGTCGGATTGTTCACACCGCCTGGCTCGTGCCTCGGACGCGCTCCTAACCTTGCGGTCATGACGGACGACGTGGTCGGCGGGCTCGACGAGCCCGACCGGCTCCAGCCCGAGCAGGGAGCGCTGGCCCTCGCGTCGCCCGAGGACGACTGGTCACGGGCGGACTGGGAGGAGGCGGCCGCGGGGGTTCTCCGGAGGTCCGGCCGACTCTCGGGGGACGACGCCGACGGGGCGGTCTGGGCGGCGCTGACCCGCTCGACCTACGACGGCGTGTCGGTGCCACCGCTGGGCACGCCGCACCTGCTGGTGGGGCTCTCGACGGCCGGCCGGCCGACGCGGGTGGGCGACTGGGACGTCCGCACGCTCAACCGCGGCGACAACGCTGCCGCCCTGCAGGACCTCGAGAACGGCGCGACCTCGCTGTGGCTGGACGCCGACGACGTCGACTCCGCTCTTGAGGGCGTGCTCCTCGACCTCGCGCCCGTCGTGCTCGAGGGCGGGACACCCGAGCGTGCCCGCGCCTTGCTGGCACTCGCAGGAGCCGTGGAGCTGCCTGGCGCGACCAACCTGGGGGCCGATCCGATCGGCGCCCGCGTCCGCGGCCGCGCCTCCGGACACGACGAGGAGACCGCCGTCGAGGTGGCTCGGATGGCACATGACCGCCGAGTGCGCGGGATCGTCGTCGACGCCACCTGCGTCCACGACCTCGGAGCATCCGACGCTCAGGAGATCGGATACAGCCTGGCCGCCGGCGCGGCGTACCTGCGACTGCTGACCGAGTCGGGACTGTCCGTCGACGATGCGGCGCGGCTCATGGAGTTCCGGTACGCCGCCACCGACGAGGAGCTCCCCACCATCGCCAAGCTCCGGGCCGCGCGGCGGTGCTGGGCCCGGGTGCTCGAGCTCTGCGGAACGTCGGGTGAGCAGCGCCAGCATGCGGTGACCAGCCGGCCGATGCTCAGCGCGTACGACCCGTGGGTGAACATGCTCCGCGGCACCGTCGCCGCGTTCGCGGCGGGCGTGGGCGGCGCGGAGGCGGTCACGGTCACGCCGTTCGACAGCCCGCTCGGCGAGCCGGACGCCTTCGGCCGCCGCATCGCCCGGAACGTGTCGTCCCTGCTGCTCGCGGAGTCGCACGTCGGTGCGGTCACCGACCCCGCCGGTGGTGCCTACGCCGTCGAGAGGCTCACCGAGGACCTCGCCGTGGCCGGCTGGGCCGAGCTGCAGCGGACCGAAGCCGCCGGCGGCGTCCTCGCCGCGCTGGACGACGGGTCCCTGCCGGCCCGCGTCGCCGACGTGGCCGCAACGCGAGAGCGCGATGTCGCCACCCGGCGTAGGCCGATCACCGGACTCAGCGAGTTCCCCCACCTCCGGGAGTCCGTGCCCACCCGCGACGGCGAGCCGGACGCCGTGCGACGGTGGGGGGCGGCGTTCGAGGCGTTCCGGGCGGATCCGCCCGCCCATCACGTCTTCCTGGCGACGCTCGGCCCCGTCGCGCAGCACACCCTGCGTGCCGGCTTCGCCACCAACCTGCTGGCCGCAGGCGGTGTCGCGGTCGACGTCGCCGGGGCGACGAGTGGAGTCGAGGAGCTCATGGCGGCGTACACCGGTCAGCCGGTGGTCTGCCTCGCCGCCACCGACGCGACCTACGCGGAGTCGGGGAGCGAGGCCGCGCAGGCGCTGCGCGACGCCGGGGCGAACCTCGTGGTCGTGGCCGGGCCCGCGGTGGACTGGGCCGACGACTCGTGCGCGGCCGGCGACGACGTCGTCGCCTTCCTGTCGCGCGTCCGTGAGGCGCTGCGATGAGCGTGCCGAAGAGCTTCGCGGAGCTGCCACTAGGGGGCGGTGGTTTCGAGACGGTCGTGGAACGACCTCCTCAACCACCGGGGGAAGGCTGGCACAGCCCGGAGGGGATCGAGATCCGGCCGGCGTACACGGCCCGCGACCTCGAGGGGCTCGACGCGCTCGACACCTGGCCCGGTCTCACGCCGTACCTCCGGGGGCCCTACCCGACGATGTACACCACCCAGCCCTGGACGATCCGGCAGTACGCCGGCTTCTCCACCGCCGAGGAGTCCAATGCGTTCTACCGGCGCAACCTCGCGGCGGGGCAGAAGGGGCTGAGCGTCGCCTTCGACCTCGCGACCCATCGCGGCTACGACTCCGACCATCCGCGCGTCCGCGGTGACGTCGGGATGGCCGGCGTCGCGATCGACTCGATCTATGACGCACGCACGCTGTTCGACGGCATCCCGCTCGACCAGATGTCGGTGAGCATGACGATGAACGGCGCCGTCCTGCCGGTGATGGCGCTCTACATCGCGGCGGCGGAGGAGCAGGGCGTGAAGCCCGAGCAGCTCTCCGGGACCATCCAGAACGACATCCTCAAGGAGTTCATGGTCCGCAACACCTACATCTACCCGCCGGGTCCGAGCATGCGGATCGTCGGCGACATCTTCAGCTACACCGCCGAGCACATGCCCCGCTTCAACTCGATCTCGATCTCCGGCTACCACATGCAGGAGGCGGGAGCGACGGCCGACCTCGAGCTCGCGTACACGCTCGCCGACGGCGTCGAGTACCTCCGGACCGGCGTCGGCGCAGGGCTCGGCGTCGACCGGTTCGCGCCGAGGCTGAGCTTCTTCTGGGCGATCGGCATGAACTTCTTCATGGAGGTCGCGAAGCTGCGGGCCGCGCGCGCGCTGTGGGCGCGGCTGGTGCGCGACTTCGAACCGCGCGACCCGCGCAGCCTCAGCCTGCGCACCCACTGCCAGACCAGTGGCTGGAGCCTGACGGCCCAGGACGCGTTCAACAACGTGGCGCGCACCTGCATCGAGGCGATGGCCGCCACGCAGGGCCACACGCAGAGCCTGCACACAAACGCGCTCGACGAGGCCATCGCCCTGCCGAGCGACTTCAGCGCCCGGATCGCGCGCAACACGCAGCTGCTGCTGCAGCAGGAGAGCGGCACCACCTGGACCATCGACCCCTGGGGCGGCAGCTACTACGTGGAGCGGCTGACCCACGACCTCGCCGAGCGCGCGTGGGCGCACATCCAGGAGGTCGAGCAGGCGGGCGGGATGGCGCGGGCGATCGAGGAGGGGATCCCGAAGCTCCGGATCGAGGAGGCCGCCGCGCGCACGCAGGCACGCATCGACTCCGGCGCCCAGGCCGTGATCGGCGTCAACACCTACCGGGTCGACGACGAGGAGCCGCTCGACGTGCTCAAGGTCGACAACGATGAGGTGTACCGGCACCAGGTCGCCAAGCTCGAGCGACTGCGGGCCGAGCGCGACGACGACGAGGTACGCCGCGCGCTGGACGCGTTGACCAGGGCGGCCGAGTCGGACGAGAACCTGCTCGCCCTGGCCGTCGACGCGGCCCGAGCCAAGGCCTCGGTCGGCGAGATCAGCGGAGCCCTGGAGAAGGTCTGGGGTCGGCACCGGGCTCAGATCCGTACGATCTCGGGTGTGTTCAGGGACGAGGCCGGCTCGGCCGGGGACGCGCTCGTCCAGGAGGTGCTCGAGGCGACCGCGGCGTTCGAGGGTGCCGAGGGGCGACGTCCACGGATCCTGATCGCGAAGATGGGTCAGGACGGCCACGACCGCGGCCAGAAGGTGATCGTCAGCGCGTTCGCCGACATGGGCTTCGACGTCGACGTGGGTCCGTTGTTCTCGACGCCCGAGGAGGTCGCCCAGCAAGCGGTCGACGCCGACGCGCACATCGTGGGGGTGAGCAGCCTCGCGGCCGGACACCTCACGCTCGTGCCCGCCCTGAAGAAGGCGCTGGCCGAGCACGGCCGTGAGGACATCATGGTCGTCGTCGGGGGCGTGATCCCGCCCGGCGACGTGAGCACGCTGGAGCAGATGGGCGCGGCGGCGGTGTTCCTGCCGGGCACCGTGATCGCCAGGTCCGCGCTCGACCTGCTGGCCAGGCTCCGCGAGCAGCTGGACCACTGATGGCCGACGCGGTCGCGGACGCCTTGGTCGACGGGGTCGTCGGCGGGCGCCGTGCCGCGGTGAGCCGGGCGATCACCCTCGTCGAGTCGAGCCGTCCCGAGCACCGTGCCCAGGCCCGGGAGGTGCTGGCCGCCCTGCCGACGCCGGAGCGCGCCGCGGTGCGGGTCGGGATCTCGGGGGTGCCCGGCGTCGGGAAGTCGACGTTCATCGAGGCGCTGGGCAGCCGGCTCACGGGCTCCGGGCACCGGGTCGGGGTGCTGGCCGTCGATCCCAGCAGCCGCCGTACGGGCGGATCGGTGCTCGGCGACAAGACCCGGATGCCGGAGCTGGCCGCCGACGAACGGGCCTTCGTCCGAGCGAGTCCGAGCGCCGGGACGCTGGGCGGCGTGGCCCGGGCGACCAGCCAGGCGATGCTCGTGCTCGAGGCCGCGGCGTACGACGTGGTGCTGGTCGAGACCGTCGGCGTCGGGCAGTCGGAGACCACCGTCGCCGGCATGGTCGACACCTTTCTCTTCCTCACCCTCGCGCGGACCGGCGACCAGCTGCAGGGCATCAAGCGCGGCATCCTCGAGCTCGCGGACGTGATCGCCGTCAACAAGGCCGACGGCGACCGCGAGGCTGAGGCGCGCTCGGCTGCCCGCGAGCTGTCCGGCGCCCTGCGGATGGTGCACGGCCGCAACCGAGCGCCTGAGGTCGTCATCTGCTCGGGCCTCACCGGTGCCGGCGTCGACGACGTGTGGCAGCGGGTGCTCGACCACCGGACCCATCTCGGTGAGGCCGGACTCACCGAGAAGCGCTCGCACCAGCAGCTCGACTTCGCATGGGACCTGGTGCGCGACGAGCTCGAGCAGCGGCTGAACCGCTCCGAGGCCGTACGCCGGGTGCGCGACGAGGTGCGCGACCTCGTGCTGAAGGGGGAGCTGCCGGCCGTCGCCGCTGCCGACCGGCTGATCGCGGCGTACGACCACGACCGAGCCGGAGACGGCCCTCGGCGGGGGGTCGTCGGCACCGACGCCGATGCGGGTCCGCACCCACGGGTGAACTAATCTCGTCGCGACATGTCCAGGGAAGAGGCACTCGCAGTCGTCGAGACGGTGGTCGAGAAGCGCGAGGACGACCTCGTCGACCTACGACGTGACCTGCACGCTCACCCTGAGCTCTCCTGGGAGGAGCGCCGCACCACCGACCTCGTCAGCCATCACCTGGACGAGATGGGTTGGCGGCTGACCCGCACAGGTGAGTCGGGACTGATCGCGGACCTCGGCGACGGTGAGGGTCCGTGTGTCGCCCTGCGCGCCGACCTGGATGCGCTGCCGGTCACCGACGCGTCCGGGGACCCCTGGGAGAGCCGCGTGCCCGGCGTCGCGCATGCCTGCGGCCACGACGTCCACACGACCGCGCTCCTGGGGGCGGGCCTCGCCCTGGCGGAGGTGTACGCGGCCGGCCTGCTGCCGGGGCGTGTCCGACTGCTGTTCCAGCCCGCCGAGGAGGTGATGCCGGGCGGCGCGTCACGGTTGATGGAGCTCGGTGCCCTCGACCAGGTCGACCGGATCTTCTGCCTGCACTGCGACCCGACGCTCGACGTCGGCAAGGTCGGGCTCCGCGAGGGGCCGATCACCGGTGCCGCCGACAGCCTGGCGATCACGCTCGCCGGCGGCGGGGGCCACACGAGCCGGCCGCACCTGACCGAGGACCTCACCTTCGCGCTGGCCAAGATCGTCACCGAGCTGCCCGCGGTGCTGTCGCGCCGGCTGGACCCCCGGACCGGTGTCAGCGTCGTCTGGGGTCGGCTCGAGGCCGGCCGTGCGGTGAACGTGATCCCCGAGACCGGCACCCTGGCCGGCACGGTGCGGATGCTGGACTCCGTCGCCTGGAGCGACATGGAGACGCAGGTCCGCCGGCACGTCGCCGAGATCGTCGCGCCGTACGGCGTGGAGGCGGTCGTCGACTACCACCGCGGGGTCCCGCCCGTCGTGAACGACGCCGCCTCGGTGGCCATCCTCGGCCGAGCGGTGGACGAGGTGCTCGGGACCGGCGGCCGTGCCCCGACGTCGCAGAGCCTCGGCGGCGAGGACTTCGCGTGGTACCTCACCCGCGTCTCCGGTGCCATGGGACGCCTCGGGACGCGGACGCCGGGGGGTCCGACGTACGACATCCACCAGGGCAATCTGCGCGTCGACGAGCGCGCCACCGCCATCGGCGCCCAGGTCCTCGCCGCCACCGCCATCGGCTCCGTGTGACCTTCCCGTGGCCGGTTCGGGTCACCGATCGATAACACCCGTGCGGACTCGCCCTCAGGTGGCGACGAGAACATCTGCGTGCACTAGGG
>DATBDF010000019.1:0-3627 GCA_036270075.1 Nocardioides sp.
GCCTGCGCCAGTGGTGCTGCCCGGTCGTCCGCGCGGTGTACGACGAGCGTGGGCGCGCGCACGGCGCCGAGCGACGCCGTCACGTCGATCCGGTAGCACAGCCGCAGCAGCGCGGCGGCGGTCTCGGCCGACGCCGCCTCACGCTGGTAGGTGCTGAGGGCGGCGCGGGTCCCGGCCGAGGAGTCGGGCGCGAAGATGTCGGTCAGCACGTCGGCGCCCAGCCCCCAGTGGCCCGCCACGAGCCCGACGACATGGTCGCGGACCTCGGGCGCTCCGATGTCGGCGCCTCGCGCCCAGCCGCCGTACAGCACGAGGTGGTCGACGGAATCCGGGTGCCGTGCCGCCCACTCGATCATCAGCGGTACGCCGAGCGAGCTCGCGACGACGTCCGTCCGCGCGACGCGCTCGGCGCCGAGGACGGCGGCGACCACCTCCAGCTCGGCGTCGACCGAAGGGACGCACGTCGACGTGCGGTCGGAGAGGCCGCAGCAGGGACGGTCGTAGCGCAGCAGCGTGCGCCCCTGGGCGAGGCTCTCGAAGAACTGGCGTTCGGCCGGGAGCGCCCAGCTCAGCTCCAGGTGGCTGAGCCAGCCGCCGACGAAGAGGAGCGGTCGCCCATGACCCGCCGTGGCGTAGGCGACTTCGAGCCCGTCGGGCGTACGCGTCGAGGCCAGCCGCTGCTCCACGTCGTGACTCCATCGCATCGGCCCGTGAGCGGGCAAGTGGGGTAGAACCCCTCCTGACGTCGGCGGCACCGGCGATCGAGGCTGGGCCGCATGCTCATCACCGCATCACCCGAGTCCGCAGCCACCGTGGGCGCAGTCGAGCTTCGTGTGCTGGAGCCCGGCGACGCCGACTCACTCCTGGAGATCTTCGCGGGCCTCGGCCCGCGGTCGCGGGAGCAGCGCTTCCTCACCCCGAAGACGCGGCTCACGGGGTCGGAGCTTCGCCGACTCACCGCGGTCGACTCTCGCGACCACGTCGCCGTGCTCGCCGTTGCCGCGACAGACCACAGGCCCGTCGGAGTCGGACGGTTCGTCCGAGACCCGCACCAACCGGACTCCGCCGACGTGGCCGTGTCAGTCGTCGACGCCTGGCAGCGCCGGGGCATCGGCACGTTGATCACCAACGCCTTGGCGCGGCGCGCCCTCGACGTCGGCGTACGACGATTCACGCTCGTCATGCAGTGGGACAACGAAGCGGCTCGTTGTCTGGCGCACCACGGCGCGCGGGTCACGCGGCTCGGCGCCTGGTCAGGGGCCGTGGAGCTCGCCGTCACCCTCGACGTGGGGTAGTTCCACGCCTGACAGGGGTGGTACGCACTCGGGACGCTGGATGCATGGCCACGTCGGAACAGACTCGCGTCCTCACACGCCCGTCCGCGGGCGCGGTGGTGTCCTTCACCTACGCCCTCGTCTGCTACGCCGCGTTCGCCGCGGTCTTCCTCTACGCGGTCGCCTTCCTGGCCGACGCGGTCGTGCCACGCACAGTCGACCACGGAGGGCCGGCAGCGAGCACCGGGGTGGCTGTGGTGATCGACGCGGTGCTGCTGGGTGTCTTCGCGGTCCAGCACAGCGTCATGGCCAGACCCGAGTTCAAGCGGCGCTGGACGACCGTCGTGCCTCGCCACGTCGAACGCTCGACGTACGTGCTGGCGTCGACGGCGGCCCTGGTGCTGGTCTTCTGGCAGTGGCGTCCCATCCCGGGCGTGGTCTGGGACGTCACCGCTCCATGGACACGCGCCCTGGCCTGGATGCTGTACGTCGCGGGATGGCTGTGGGTGCTCGCGATGTCGTTCGCGATCGACCACTTCGACCTGTTCGGTCTCCGTCAGGTCACCCGGTACCTCCGCGGGCTTGCCGACGACCCGTCGGCGTTCGTCCTCCCGTGGGTGTACCGGCTCGCGCGCCACCCGATGATGATCGGCTTCATCGTGGGGTTCCTCGCGACACCCACCATGTCCGTCGGCCACCTGCTCTTCGCCGCGCTCGGGTGCGCCTACATCCTGGTCGGCGTGCGCCTCGAGGAGCGCGACCTGTCGGCCGAGCTCCCCGAGTACGACGCGTATGCCGCCGTCACGCCGCGCTTCGTACCGGGACTCACGCGGCGTAGGCGATGACCGGCCGTATCGACGGAGCGGCCGTCAGGTGACGGGCTCGGCGTACCAGTACTCCCGGATGCTCTGGTTCATGATCGCCCGCTGACGGAACTGGTTGAAGATGCCGAACACGATCAGCGCCACCAGCAGGAGGTACCAGAACCAGTTGTTGTCGACCTTGTCGACGAAGTCGCCGCGTGTGAAGTCGGCGGTGTTGAGGGCGCCGAACACGAGCATGAGCCCACCGGTCACGGCCACGGCACCGGCGATCGAGCTGAGCACGACCAGCAGGATCATCGGCATGTTGAGGAAGATCGACGCGACACCGACGATGGCTCCGATCACAAGGCCGACCAGCACGGCCACCCAGTTCCAGTCGATACCGAGCGCGACGACGATGCCCGATCCGATCGCGAAGCCGGAAGCGGCCATAGCGAGGATGACCGCGACGGCGTAGAAGAAGTAGGCCAGGAGCGCGAGGACGAATCCGAAGACCAGTCCCAGCACCCAGCCTAGGACCGTGCCGAGGAAGCGGTCGTCAGCGAAGTCGGACACGAATCCCGCGCCGGCTGCGAAGCCGGCGAAGAAGCCCCAGATGGGCAGGATGAGTCGCAGCACGAACTGGCCTGCGAAGAGCATGAAGCCCCCGGCCACGATCGCCAGGAGGCCCAGAAGGATGTCGGCCATGCCCGCAATGTAGGGCTTCCAGCGCCCCCGATCGGGGATGACAAGCCCGTGCGCCGCTGTGGCGCGCCGACCGATCAGTCGGACGACTCCCCTGGAGGCTTGTACAGCTCCTGGACCGCGGCCGCGATGTCCCCGCCGTCGGTCTCGACGGGCTCCATGTACAAACGTCCCTCGACGACCAAGCCGTCGTGCACGACGAGGATCGTGACCCCGCCCATGGCGAAGGGGGATCCGTCCGGGTGGTGACCCTGCCAGCTCCATTCGCCCCACTCGACGTCGCCGTCGACGGCCCAGGCGACCAGCTCCGAGCTGAAGTCCGGCACCCCCTCGAACACCGACGACCAGTTCTCGAGCACTTGGGCGCTGCCGCCGAACCCGCGAGCCGGGTGCAGCGGCTGCACGCTGCGGTAGTCACGAGCGAACAGCGACGCCAGGCCCCGGGCGTCGTGCTCGTTCGTGGCATCTCTGAGCCGCTCCAGCATGGTGGTCATGCCACGACGATAGTTCCGGCGCGGAGTCACCCGCACCGCTCGCCCTGGTCGCTGTGGGAGCCAGGGGGATGCGGTGGTGGAGGAGATCGCTCGGCGCAGGACCTCGGTGGTCGAGGAGGTCGCTGGGCGCTGCGCTCTTCGGTGGTTGAGGACGTCGATCCGCGCCGGTTCCGATGGTTGAGGAGGTCGATCCGCGCCGGTTCCGGTGGTTGAGGAGGTCGCTCTGCGACCGTCTCGAAACCCCTCCTCCGCAGGGTGGTTTCGAGACGAGCCCCAGGGGCCCTCCTCAACCACCGGTGAGAGCGCGGACGCCGGGTCTGGGGTCGAAGAGGTCGCTCGACGCTGCGGTCC
>DATBDF010000020.1:0-6458 GCA_036270075.1 Nocardioides sp.
GTCGAGATCTCCATCCGGATCTCCTCGCCGCTGGCGAGCTGGAGCTCGACGTCGGCGCCGGGGATCGACACGCGCATCGGACTTTCGGCGCGGAGCCGGAGGTCCATCCGCTGCTGGTGCGGGTCCCAGAACGGCACGTAGGTGAAGCCGCCGAGGTCGAAGTCGGCCCGGAGCTCGCGGTTCAGCACGCGCAGGCCGTTGCGGACGAACCGGTCGGTCACGCCCTCCGGGTCGTCGTACGCCGCGATCAGCCGGTCGGCGTCCTTGACCAGGTCGGTGCCGAGCAGGAGGCAGTCGCCGACGCCCAGTGAGTCGGCCAGGGCGCCGAGGAAGGCGCGACGCTCCTCGACGTAGAGGTTCCCGATCGTGCCGCCGAGGAAGGCGACGAGCTTGCGGTCGTCGCGCGGGAGGTGGCTGAGGTGCAGCGTGAAGTCGCCGACGATCGCGTCGACGGTCACGGCGTACGTCGCGGCGATCTCCTCGGCGGCCTGGCGGAGCGTCGCCTCGGACACGTCGACGGGCACGAACCGTCGTAGCTGTCCGGTGGCTCGGAAGGCCCGGAGCAAGGCGTGTGTCTTGTCGCTGGTGCCGCTGCCGAGCTCGACCAGGGTGCTCGCACCCGAGAGCCGGGCGATCGCGTCCGCCCGGGCGACCAGGACCTCACGCTCCGCCTCGGTCGGGTAGTAGGCGTCCAGCCGGGTGATCTCGTCGAACAGCCGGGATCCCTCGTCGTCGTAGAGCCACTTCGGCGGCAACGTGAGCGGCGGGGAGCCGAGACCACGCCGGACGTCCTGCACCAGCGCGCTCTCGGCCGACCCCGGTGGCAGCAGCACCGAGACACTCGTGCGGCTCATGCGGAGAACCGTCCCTCCGCCAACCGCACACCCGACAGCGCCCAACGCGCCGCGTGCGGGAAGAAGTTGCGGTAGGTGGCACGCGCGTGTCCGGCAGGGGTGAAGGCACAGCCACCGCGCAGCACCATCTGGTTGGACATGAACTTGCCGTTGTACTCCCCGATGGCGCCGGCAGGTGGGTGGAACCCGGGGTAGGCGTGGTAGGCCGAGGACGTCCACTCCCAGCAGTCGCCGAACATCTGTCGCAGCCCGCCGGTGGCCGCTCCCGCCGGCCTCGGGTGGTACGTCGCCACGTCGGCGAGGTTGCCGAGCGTGTCGGGGCTGTCGGCGCCCTCGAGCATGGTCGCGGCGTGCTCCCACTCGGCCTCGCTGGGCAGGCGCTTGCCGGCCCAGGTCGCATAGGCCTCGGCCTCGTAGAAGCTGACGTGGCTGACGGGGAGCCCGGGGTTGACCGGCCAGGTGCCGTTGAGCGTGTGCTCGAACCACTGACCGTCGAGCTCCACCCAGTAGAACGGGGCGCGCCAGCCGTCGGCGTTGACCTTGGCCCAGCCGTCGGAGAGCCAGAGCTCGTGGCGCTGGTAGCCGTCATCGGCCATGAACTCCAGCCACTCACCGTTGGTCACCAGCCGGTCGGCGAGGCGGTAGGGCTGCAGGAACTGCTGGTGGCGCGGCAGCTCGTTGTCGAACGAGAAGCCGCCGCCCTCGTGCCCGATCTCCACCAGCCCGCCGTCGACGTCGACCCAGCCAAGGGGGTCGGGCGTGGCCTCGGCGCTGGGCGTGCCGGCGTACACCGGGCGGAGCGGGTTGAGGGAGAGGACGTGCTTGATGTCCATCAGCAGCAGCTCCTGGTGCTGCTGCTCGTGGTGGAAGCCGAGCTCGATGGTGTCGGCGATCTTCTCCAACGTGCCCTCGTCCAGGCGGTCGATGAGGTCGCGCATGCGGTTGTCGACGTTGCCGCGGTAGACGCCGACGTCGTGGGCGCCCGGTCGGCTGATGTTGCCGCGCTCGGCTCGGGTGTAGCGGGGCCCCAGCGCCTCGTAGTAGCTGTTGAACAGGAACCAGTACGTGTCCTGGAACGGCGCGAACTCGGGCTCGTTCTCGGCGAGGACGAACGTCTCGAAGAACCACGTGACGTGCGCGCGATGCCACTTGGTGGGGGAGACGTCCGCCATCGACTGGACCGTCTGGTCCTCCGGCGACAGCGGGGCCGCCAGGGTCTCGGTCGCGCCTCGGACGGCGTCGAAGCGACCGAGAAGGGTCTGCGGGTCGCGTGCGGTGGTCGTCATCTGCGTCTGCACCTCGCTCTGAGCTGACGTCCTGGGGGATCTCCACTTTAGGTGGGCCCACCGACACCCGTGTTCACGGTGCGTGACGTCCGGGCGAACAAGCCCCGGGAGGCCCCGGAAAGCCGGGCGCTCAGGAGATGGTGACGCGTGGATCCATGAACCCGTAGGCGATGTCGACCACCAGGTTGGCCACGACGACCAGCACTGCTCCGACGAGGACGGTCGTGCTCAGCACGCTCAGGTCCATGGGTGTCTTGAGCGCGCTCAGCCCCCAGTGACCGATGCCGTCGATCCCGAAGATCTGCTCGATGAAGATCGTCCCGGAGAGCAGGCCCGCGAAGTCGAGCCCGAAGATCGTGATGACGGGGACGATCGCGGCCCGGAGGGCATGCCGGAAGAGCACGCCCGACGGTCGCACCCCCTTGGCCCGGGCGGTGCGGATGTAGTCCTCGCCGAGGGTCTCCACCATCGAGCCGCGCGTGAACCGGGCGTAGTCGGTGAGGCTGGTGAAGCCCAGGACCAGCCAGGGCAGCAGCATCCACGAGACCGTCTTGAGCGGGTCCTCGGTGATGGGGTAGTAGCCGACGTTCGGGAAGATCTGCCATCGCAGGGTGAAGAAGATCCAGGCGAGCAGGATGATCAGGTAGTCGGGCATCGCCGACCACAGGAGCGAGCCACCGACGAGGAAGCGGTCGATCGACGTACCCCTCCACCGGGCGGCGAAGGCGCCCATCAGGACGCCGAAGGTCAGGTAGATGGTCGCCCCGCCGATGGCGACGGTGAGCGTCGCGGGGTACTTCTGCTTGAGGTCGTTCCACACGGTGTCGCCGGTCATCACCGAGATGCCCAGGCACGGCGCCGGGCAGTCGTAGGACTTGCCGTCGACGTACACGTCGGAGCGGCCGACGAAGATGCCCTTGGCCCACTGGGTGTAGTTGTACGCGACGGACCGGTCGTAGCCCATCTGGTGCTTGATGGAGTCCAGCGCCTGCTCGGAGCACCGGCCGTTGCGCAAGGAGTCGCAGTAGTTGACCGCCGGGCTGTCCCCGAGGCCCTTGAAGAACAGGACGAAGACGAACATCGACGTCAAGATGACCACCAGCATGGCGCTCAGGGTGCGACGCGCGATGAACCCGGTCATCTCATCCCCTCCCCGCGCCACCCGGCTGCCCGTGGCCGCCACGTCGGCCCGCGCCAGGCTACGACCGCGTCCCAAGTCGCGTGGACTTCGCGCAGGTCACAAGGTGGTCACGATGGCCGCCGGGTGACAGCATCACGACAACGCCGGGAGGAGCCGGACAATGAGCAGACTCGTGCAGGTGGCGCTGCGGGCCACCGACCTGGACCGGGCTGCGGCCTTCTACTCCGACCTGCTCGGGACCGCGCCGACCGGCCGCTTCGAGCCACCGGGGCTGCTGTTCTTCGACCTGGGCGGAACCCGGCTTCTGCTGGACGGCAATGCCCCGTCGTCGATGCTCTACCTCGAGGTGCCCGACGTACGCCGCACGGTCGAGTCGCTGCGGGAGCACACCGAGGTCGTGTCCGAGCCGCACGCGATCTTCACCCACGAGGACGACGCGCTCGGCCCGGCCGGCACGACCGAGTGGCAGGCGTTCGTGACCGACTCGGAGAGCAACCTGCTCGGTCTGGTCAGCTTCGAGCCGACCGCCGGATAACCCGCGGCGGAATTGGCCGGATTCGAGCCTGGAAATGCCTGGGTGAAGGGCTTGGAAATGATGTCGCCCGCCGTTTTCCGGCAGGCGGATGGCGGAGCACGGAATTCCGCGCTCCGCCATCCTGGGTGGATCTATCGGTTGGTCAGGCTCACCCGATCACTGGGAGACCCAGATGTCCTTCCACGTCGGCATGCCGAGCGTGTTGTCGTCGTTGTCACCGTTGATCTTCGACCCGTGGGCCTGGGCGATACCGGTGTAGTACGTCGTGAACAGCGGGAAGTACTTCTTGGCGAGCTGCTTGTCCAGGTTGTTCCACGCAGCTGCCTGCTGTGCCAACGGCATCTTCTGGATCGCGTCCATCTGGTTGTCGGCCGCCTGGTTGCTGAAGGCCGCGTAGTTGGACCCGAAGGAGTGGCTCTTGTCCACGTCGGTGGAACCCAGGACGGTGGGCAGCCACGTCGAGCCGGACGGCCAGTCCGAGCACCAACCCGCCGAACGGACGTTGATGTCCTCGGAGGTGTTGTCGCGCGCGGTGGTGTAGTTGGCCGTCGTGGTCGGGACCGGGGTGGCCTTGAAGCCGGCCGCCGTCAGACCCTTGATGACCGCGTCCTTGGTCTTGACCGAGATCGGGTCGTCGGTGCGGAACAGGAACTTGATCTCATAGCCCATGGCGTTGGCCTGCTTCAGCAGGGCCTTGGCCTTGGCCGGGTCGCTGTCGAAGCCCTGGCGACCGGTGACGTTGTACGCCGTACGGCCGGGCAGACCCGGAGGCATCAGGTTGGTCGCCGGGATCGCGTTGACCCCCGGGATCAGGCCCGCAGCCAGGATCGCGTTCTTGTAGGGGTAGGCCCACGAGAGCGCCTCCCGGACCTTCTTGTCCTTGATCTTGCGGTTGTCCGGCGCCCAGTAGTAGGTGCACGGCGAGCCGCCCAGCGTCAACCGGTCCGGCGACTTCTGCTTCATCTGGACGAAGTCCGGCGCGAGCAGGTCGTCGTAGGTCAGCGAGGTCTGCCCGTCACCGGAGTCGGCGAGCATGATCTGGTCGATCTTCTCCGAGGGCTGCTGCAGCTTGAAGTCGTACCCGTCGGGGTACTGCGTGCGAGCCGGGTCGGTCTTCGGGTCCCAGTACGGGTTCTTCTCCAGCACCAGCTCCTTGGAGAGGTTGAACGACTTGATCATGTACGGACCGGTCGACCACGGGTCCTTCTTGTAGCTCTTCGGGTCCGAGATCTTCGGGTCGGTCGGGACCGGGCCGTTGGCCGGGAACGAGCCCCAGTACGGCATGTCCGGGAACGGCTTGGCCATCGTGATCGTGATCTTGTTGCCGCTGACCTTGATGCCCTTGAAGATCGTCCCGGGCTTCTCGTGCGAGGTGTAGGGACCCTTGTAGGACTCCCCACCCTTGTAGTACGGGTTCGAGTAGTACTGGCAGGCACCGGTCGGGAACGTCGCGGCGTCCATGCACCGCGTCATCCCCCAGGCCACGTCCTTGGCGGTGACCGTCTTGCCGTTCTCGCCCCACTTCACACCGTCGCGGATCGTGAACGTCCATTTGGTGTAGTTGTCGTTGTGGGTACCGAGGTCGGTGGCCAGGTCGGGCACCAGGATCATCTGCTTGGACTTCGGGTCGTACTTGTACTGCGTCAGCGACCGCCCGATCAGACCACTGAAGATCGACGACGTGTCGGTGTAGTAGATCTCGCTCGGGTCCATCGTCGTGGTGAGACCGGTCAGGGTCATCACCGTGACGGTGCCGCCCTTGGTCGCCCCGGCAATCGTCACCGGACCCTGCGCGGTGGCGTCCTTGCCGTTGCCGGTGTTACCGAGGTTCTCGTTCTGCTTGTTCTGATCCGCCGCGCCGGTGTCCGAGCCAGAGCCGCCACAGGCGCTCAAAGCCAGCACACCGACCGCGGAGATGGCGATCAACGGTGATTTGAACCGCATAGCCCACCCTTTCCGTGGTTACTGCATCTCTCCCGGTGAACCGATCACCGGCGAGTTCGGGGGTCGAAGGCGTCTCGGATCGAGTCGCCCAGGAGGTTGAGCGCGAGGACCAGCACGGTGATCGTGAGGACCGGCGCCCAGAGGTAGAGCGGGTAGAGGTTCCACCACGCCTGCGCATCGAAGATGGTCTGCCCCAGCGACGGGATGCCGACGATGCCGATGCCGAGGTAGGACAGGCCGGCCTCCGCGGTCACGTACGCCGGCAGGGCCAGCGACGTCGCGACGACGATCGGGGCGACCAGGTTGGGCAGCAGCTCCTTGAAGAGGATGCGCCGGGTGGGCACGCCCATGACCTGGGCGGCCTGCACGAACTCCCGCTCACGCAGCGACAGGACCTGACCACGAACCAGGCGGCAGATCCCCATCCAGCCGAAGATGACGAGGATGCAGATGAGCGAGATCAGCTGCACACGGTACAGGGTGTTGAGCTGGCTGCCCTTCGGGAAGTGGGAGACCAGGATCGGCGACATGGCCAGCGCGCCCAGGATGAACGGGAACGACAGGAACAGGTCGGTGACGAACATGATGATGCGGTCGAGCCAACCGCGCGAGAAGCCGGCCACCAGACCCAGCACGACTCCCATGGTGATGCTGAGGACCGTGGCGATGGTGGCGATCAGGAGGTCGGTCCGCAGCCC
>DATBDF010000021.1:0-18973 GCA_036270075.1 Nocardioides sp.
GGCGACTCGATCAAGCAGCTGCGGGCCGAGGGTCTGCTGCCGGCTGCAGGCGACGGCGGCTGCCTTCCCGACGACTCGCCGATCGCGGTCAAGGAGGCGGTGATGCCCTTCAACCGCTTCCGCCAGCCCGACGGCCGGTACGTCGACACCGTGCTCGGGCCGGAGATGAAGTCCACCGGTGAGGTGATGGGCATCGACGCCGACTTCGGCCGTGCGTTCGCCAAGGCGCAGGCCGCGGCGTTCGGCCCGCTGCCGACGCAGGGCAAGGTCTTCGTCTCGATGGCCAACCGCGACAAGCGGTCGATGATCTTCCCGATCAAGGTGCTGGCCGACCTCGGCTTCGACATCCTGGCCACCCAGGGCACCGCCGACGTGCTCCGTCGCAACGGCGTGCACGCCACTGTGGTCCGCAAGCACTTCGACGGCCCCGGTCCTCACGGCGAGCCGACGACCGTCCAGCTGATCGCCGACGGCGACGTGGCGCTGGTGGTGAACACGCCGCACGGATCCTCGGGTGCCGGGGGATCCGTGCGCGTGGACGGCTACGAGATCCGTACCGCGGCGGTCCGGGCGAACGTCCCCTGCATCACCACCGTCCAGGGCCTCGGCGCCGCCGTCCAGGGGATCGAGGCCCGCATCCGCGGCGACATCCGCGTCCGCTCGTTGCAGGACTGGGCGGCACGGCGGAGCGGTGCATGACGGCGTACGACGCCCTCTTCCGGCAGGTGCTGACCCGGGTCGAGCCCGAGCGCGCCCACCGGATCGGCTTCCGAGCCATCCGGGCCGGCCGGCGCGTCAGCCGAGCGGTCGTCCGCTCGCCGCAGGTGCCGGTCCAGGCGATGGGACTGACCTTCCCGAACCCGCTGGGTCTCGCCGCCGGCTTCGACAAGAACGCCGTGGGGATCGACGCCCTGGGCGCGCTCGGCTTCGGCTTCGTCGAGGTCGGCACCGTCACGGCGCTTCCGCAGCCCGGTAACCCGCAGCCTCGTCTGTTCCGGCTGCCCGAGGACCGCGCCGTGGTCAACCGGATGGGGTTCAACAACGACGGTGCCGAGGCGGTGGCGCGGCGGCTGTCGGCGCGCGTGCGACGGCTCGACCGTCGCGACCGCCGGGCCCAGGTGAACGTCAGCAACGTCGCCCGTCGGACGGTCCGTCCCGTGCTGGGCATCAACATCGGCAAGTCCAAGGTCGTGCCCGAGGACGACGAGGCTGCCGTGCTCGCCGACTACGCGACGAGCGCAGGGCTGCTCGCGCCGTACGCCGACTACCTCGTCGTCAACGTCTCGTCGCCCAACACGCCCGATCTACGCGCGCTCCAGGCGGTCGACCGGCTCGGCCCCCTCCTGGACGAGGTACGCCGCTGCGCCGACGACGCGGCCCACCGACCGGTCCCGCTCCTGGTGAAGATCGCCCCGGACCTGGCGGACGAGGACGTGCTCGCCGTGGGGGAGCTCGCTCGCGACCGCGGGCTCGAGGGGCTCATCGCCGCCAACACCACCATCTCGCGAGACGGCCTCCGCACTCCCGCGGCGGAGGTCGAGGCACTGGGCGCCGGCGGGCTGTCGGGCCCGGTCCTCCGCCGCCGGTCCATCGAGATCCTGCGCCTGCTGCGCTCGCAGGACCGACAGATCCCCCTGATCTCGGTCGGTGGCGTGACCACCGGGCACGACGTCCGCGAGCGCCTGAAGACCGGGGCCACCCTGGTCCAGGCCTACACCGGGTTCGTGTACGGCGGTCCGTTGTGGCCGCGGCGCGTGGTCCGCGAGCTGGTGGGATGACGTCCGAGTCCGCCACCTCGTCCGGACCGCTCCACGTGGCCGCCGAGGTGCTCGCGACGAAGGCGGTCGGGGCCTTCCACCTCCTCAGCCTGGTGGCGCCCGGGGTGGGCGAGCGCTCGCGGCCCGGCAGCTTCTTGGCGGTGTCGGTCGGCGACGGCCACCTGGCCCGCCGCGCGTTCTGGATCCACCGGGTGGGCCCGATGGGGGGCCATCGAGCCGTCCTCGAGCTCGTCGTCGAGCCGCGGGGGCCGGGAAGCCGCGCACTGTCCGAGCTCCCGGTCGGTGCCCGGGTGGCGGTCACCGGGCCGCTGGGCCGCCCCTTCGCCCTGCCCCGCGAGCCGGTGCGATGCCTGCTGGTCGGGGAGGGGTACGCCGCGGGTGCGCTCACGACTCTCGCCGAGCGGCTGCGCGAACGCGGGTGCGGCGTCCGACTGGTGCTCGGCGGAGCCGACGACGCCCACGTGCTCGAGCCGCTGGCGGCACGTCGGAGCGTCGGTCAGGTCGAGGTCGCGGTCGGTGACCTGACCGCCGCCGTGCTGCGGTCGGTCGAGGACGTCGACGTGGTCTACGTGGCGGCCACGGCGAGCACGCAGCGGTTCGTGGCCGACGCGGTGGCGGGTCTGGACGTGAGCTGCCAGGTCGCGCTCGAGCGCCCGGTCACGTGTGCGATCGGGCTGTGCCACGGCTGTCCGGTGCCGGTGCGCGACGACCGTGGTGCCGCCCACGTCGTGCGCGCCTGTGTCGACGGTCCGGTGTTCCGGGCCGGGCGGGTGGACTGGGAGGCACTGGGGTGAGCGCGTGGCCGTTCACCAACCCGGTGCTGACGGCATCCGGCTGCGGTGGCACCGGGCGCGACCTCGCGGCGTACGGCGAGCTACGCGGGCTCGGCGGGTTCGTGACCCGCTCGGTGACCCGCCTGGCGCGACCGGGCAGTGCCGCTCCACGGCTCGTCGAGTCCCCGAGCGGACTGGTCAACGCGATCGGGCTCCAGAACCCGGGGATCGAGGCCTTCCTCCACGACGAGCTGCCGCCGCTCGTGGACAGCGGAGCAGCGGTGGTCGTGAGCATCGCCGGTCATTCCCTGGGGGAGTACGCCGAGCTGGCACGCACCGTCGGCCGCGCCGCCGGGGTGACCGGCGTCGAGGTGAACCTGTCGGTACCCGACCCGGCCGGTAGCGGCGTGCTCGACGCCCGCGAGCCCTTCCAGGCGGCGAGTGTCGTGGGTTCGTGTCGCGGGGACCTGGCGGCGGGCGTCGTGCTGCTGGCCAAGCTGCGCACCGACGTCGGCCGCGTCGTCGAGACCGCCCGCGCAGTCGTCGACGCCGGCGCCGACGCCGTGGTGGTCGGCAACGCGCTCCCGGCGGCCATGCCCGACGGCCGGGCGGGAGGCCTCAGCGGCCCGGCGATCCGCCCCCAGGCACTCCGGTGCGTGGCCGAGGTGGCCGGCGCACTCCCCGATGCCACGGTCGTCGGCTGCGGCGGCATCATGGACGCGCTCGACGCCCGTGCCTTCCTGGCCGCCGGAGCGCGGGCCGTGCAGGTGGGCACCGCCCTGTTCCACGACCCGACCACGGCGTTCCGGATCGCCGAGGAGCTGACCCGGGAGTCCGTCCCGGACATCGCCCGAGCCCCAGGAGAGGACGCATGACCACCTTCGGAGCCCGACTCCACGCCGCGATGCTCCACCGCGGGCCGCTCTGCGCCGGGATCGATCCGCACCCCGGACTCCTGCGCGCATGGGGCCTCGACGAGGACCCCGCCGGCCTCGAGAGGTTCGCGATGACCGCGGCCGAGGCCCTCGCCCCGCGCGTCGCCGTCGTGAAGCCGCAGTCGGCGTTCTACGAGCGCTTCGGGAGCCGCGGCATCGCCGTGCTGGAACGCCTCATCGTCACCTGCCGCGACGCGGGGTCGCTGGTCCTGCTGGACGTCAAGCGAGGCGACATCGGCTCCACCACCCAGGCCTACGCCGACGCCTACCTCGACCCGTCCTCGCCGCTCGCCGTGGACGCGATCACCGCGAGCCCGTACCTCGGCTTCGGGTCGCTCGGGCCGATGGTGGACACCGCTCGGAAGCACGATGCCGGGCTCTTCGTGCTCGCCCTGACCTCCAACCCCGAGGGCCCGGAGGTGCAGGGTGCCCGCACGGACGGCGGGACCGTCGCCGACGTCGTGCTCGACCACCTGCGCGACCTCAACGCAGACGCGCGGCCGTTCGGGTCCTTCGGAGCGGTCGTCGGCGCCACGATCGAGCGGGGCGAGCACGACCTGGACATCAACGGTCCGGTCCTGGCCCCGGGGTACGGCGCGCAGGGCGGCACCCGGGACGACCTCCGGCGCATCTTCGGAGCGGGCGTGGGGCACGTCCTGCCGAGCACCTCGCGGGAGCTCTTGGGGGAGGGCCTGGACGGCCTCGCCGACGCGGCCGACCGGCTGAACGAAAGCCTCCGCGGGCTGGCCGGATGAAGGTCGCGGTGGCCTCGCTGATGACCGCGGCACTCGTGCCGGTCGTCGCCGGCTGCGGGCACGGGCAGAGCTACTGCGACGCCGTCCGTGACCACCAGTCCGACCTCGGCTCGATCGCGAGCCGCCGAGACCGCACGGCCCTGATCCAGGCCCTGCCCGTCTTCGAGGATCTGCGAGCGAAGGCGCCCGACGACGTGGCCGACGACTGGGACCTGCTGGTCTCGCGCATCCAGGCTCTCGACACGGCCCTGACGAATGGCGACGTGGACCCCGCGACGTACGACCCGAGGAATCCGCCCGCGGGGCTGAGCGCTGCGGATCGCTCCGCCATCCGGTCGGCTGCCGCTCAGCTCGCCGCCTCCGACACCGAGGGCGCGCTCACCGCGGTCCAGCAGGAGGTCCTCGACGTCTGCCACACACCGCTCGAGCTGTGACGGGCCGGCGATGTGACGACCGGCCCAGCCGTCGGGGTCCCGTTGCCGCCCCGCTGCGTTGCTGACTAGATTGGCGCCCTGCCGACTTCCCCTGTCGGATACGGTCGACAGCCGTCGACGGTCGACGATCTGCAGAGCCGACGCAGTCGACGCCGTGCTCGTTGGACAAAGGATGTGCCTTGGCCCTTCCACCGCTCACTCCGGAGCAGCGCCAAGCGGCCCTCGACAAGGCTGCGGCCTCGCGCCGTGAACGCGCCGAGGTCAAGAACCGCCTCAAGAACTCCGGAGCCTCGATCTCCGACGTGCTGCACGACGGTCAGCAGAACGAGGTGATCGGCAAGATGCGGGTCGTGGACCTGCTCTGCTCGATGCCCGGCGTCGGCAAGGTGCGCGCCAAGCAGCTGATGGAGCGCATCGGCATCGCCGAGAGCCGACGGGTGCGCGGTCTCGGGGCCAAGCAGGTGGCGGCGCTCGAGCGCGAGTTCGCGCCCGGCGAGTGAGCGACCCCGACCCGGCCTCTCGGCGTTCCCAGCTCACGGTCCTGGCCGGACCTACGGCGGTCGGCAAGGGCTCGGTGTCGGCCGACATCCGCGCCCACCATCCCGAAGTCTGGATCTCGGTCTCCGCCACGACCCGCGCACCTCGACCGGGGGAGACGCACGGCGTCCACTACTGGTTCGTCTCGGAGGCCGAGTTCGACCGCCTGGTCGAGGAGGGCGAGCTCCTGGAGTGGGCGGTCGTCCACCGTGCTGCCCGCTACGGGACTCCCCGTGCCCCGGTGGAGGCCGCGCTGGCGGGTGGGCGGCTCGCCCTCCTGGAGATCGACCTCCAGGGGGCTCGGCAGGTCCAGGCGGCGATGCCGGACGCGTTCATGGTGTTCCTGGCTCCGCCCACGTGGGAGGAGCTGGTACGTCGCCTGGTCGGACGGGGCACGGAGGGCGAGGAGGAGCGCGAACGCCGGCTGGCGACGGCCCGCCTCGAGCTGGCCTCCGAGTCGGAGTTCGACGTCACGATCGTGAACACACGAATTCACGATGCCGCCGAGGAGTTGGTAGCCTTGATGGTCGGCCGCCGTGGCCCCCACTGACGTTGCAGTGATTCCCGACCTTTTCTGTGAGGCTCTCGCGTGTCTGCCCCCACTCCTGCTGCCGAGGGCGTGACCAACCCCTCGATCGACGACCTGCTGACCAAGACCGACAGCAAGTACAAGCTGGTCCTCTACAGCGCCAAGCGTGCGCGGCAGATCAACGCCTACTACTCCCAGCTCGGTGAGGGCCTCCTGGAGTACGTCGGGCCTCTGGTCGAGACCCACGTCCAGGAGAAGCCGCTGTCGATCGCGCTGCGCGAGATCAACGACGACCTGCTGACCTGTGAGGACGTCGACCCGGCCGAGCTGGCCGCCGAGGAGGAGGCCCGCAAGGCCGCCGCCCTCGAGGCCGGCTTCCCCGGCGAGAAGTGACCCTCACCGCACGACCATGAGCGAGATGGCCGGTCCGGACGCCTCGAGCGAGGCACGGGGCCGGCCATCGGCCGTTCCCGACGCCTCGTCCCTGGCCTCCTCGGCCACCGTGGTGCTCGGCGTCGCCGGTGGGATCGCGGCGTACAAGGCCGCCGAGCTGCTGCGTCGCTTCACCGAGTCCGGCCACGACGTGACCGTCGTCCCCACGCCGTCGGCACTGCACTTCGTCGGCGAGGCCACCTGGGCCGCCCTCTCGGGCAAGCCGGTGCACACCCAGGTGTGGGAGTCGGTGCACGAGGTGCCACACGTCCGGATCGGACGCTCCGCGGACCTGGTCGTGGTCGCGCCCGCGACCGCCGATCTGCTGGCCCGGGCCGCTCAGGGCCGAGCGGACGACCTGCTGACCAACGTCCTGCTCACCGCACGGTGCCCGGTCGTGTTCGCCCCCGCCATGCACACCGAGATGTGGGAGCACCCGGCCACCCAGGCCAACGTCGCGACGCTGCGTCGGCGCGGCGCCCTCGTGATCGAACCGGCCGTGGGTCGTCTGACCGGCGTCGACACCGGCAAGGGTCGGCTGCCCGAGCCGGACGAGATCTTCGCGTTCTGCCAGGACGTCCTCGCCCACGGGCTCGGCGACCGCGACCTGGCCGGACGCAGCGTCGTGGTGTCCGCCGGAGGCACCCGAGAGCCCCTCGACCCGGTCCGCTTCCTGGGGAACCGCTCGTCCGGACGCCAGGGCCTGGCCCTCGCGCGGGCCGCGGTCGCCCGCGGGGCCGAGGTCACGCTGGTCGCGGCCAACGTCACGCTGCCCGACCCAGCGGGCGTGAAGGTGGTGCGCGTCGAGACCACCGAGGAGCTGCGCGACGCGGTCATCTCGGCGGCCGGATCCGCCGACTCCGTGGTGATGGCGGCCGCTCCCGCCGACTTCCGGCCGCTCTCCTCGACCGACACCAAGATCAAGAAGAGCGCGGACGGCACGGTGCCGGCGCTCGAGCTCACCCAGACGCCCGACATCCTGGTCGAGCTGTCCCACCACCGGGCGCGGCCCGGTCAGGTGGTGGTCGGCTTCGCGGCCGAGACGGGTGACGACACCGGGTCCGTGCTCGAGCTGGGCCGCGCCAAGCTCGCCCGCAAGGGCTGCGACCTCCTCGTCGTGAACGACGTCCGCGGTGGGGCTGTCTTCGGCGCGGAGGAGAACCAGGCGGTGATCCTCGGCGCCGACGGCACCTCGCGCGAGGTCCCCACGGGCACCAAGACCGCCCTGGCGCACGCCGTCTGGGACGAGGTCGCCGGTCGGCTCGGCCCGACCGCCGCCACCGACGAGCACGAGCATCCCCACCGTCGATGATCCGCGGCGCGATGCGCCCCGCTATCGTGACCGCCGATCCACGCCCGCTGAAACAGGAGCACCAGACACCGTGACCGGACGCCTCTTCACCTCCGAATCCGTGACCGAGGGACATCCCGACAAGATCGCCGACCAGATCAGCGACTCGGTCCTCGACGAGATGATCCGGCAGGACGCCCACAGCCGCGTCGCGGTCGAGACCCTGCTGACCACCGGCCTCGTCGTGGTCGCGGGGGAGGTGACCACCACCGGGTACGTCGACATCAAGCAGATCGTCCGAGACCGGATCCTCACCATCGGCTACGACTCCTCCGAGAAGGGCTTCGACGGCGCCAGCTGCGGGGTCATGGTCGCCATCGGGGGCCAGTCGGGCGACATCGCCCAGGGTGTGGACACCGGGCACGAGTCGCGGACCGGTTCGGTGGACGCGATGGACAAGCAGGGAGCCGGCGACCAGGGGCTGATGTTCGGCTACGCCTGCGACGACACCGACGTCCTGATGCCCCTGCCGATCGTGATGGCCCAGCGGCTGGCCGAGCGCCTGACCGCCGTACGCAACGACGGCACGCTGGCCTACCTGCGCCCGGACGGCAAGACGCAGGTGACGATCGAGTACGACGCCGACAACCGGCCGGTACGGGTCGACACCGTCGTCGTCTCCACGCAGCACAGCCAGGAGGTCGACCTGGTCAACACCCTCGAGCCGGACATCAAGAAGCACGTGATCGACCCGGTGCTCGCGACCTTCGAGATCCCGTCCGAGCGCTACCGGCTGCTGGTGAATCCGACTGGCCGGTTCGTGGTCGGCGGCCCGATGGGCGACGCCGGGCTCACCGGTCGCAAGATCATCGTCGACACCTACGGCGGGATGGCGCGGCACGGCGGCGGTGCCTTCTCCGGCAAGGACCCGTCGAAGGTCGACCGCTCCGGCGCGTACGCGATGCGCTGGGTCGCCAAGAACGTCGTGGCCGCGGGCCTGGCGAGGCGCTGCGAGGCCCAGGTCGCCTACGCCATCGGCAAGGCGCAGCCGGTCGGCGTCTTCATCGAGACCTACGGCACCGGTGTCGTCCCCGACGAGGAGATCCAGAAGGCCGTGCTCGAGGTCTTCGACCTCCGTCCTGCCGCGATCATCGAGGACCTCGACCTGCTGCGACCCATCTACGCCAAGACCGCGGCGTATGGCCACTTCGGCCGTGAGCTGCCGGAGTTCACCTGGGAGCGCACCGACCGGGTCGACGCGCTCCGCAAGGCGGCCGGCATCGCTGAGTGAGGTCGGGCGGCCAGGAATGCCGGAGAGTCACGCGTCGTCGCCGTCGTCCTCGTCGTCCCCGTGACGGCCCCGCTGTGAGCTGAGGCTCATCCGCACCATCATCCGGCCCCGGATCTCGACCTCCTCCATCTCGAAGAAGTCCGGGTCGTCGGCGACCATTGCGCGCAACGTCGCCTGGTGAGGGGTCGGGTCGTCGAAGCAGGCGTACATCTTCTTGCGGGTGGTGGCGACCGGGATGAGACCGTCCGTGACGACCGCCTCCCACACCGCGGCGCCGACACCGGGCGACCTGTGGTTGCGGTAGTCGTCGAATGCGACCACACCGCCGGGCCGCAGCAGCCTCTTCGCCGACTCGCAGTCGGTCTTCACCGCGGCGTACAGGTGCGACGCGTCGACATGGATGAACCGCGCGGTGCCCGGCTCGACGTGGTCGACCACCTCGGAGCTGAATCCCTGCACGACGACCGGCAGTCGCTCGTGGAGGGACAGGTAGTTCTGCTCGAACTGGAGACGCGTGAGGCCCGGGTACGAGCGGCTGTTCTCCCGCTGGTTCGCGAGGTCCTCCATGCTCTCGGAGAAGTGCTCCTGGTCGCCGAACAGGTCCACGACGATGAACCGCTCGCCCTCGCGCACGTAGTCGCCGATGACCACCGCACTCTTGCCCTGGAACGCGCCCAGCTCGACCAGGACGCCCGGGGGAGAGTCCCGTTGGCTGTCCAGCAGGGCGACGAAGCAGCGACGGTCGATCTCGTTGAACCAGCCCTTGATCGCGTCGAGCCCGCGCGCGCCGCGGGTGCCGCGTGCGGGAGCCATGCGCTCACGCTAGTTCACGCCCGCCAGGACGTCGCGAGCCGTCGAACCGGGGTCCGTGGGCGCACCGTTACCAGTTCTTGACCTGTCGTCGACGCCCCGTGGTGGTGCACGCTGGCTAGATTGCCGCGAAGAACCGGGCCACCAGGGGAGAACTGGACCACCAGGGACGAGCTGGGCCACCGGCCGGACGGGGGCGATCCGTGACACGCAGGACACCAGCACTCGGGGCCCTGCTGGCGCTCGCCCTCGCGACCCTCGCCCTGCTGGCGACGTCGGACCCCACCGGTGCCGCCGGTGCCCGCGACGCGGTGGCGGTCCGGGCCTCCGAGGGAGATCGGGCGCTCGCCCGGCTGTCGGCCGACTCGCGCGGAGACGTGCAGGTGCAGCGCGGTGACGACGGCCTGGCGCGGGTCGTCGGAGTCCGCGGCTCGCACAACCCGATGGTCAACCGGAGGACTCCGGTCCGGGCCGCGGCGCGCGCGCACCTCGCGCGGTACGGCGCGCTGGTCGGCGTGGCCGACAGGGGCACGCGCCTGATCGCCGGCGACGTGACCCGCTCGGTGACCGGTCACGACATCGTCCGGTTCACCCAGCGGCGCCACGGCCTGCCCGTGATCGGGGGAGCGGTCGCGGTGGATCTCCGCCGCGACCGGCAGCTGGGCTCGGTGACCGCCTCGGTGTCGCGTGCCACCGTGCCCGGCGCGACGTACCCAGCAGCTGAAGCGACCCGCCAGGCGCTGGCCGTGACCGCCAAGGGTCTCGGAGCCCGACGTCGGGCCGAGCTCACCGCCGACCCACCGGAGCACGAGCTCTACGACCCGGCGGTGCTCGGCGTAACCCGGACCTCGGACCCCGCGACCCGGGCGCGTGGCGTGTGGGCGGTCGAGATGCAGGCGGGGCCCGCGTTCCACCGGCTGGTGCTCCTCGACGACCGCAGTGGCGCCGTCGTGCAGGACCTCGACCTGGTCGAGGAGCTCGACCGCGTGGTGTGCGACGACGAGAACGCGCTGACGACCGACGTCCCGTGCACCCACGATTTCGCTCGGACCGAGCACGGGCCCCCGAGCACGGTGAGGGACGTGAACGACGCGTTCCGTCTGGCGGGTGTCGTCTCGGCGTTCTACCACCGGCTGGGTCACCTCGACCTGACCCGCTTGCTCGGCGTGGACGAGGGCGACCACCGAAGCCTGTCCTCGACCGTGCGCTTCTGCAACTTCGCCCTGCCGCAGGATCTCTGCCCGTACGCCAACGCGTTCTGGAACGGCGTCGGCATGTTCTACGGCCAGGGCTACGCGTCGGCGGACGACGTGGTCGGTCACGAGATGACGCACGGCGTCATCCAGCACAGCTCCGACCTCTTCTACTGGGGCCAGTCCGGCGCGATCAACGAGTCGCTGGCCGACATCATGGGCGAGATCCTCGACCACCAGCACGCGAGCCGCGGCGACTCACCCCAGAGCTGGACGATCGGCGAGGACCTCCCGGGAGGAGCGATCCGGAGCATGCGGGACCCAGGGAGGTTCCGTCAGCCCGACTCGATGACGAGCCGGCGCTACGCCCCCGGCGGAGACTCCGACAACGGCGGCGTGCACACCAACAGCGGCGTGGGGAACCGCACCTTCTACCTGATCTCGCAGGGCGGGAAGCAGGACGGCCGCACGGTGCACGGCATCGACGGAACGTCGCTGCGGAAGTCCGCGACGCTGTACCTCGACGTGAGCGAGCACCTCGTCTCCGGCAGTGACTACGCCGATCTGGCGGCGGTGCTGGACAGCAGCTGTCGCAGCCTGTCCCGCGGTCACACGGCCGGGATGACGAGGGCCAACTGCCGTGCCGTCCACGTGGCCACGCTGGCCACTCGCCTGCGCACCACACCGCCCCGGGCGAAGCAGCCGCCGGATGCGCCGCTCATCTGCCCGCGGGGCACCGGTCCCGTACGTATGCTGTTCGACTCCGAGAAGGGCACTCCGAGGAGCAAGTTCGACGCCGGGTCGACGTGGGGACGGGCTCCGATCCCGGGCGCACTCCCGTTGCCGGTCACGGCGAACGCCACGTCCGGTCATGCCTCGTGGTACTCCAGCGAGCCGCAGGACCCGATAGCGAGCTCGCTGGCGATGCGCGCCGTGTCGCTCCCGGCCGGTCGCCCCGCCTATCTGTGGTTCCAGCAGTGGCGATTCCTCGAGGCCGCCACCGACTTCGACGGCAGGCAGCTGAACTACGACGCCGGAACGGTCGAGGTCGCCGACACGACGCGCGGTACGCAGGCGCGCCCGGCCGAGGGCCTGCCCTGGGTCAACGGTCCACGCGACCGCATCAACGGCCCCCGGAACACCGAGAACCCGGGGAGAGGGCGCGTCGGGTTCGGCCGGGACAGTCGCGGCTACCTGGCCAGCCGGCTGTCCCTGCAGCGCTACGCCGGGCACGCGGTGTCACCGCGGTTCACGATGAACACCGACAACAGCGGCACCACGCTCCAGGGCTGGTACCTCGACGACATCCGGGTCTATACCTGCGGCCGCGGCCCGGTGCCGAGGAGCACACCGCGGATCCACGGAGCTCCGGGAGTCGGCGCGAGGCTCACGGCCTCCACCGGCAGCTGGTCGCCGTCCCACGTCCGGAAGCGGGTGCACTGGTATGCCGACGGGCACGCGATCGCCGGGGCCACCGGTACGTCGTACCGGGTGAGGCAGCGCGACGCAGGGAAGCGGATCTCGGTCGAGGTCACCGCCACGACGCACGGCCGGCGGTCCTCGACCTTCTCGACCGCCACCGCTCCGGTCGCCGGCTGATCCGGGGTCCGGGGCGGCTGGTAGAACAGCCGCCGTGGCCGATCGCCGTGATCCCGCCCCCGAGACCCTGCCGGGTCTGCGGGACGCCGTGCGAGCCTCGCGGCCGAGGCGCGCGACGAAGTCCGAGCCACCCGCCGAGCACGACCCCGTCGCCCGAGTGCTCGTGGACACACCGCTGGCCCACCTGGACCGACCCTTCGACTACGCCGTCCCGGCGTCGATGGCGGCTGACGCGGTTCCGGGTGCCCGCGTCAAGGTGCGGTTCGCGGGGAAGGCGCTGGACGGCTTCGTGGTCGCCCGGGCGGCCCGGACCGAGCACACGGGCACCCTGACGCCGTTGCAGCGGGTGGTGAGTCCCGAGCCGGTGCTGGACCCCTCGGTCGCGGAGCTGGCGGCGGTGCTCGCCGAGCGGTACGCCGGCACCCGCTCCGACGTGCTGCGGCTCGCCGTACCGCCGCGGCACGCCACGACCGAGAAGCAGCCGTCGACCCCGGAGGAGCCCGCGACGGTCGACGTGCCACGGGCGCGTGGCGCGTGGTCGGCGTACGCCACGGCCGACGCGTTCCTCGCCCACCTGGTGACCGGTGGCTCGCCGAGGGCGGTCTGGTCCGCGCTGCCGAGTGAGGACTGGCCCCGCCTGCTGGCGTCGGCCGCGGCACTCACCCTGTCCGGGGGGCGCGGCAGCCTCCTGGTGGTCCCCGACCGCCGCGACGTCGCCCGGGTCGATGCCGCGCTCACCGACCTGCTCGGCAGCGACCACCACGTGGTGCTGACGGCCGGCGCCGGCCCGGCGCGCCGCTACCGCGAGTTCCTGGCCGTCTCCCGCGGAGCCCGGCGAGTCGTCGTCGGGACGCGTGCGGCGGCGTTCGCACCGGTGCACGACCTCGGCCTGGTCGCCATCTGGGACGACGGCGACGACCTCCACGCCGAGCCGCGCGCGCCGTACCCGCACGCGCGCGAGGTGCTGCTCACCCGCTCCCAGCTCCAGGACGCGGCAGCGCTGGTCGGCGGCTTCGCGCGGAGCGTCGAGAGCGACCAGCTGCTCACCCACGGCTGGGCCCACGAGATCGCCGCCCCGCGTGAGGCGGTCCGCGACGCGATCACGGTCTCCATCGCCGGCGCGACCGACGTCGAGCTCGAGCGCAACCCCCTCACCCGCGCGACGCGGATGCCCACCCAGGTGCATGACGCGGTGGCACAGGGGCTGAAGCTCGGCCCCGTGCTCGTGCAGACCCCGCGCCGCGGCTACGCCCCCTCGCTGGCCTGCGAGCGATGTCGTACGCCGGCTCGCTGTGCCGTGTGTACCGGCCCCCTGGCGGTGTCCGGCCCGGCCGCGCCGCCGGCCTGTCGCTGGTGCGGGACCGTCGTCGACGCCTGGTCGTGTGCCGTCTGCGGCCACCGCGGCCTGCGGGCGCCGGTCCTGGGGGAACGGCGCACCGCCGAGGAGCTCGGTCGAGGCTTCCCCTCCACACTGGTCGTCCCCTCCGGCGGCGACCACGTGGTGGAGACCGTCCCCGACCGCCCGGCGATCGTCGTGGCGACGCCGGGTGCCGAGCCGGTCGCGGCCTCCGGCTACGCAACCGTGGTCCTGCTCGACACCTGGCTCGCGCTCGTGCGGCCCGACCTGCGCACCGACGAGGAGGCGCTGCGGCGGTGGCTCGGGGCAGCCGGTCTCGGTGCTCCCGGCGCCCGGGTGCTCGCGGTCGGCGACCCGGCCCACCCCGCGCTGCAGGCCCTGGTGCGGTGGGATCCGGCCGGGTTCGCCCGGCGCGAGGCGGAGGCGCGGTCGGAGGCCCACCTGCCGCCCGCGAGCCGGCTGGCGACGATCGTCGGCGATCCGGGCGCTGTCGACGACGCGCTCACCCTGCTCGAGCGGCCGTCCGGCACCGAGGTGCTCGGACCGGTCGACCTGGGCGAGGGGGAGTCTCGCGTCGTCGTCCGGGTGCGTCGGGCGCAGGGGCCCGCACTGTCGCGGGCCCTCGGCGAGGTGCAGCGTGTCCGGTCTGCCCGCAAGCTCGACGCGGTCCGCATCCAGGTCGACCCGATGAGCCTGTGAGGAACCGGCGCGATCGGCCGCCCGTCCCAGCCCCAATGCCGAGGGTCTGGAACGTCGCGGTCACCGCGCTGTCGCTGGTCGCGGGCGCGATCCTGTTCGCGCGCTTCGGACCGTTCATGCCCTTCCTCGAGCCGGCCCAGCCGCACGCTCACGGCCACGACGACCTGGTGATCCGGATCGACGTGTCGCCCGGGATGGGGTCGACCGAGAGCTTCTTCTTCGAGCCTCCCGATCTGGTGGTGACCGGCGACGGCACCGCGTACACACCGAGCGAGGGCCCGCGGACCGGCATCGTCGCTCCGGTCGTCAGCCACGACCTCGGCGAGGGACGCCTCCAGAACCTCCTGAAGCGTGCCCATCACGACGGGCTGCTCGCCGACCACCCGACGTACGACGCTCCCGCGGACGTGTACGACGGGTCGACGACCGACGTGCTCCTGGCCACCGACCACGGACGCTGGACCCACCGCGCCTACGCGCTGGGCGCGCGTGGCTGGGGGTTCAGCGACCGCGACCGGCTCTTCGACTTCGTCTCGGACGCGCTGGCCGAGGGTGGCGGCCGGCCGAGCACGATGGCCGGTCCCGATGCTCTGCGGGTGATGACCGAGCAGGGAGTGGCGCCCGACGGCGCCGGCGGGGTCGCGACCTGGCCGCACGACGCCTCGGTGTCACCGGCGGAGATCGGCGACTGCATGGTGGTGCACGACCCGGCGGTCGTGCGGGCACTGACGACCGCACCCGAGCAGTACTACCGACAGGGTGGGAGGACCTACTCCGTGGCGGCCGCCGTGCCGCTGCCCGGCGACTGGTGCGGGGGCTGACGACTCCTAGACTCGCGGCGTGGCCATCCAGCCGATCCGTCTCTTCGGCGACCCGATCCTGCGCACCAAGGCGGTCGAGGTCGTCGACTTCGACAAGGAGCTCCAGCGGCTGGTCCAGGACCTCACCGACACCATGCTCGATGCACCCGGAGCCGGCCTGGCCGCGCCCCAGATCGGGGTGGGCCTCCGGGTGTTCACCTGGAACGTCGAGGGTGAGCTGGGCCATCTGGTGAACCCGGTGCTCGACCTGTCCGCGGAGACCCAGGACGGCGACGAGGGCTGTCTCTCGATCCCGGGCTTGGCGATCGACTGTCGCCGTGCCCTCTCGCTGGTCGCCCGGGGCTTCGACATGCACGGTGAGCCCGTCACCATCGAGGGCAGCGAGCTGCTGGCGCGGGCGATCCAGCACGAGACCGACCACCTCGACGGGATCCTGTTCGTGGACCGGCTGACGCCGGAGCTGCGCAAGCAGGCCATGAGGGAGATCCGGCAGTCGGACTGGTTCGGCCTGGGCGGCGAGCCGACGATCAAGGTCTCGCCGCACCCGACCGGCGGGCTCGGCCTCTGATGCGGGTGGCCTTCGCAGGGACGCCCGACGTCGCGCTGCCGTCCCTGCGCGCGATCGCGGGCTCCGCGCACGAGCTGGTCGGTGTCATCACGCGTCCCGACGCGCCGACCGGGCGCGGGCGCAGGCTGGCCCCGTCGCCGGTCGCCGACCTGGCCGAGGAGCTCGGGCTGCCGGTGCTGAAGCCCGAACACCCGCGCGACCCCGCCTTCCAGGACCAGCTCCGGTCGCTGGGTCCCGAGGTCTGCGCCGTCGTGGCCTACGGCGCGCTGCTGCCCCCGTCGGCTCTGGACATCCCACCCCACGGGTGGGTCAACCTGCACTTCTCGCTGCTGCCCGCATGGCGCGGCGCCGCTCCCGTCCAGCGCGCGATCTGGGCCGGTGACGACGTGACCGGAGCGACCACGTTCCGGATCATCCGGGAGCTCGACGCCGGCCCGACGTACGGCGTGATGACCGAGACCATCCGTCCGTGGGACACCGCCGGGGACCTCCTCGCCCGCCTCGCCGACGGGGGCGCCGGACTCCTCGTGGCCACCCTCGACGGCATCGCCGACGGTTCGCTCGAAGCGCGACCGCAGTCGCCGGACGACGCCTCGCTGGCGCCCAAGATCACCGTCGACGACGCCCGGGTCGACTGGACGCAGCCCGGCGCCGTCCTCGATCGTCAGGTGCGCGCGTGCACGCCGGCGCCGGGTGCGTGGACGACGTACGCCGGCGAGCGACTCAAGCTGGGCCCGCTCGCGCCGGCGGACGGCCAGCTCCCGCCGGGGGAGATCGTGGCCGGCAAGAGGGCGGTGGTCGTCGGCACCGGGACGGCCGCGTTGCGGCTCGGTGAGGTGCAGGCCGTGGGCAAGCGGCCGATGCCGGCGGCAGACTGGGCCCGGGGCCTGCGACTGAACGGCGGGGAGGTGCTGGAGTGAGCCGCAAGGCACGCGTGGCCGACGTCGACGCCATCTGCAGGGGGCTGCCGGAGGTCGAGCTCGGCACGTCGTGGGGCGACCGTCCGACGTACCTGGTCAAGCAGAACCCGAAACCGCGTGGCTTCGTGCTCGAGCGCGCGCCCCGGCACGACGCGATCGACCCCGCGACGGGGGAGGAGTACCAGGACCTTCTGGTCATCCGCACGGCGAACGCCGGCGACAAGGCGGCGCTGGTGGAGGCCGATGGGCCGTTCTTCACCATCGACCACTTCCGCAACTACAACGCGGTCCTCCTCCAGCGCAGCCGCATCGGCGAGCTGGAGCTGGACGAGCTCCGCGAGGTGCTGACCGACGCGTGGCTGGCCGTGGCACCGAAGTCGCTGGCGAAGCGCTTCCTGGCCGGCGAGCTCTCGTCGTGATGGCCCGGCTGATGGCGCGTTGAATGCCCAGTTGATGGCCCAGTTGAAGGCCCAGCTGATGGCCCAGCTGATGGCCCAGCTGATGGCCCAGTTGAAGGCACAGTTGAAGGCCCACTGATGGCACCGACGGATCCGGCACGACGCGCGGCGTTCGACGTGCTCAAGGCCGTGCGGGTGGACGCGGCGTACACCAATCTCGCTCTGCCGGGCGCTCTCGCCCGGCAGAGCGTGACCGGGCGCGACGCGGCCTTCGCGACCGAGCTCGCGAGCGGCACCATCCGCTGGCAGGGGCTGTACGACGTGGTGCTGGCCGCGTGTCTCGACCGGCCGCTGGCCCAGGTCCAGGCGAAGGTGCTGGACGCGCTCCGGCTGGGGTGCCACCAGCTGCTCTCGATGCGCGTCCCGCCGCACGCCGCGATCAGCACGACCGTGGACCTGGTGCGTTCCGAGGTCGGGCCCGGTGCGTCGGGCTTCGCCAACGCCGTGCTCCGGAAGGTGTCGGCGCACGACCGCGATGCCTGGGTGCGCCGGGTCGCCCCGGACCCCACGGCGGACCCGGTCGGGTTCGCGACCACCGCCTACAGCCACCCGCGCTGGGTCGTCGAGTCCTTCGGTGACGCACTGGGAGCGGCCGGCGATCCGGACGAGCTCGAGTCGCTCCTCGCGGCGGACAACGAGCCACCCGCCGTCACCCTGGTCGCACGACCCGGACGAGCCACGACCGAGGAGCTGCCAGGCGAGCCGACCGCCTTCTCGCCGTACGGCGTGGTGTCGCCGGGCGGGAGCCCAGCCGACGTGCCGGCGGTCGCCGAGGGCCGGGCGGGGGTGCAGGACGAAGGGTCGCAGCTGGTCGCCCACGCGCTTGCCGCAGCTCCTCTCGAGGGAGAGGACGGGCGCTGGCTCGACCTCTGCGCCGGTCCCGGCGGGAAGGCTGCCCTGCTCGCCGCGCTGGCCGCCTCGCGCGGAGCCCGGCTCGTCGCCAACGAGCGACAGCCCCACCGCGCCGAGCTGGTACGCCGTACGCTCGCCGGCGCCGACGGCGTGGAGGCCGTCACCGTCGAGGACGGGACGGCCCCGCCATGGCCCGCGGGTTCGTTCGACCGGGTCCTCGTCGATGCGCCGTGCACTGGGCTGGGAGCGCTCCGACGCCGGCCCGAGGCGCGCTGGCGCCGGCGACAGGAGGACCTGCGTGACCTGGTGCCGCTCCAGCGGGCACTGGTGGACCGTGCCCTCGACCTGGTCCGACCTGGTGGCGTGGTGCTGTACGCGACCTGCTCGCCCGTGCTGGCCGAGACCCGCGACGTGCTCGGATCGGTCCTGGTCGGTCGCGACGACACCCGCTTGGGCGACGCGACGGCGCTGCTCACGGCCGACTCCGGCCTGCGGGCCGACGTCCCCGACTGCTCCGGCCCCCTCGCCGGCACCGCCCAGCTGTGGCCCCACCGCCACCGCACCGACGCGATGTTCCTGGCCCTGCTCCGCAAGGCCTGACCGGGGCCGGTGACCTGGCCACCGTTCGGGCGCCAGGTTCGGTGGCTGGCTCACCGCGCCATGCGGGTCCTCGCCCGGGGCGGTGACCTGGCCACCGTTGGGTCGCCGGGAATGGTGGCTGCCTCACCGCCCCGCGGGTCCTCACGGGTGGCGGTGACCTGGCCACCGTTCCACCGGCAGAAACGGTGCCCAGCTCACCGCTCACCGGTTCAGGCGCGACGGAGGAGGGCCAGGAACATCGCGTCGGTGCGGTGGCGGTGCGGCCAGAGCTGGACGGTCCCCGCCAGCGGTCCCTCGCAGCCCGGTACGTCGGCGCGCAGGCCCGCGGCCGCGGTCATCAG
>DATBDF010000022.1:0-2424 GCA_036270075.1 Nocardioides sp.
ACCTGGCGTTCGGGGCACGCGCAGGGGCGCTGACCTGGCAATCGGGGTACGGGTGGACGTTGTTCGGCGTGACGTGATCGCCGGGTGGACGCCCGACAGCGTGACGAGATCGCCGGGTCGGCGTCGTACAACGTGACGTGATCGCCGGGTCGACGCCCGACAGCGTGACGTGATCGCCAGGTCGGCGTCATGCCGCGTGTCGCGATCGCCAGGTCGACGCCCGGGGGCGTGACCCGATCGCCAGGTCGGTGCCGCCATGATGGGGGCATGAGCGAGTCGCGGCCGGTCCACACCTGGCTCACCGACATGGACGGCGTGCTGGTTCACGAGGAGGACCCGATCCCGGGAGCGTCGGAGTTCATCGACGCGCTCAAGGAGAGCGGGCTGAAGTACCTGCTCATCACCAACAACTCCATCTTCACCCGGCGCGACCTGCGGGCGCGGCTGCTCGGCAGCGGCATCGACGTCCCGGAGGACAGGATCTTCACCTCGGCCCTCGCCACCGCCGACTTCCTCAACGAGCAGCGCCCCGGCGGCTCGGCGTACGTCGTGGGGGAGAGCGGGCTGATCACCGCCATGCACGACATCGGCTACGTGATGACCGACCGCAGCCCCGACTACGTCGTGCTCGGCGAGACCCGGACGTACTCGTTCGAGGCGATCACCAAGGCGATCCGGCTGATCGAGGACGGCGCGCGGTTCATCGCCACCAACCCCGATCGGAGCGGCCCGAGCCACCAGGGCACCCTGCCGGCCACCGGCAGCGTCGCGGCGCTGATCAGCACGGCGACCGGCCACGAGCCGTACTTCGTCGGCAAGCCCAACCCCCTGATGATGCGGAGCGCGCTGAACCGCATCGAGGCCCACTCGGAGACCACCGTGATGGTGGGGGACCGGATGGACACCGACATCGTCAGCGGGCTCGAGGCCGGACTCCGCACGATCCTCGTCGGCACCGGCTCGACCCGTCCCGACGACGTCCCGCGCTTCCCCTACAAGCCGACGCACGTGGTCGAGTCGATCGCCGACGTCGTGCCGCTCGTCGCCGAGCTCGCGGGAGGCGAAGCCACGGAGTGACCCGACGCCCACGCCGCATCCAGCTGCGCCGTACTTCCGGCTGGCGCAAGCCCGCCGACGCGGTCGTCGTCGCACGGCCGTCACGATGGGGCAACCCGCATCCGTTCCGCGAGGCCACTCCGCATGAACGGGCCCGCGTGGTGGAGCTCTACCGCCACGACCTCGAGGCGGGGCGCCTCTCCTACACCGAGGACGACGTACGGCGCGAGCTCGCCGGCTTCGACCTGGCCTGCTGGTGCCCGCTGGACGGTCCGTGTCACGCCGACGTCCTGCTCGAGGTCGCCAACGCGCGCTGAGCGGCACGACGCCTGGTCACCGTGACGACGGCGGGGGCGGCGCCACCTCCGGGTCGGGGAAGTCCATCCGCGGGTCGGTCAGCAGCGGCTGCAGGTCGTCGCTGGTGAGTGCGCGCTCGCCGGCGGCTTCCGCCCACGAGGACGCGGTCACGCGCTCCAGGGCCGCCACCTCGGAGCCGTCCGGGCGGACGAGTGTCGTGGTGAAGACGAACACCTTCCCGGCGGCGAGGTCCAGGGTGTAGGAGTCCGAGACCAGCCTGCCCGCGGCGACGTCGGTCTCGTGGCACGCCGGCTGAGCGGTGCCCTCCCGCGCCTGTCCCGACGCGCAGCCGGCGCCCGCGCCCTCGCCCGGGATCTTCTTGGCCATCAGCACGGCCAGCTCCTCGCCGGGATCCACCTGGTACACCAGCTGCCAGTCGGTGGCGTCGGCGTACCGCGCGTCCGGGATCGGGCCGTCGGTGTTCCAGTCGCTGGGGTAGACATCCTTGGCCGGCGGGAGGGTGGGCACGTCGTCGGGCACCGCGGCCTGGAAGGTCTCGTCCAGGTCGGTGCCCGGCACGAAGTCCTGGTACGTCGGCTGCCCGGCCGGCCCCTGGTCGACGGCCACCACAGGGTGCGGGCGGGTCGCGTAGCCGACGCTCACGAGCGCGATCACGGCCGCCGCGGCGATACTTCCACCGAGCACGGCGCGACGTCGGCGCCGGTGGCGTCGCCCCGCCGAGACGGCGGCCCCCAGGTCCGGTCCGCCCGGACGGTCACGGGTCAGCGTGTCGATGGCGTTCCGGTACTCCTCGGGGAGGTTCATGGCCTGGCTTCCTTCCGGGTCGTGTCCAGCGCGGTCTGGAGACGGTGGAGCGCCCGCGAGGTCTGGCTCTTGACCGTTCCGTCGGGCAGGTCGAGAACGTCCGCGACCTCGGCGACCGACAGGTCCTCGAGGAAGTGGAGCGCGAGCACCTCGCGGTGCCGGACGTCGAGACCGGCCAGGGCGCTGTGGAGCGCCGCGGCGTCCTCGGAGTCGAACCCGGGTTCGTCGGCCCCGTCGGACTCGCCG
>DATBDF010000023.1:0-9254 GCA_036270075.1 Nocardioides sp.
GTCGACAACCCGAACCTGCTGCTCGTGCACCAGCAGGACATCCAGGCCGTGGTCAACGCGATGTGGAAGGGCGGCGCTCAGGCCGTCACCATCCAAGGCAAGCGCGTGGTGAGCACCACCGGCATTCGCTGCATCGGGAACTCCGTGCAGCTCCAGGGGATCCCCTACAGCCAGCCGTACCGGATCCAGGCCGTCGGCGACGTCACGCGGTTGGCAAACGCGATCGCCGACGACTCCTACCTCCAGGTCTACCGCGCGGACGCCGCCGACCCCGACATCAACGTCGGCTGGGACGAGGACGTCGAGGACAACCTCACGGCCCCGGCGTACAACGGCCTGACCGACCTGCAGTACGCCCAGGCCCTGCCGAACAGCAGCTGACCGCCGACACGTCGGCCGGGACGCGGCTGGTCGATCCGGCGGCGAGGCGGCCGACGTCTAGGTGGCCGGCGACGACGGCAACGAGGTCGAGGGGGACGTCGGCACCGTGGACGGCGGAGTCGTGGGAGGTGACGAAGGCTCGTAGTTCGACACCGTGATGAACACCGTGGCGCCCTGCTGCAGTGGCGTGTCCCCGGCCGGGGTCTGCCCGGTGACCGTGCCCTTCGGCTGGGTCGTGCTGTTGTCCTGGCTGACCGACGGGACGAAGCCGTACTGCCGAAGCCTCTTCTCCGCCTGGTCCTGCGTCAGGCCGACGACGTTCGGCACCAGCTGCGGCCCGCGGGAGATCGACACCGAGACCTCGGTGTCGCGCGGCACCTGTTGCCCCGAGGCCGGGTCGGTCTGCACGACCAGACCCTTCGGCTGGTCGGACTCGACCTGGTGGAACACCGGCGTCAGGTGGGCGTCCTCGAGCGCGGCTGTCGCCTGCTTCTTGGTCTGCCCGATGATGTAGGGAACCTGGGTCGGATGGGCGCCGCGGGAGAGCGTGAACGTCACGGTGGTGCCCTTGTCCACGAACTCGTCCGCGGGTGGGTCCTGGTCGATGACGTGGTTGGCGGCCACCTTGCTGCTGTAGCCGTAGTCGGGCTTGCCCACCTCGAGACCGGCGTCGGCGAGCTTCGCCCGGGCCTGGTCGGCCGTGAGTCCGGCGAGCCGCGGCACCTGCACCTGGTCACTCGGACTCGCGAACATCTTCGGCAGCAGGTACGCCGCGAGCCCGAGCACCACGACCAGCAACAGGGCGAGGAACACCAGAAGGCCGGGGCGGGTGCCACGGTCCTCGTCCTCCTCCTGCGGGGGCGGCACGGGTGCCACCACGGTGGTCGGGTCGGTGATCGTGGTCGGCGGGTCGATCGGGGGCGGGGGTGGGGTGACGTGGACCGGGTGGCCGGCCAGGTAGCGCTCGATGTCGCTGCGCATCGCAGCGGCGGACTGGTAGCGGTCCTCCACCCGCTTGGCCAGGGACTTCATCACGATCGCGTCGATCTCCGGTGGGAGGTCGGTGTCGTGGTCGGACGGCGGTGACGCGGGCTCGCGGACGTGCTGGTAGGCGACCGCCACCGGTGAGTCCCCGACGAACGGGGGGCGGCCGGTCAGCAGCTCGTAGAGCAGGCAGCCGGCGGAGTAGACGTCGGAGCGCGAGTCCACAGGCTCGCCGCGGGCCTGCTCGGGCGAGAGGTACTGGGCGGTGCCCACCACGGCAGCCGTCTGGGTCATGGTGCTGGACGCGTCGGAGATCGCCCGGGCGATGCCGAAGTCCATCACCTTGACGTCGCCGGACGGGGTCAGCATCACGTTCCCGGGCTTGATGTCGCGGTGGATGATGCCCGCGCGGTGGCTGTAGTCGAGGGCCGACAGGACGCCGCTCGAGATCTCGAGTGCCCGCTCGGGCAGGATCTTGCGGCCCTCGCGCAGGATGTCGCGCAGGGTGCGACCCGCGACGTACTCCATGACGATGTAGGGCTGCGAGACGTTCGAGCCGTCCGTGGCCGGCACCTCGCCGGTGTCGTAGACGGCCACGATCGCGGGGTGGTTCAGCGAGGCAGCGCTCTGCGCCTCGCGACGGAACCGCGCCTGGAAGGTGATGTCGCTGGCGAGATCGGTGCGCAGCCGCTTGATGGCCACCGTGCGCCCGAGCCGGGTGTCGGTGCCCTTGCGGACCTCGGCCATGCCTCCGCGGCCGAGCAGCTCGCCGAGCTGGTAGCGCCCGCCGATGAGCGGCTCGTCGGATCTGGTGTCGGGACTCACTGGTGGCCCTTCCCGTGGTCGTGGCCATGGTCGTGGCCATGCCCGTTGCCGTTGCCGTGATCGCCCGAGTCGCTGCCCTGGTCGTTTCCTTCGTCGTCGCCGGCGTCGCTGCTGGTGCTCGTGGTCGGGCTCGAGAGCGAGCTGGACGGTGAGCCGGGGGTCGACGCTGGTGTCGTGGCCGAGAGTGGCGTGGTCGCCGGGGAGTGGCTGGTCGAGTCGGTGCCCGGTGGGGAGTCGTCACCCCCGGTGGTGAGGGCCGCCAGCGCTGCGACCGCGACCACCAGCACCAGCACGCCGGCGGCGGCCCACACCGGCAGGGGCACGCGCCGTCGGTCCGAAGGTCCTGACCCGGCGGCGGCGGTCGCCGCGGCAGCACCAGCGCCCGCCGCCGGTCCGGCACCGGCGAGCGGGGCTGCGAGCACCTTCGTCGCGTCGGCGTCATCTGCTGCCGGGGAGCCGACCGCCCCGCGCACCGCCCGGGCGAACGCCGCACCGTCGGCGTAGCGCTCCTCGGGCGCCTTCGCCATCGCGCGGCGGACGACGGCGGCGAGAGCCGGCGGGACCGTGCTCGGAAGCTCCGGCACGGGCTGGCGCACGTGGGCGATCGCCGTGGCGACCGGGCTGTCCGCGTGGTACGGACGCCGCCCGACGAGGCACTCGAAGCCGACCGCACCGAGGGAGTAGACGTCGGAGGCGGGGGATGCGGGCCGGCCCTCGGCCTGCTCGGGCGAGATGTACTGCGGTGTGCCGAGCACCTCGCCGGTGCGCGTGAGCGCGACCGCATCTGCGGCCCGGGCGATGCCGAAGTCGGTGATCTTCACCCGGCGGTCGTCGGTCACCAGGATGTTGGCGGGCTTCACGTCGCGGTGGACGATCCCCTGTGCGTGGGCGGCGCCGAGTGCGTCGGCGGTCGCGGCGAGCAGCGCCGCTGCGGCCGCGGGCTCCATGGGTTGGCCGGGTCGCAGGAGCGCCGACAGCGGCCTGCCGTCGACGTACTCCATGACGAGGTACGGCGGATGGTCCGTGTCGCCGGTGCCGAAGTCGTAGACCTGCGCGACTCCCGGGTGGTGGAGCCCGGCCGCGTGCTGCGCCTCGGTCTCGAACCGCGATCGGAAGACCGTGTCGTCGGCGTGCTCCTGCTTGAGCAGCTTCACGGCCACCCGTCGGTCCAACGTCGTGTCCGTGGCTCGCCAGACCTCGCCCATGCCGCCGGTGGCGATGCGGGACTCGAGGCGGTAGCGCCGGCCGGGGTCGGCGTACGTCGGAGTGCCGCTGGGGTTCTCGGGGGTGTGGTCAGCCACGGGGGTTCAACACCGCCTCCATGACCTGCTTGGCGATCGGCCCGCCGAGGGTGCCGCCGTGGATCTCGTCGGTCGGCTGGTCGACGTGCTGGATCATCACGCACACCGCCACCTTGGGCGACTGGGCCGGCGCGAAGCTGATGAACCAGGCGTACGGCGGGACCTCGGTGCCGTCCGGGTTCTTCAGACCGCTCTGAGCGGTGCCGGTCTTGCCGGCCACCTGGATGCCCGGGATCGCGGCCGGCGTCGCGGTGCCGCTCTGCACGGTCGCGACCATCATCTTGGTGACCTCGCTCGCCGTGGACGACGACGTCGCCTGCGAGAGCTGCTCGGACTTGGTCTGCGTGAGGGTCTCGAAGCTGGTCGGCGACTGCTGGCGATCGACCAGGTACGGCTTCATGACGACGCCCTTGTTGGCGATCCCCGCGGCGACCATGGCCATCTGCAGCGGGGTCGCCGTCACCGAGCCCTGACCGAAGCCCGACAGCGCCGTCTGCGCCGGGTCCATGCCGGCCGGGTAGAGCGAGACCGCCTGGTACGGCAGCTGGTCGGTGCCGAGGTACTTCTGGTTGAAGCCGAACCCCTCCGCCTGCTGGTGCATCGCGCTCGCTCCGACGTCGACCGCGACCGGGGCGAAGGTGGTGTTGCAGGAGTACATGAGGGCCTGGGTGAACGAGATCTTGCTCGCGTCGCATCCGCTGAGCACGTCGTTGTGGACGACGTTGCTCGACTGCGGCAGCGTGTACGACGGTCCGGCCGGCACCAGCGTGGTCGAGTTGTACTGGCCGCTCTCGATGGCCGCGCTGGCGGTCACGACCTTGAACGTCGAGCCCGGCGGCAGGGTGGTCTGGACGGCGCGGTTGAGCAGCGGCTGCGACTTCATCTTCGACAGCTGTGCGGCGTAGGCGTTGGCCTTCTTGAAGTCGTGGTCCGCCAGCCGGTTGGGGTTGTAGGTCGGCAGGGAGACCATCGCCAGGATCTTCCCCGTGCTCGGCTCCAGCGCCACCACGGCGCCCTGGACGTCGCGGCCGAGACCACGTAGCCCGTCGTAGGCGGCCTGCTGGGCGGCGGGGTCGAGGGTGAGGATGACGTTGCCGCCCTTGGCGGCGTTTCCGTTGACCAGGTCGACGAGCCGGTTGACGAACAACGAGTCGTCCTCACCCGAGAGGAACGGGTTCTGCGCGCGCTCGACAGCGGTCTCGTTGCCGAACGTGTACCAGCCGGTGACCGGCGCGTACATCAGCGGCTGGCGGTACTTGCGCTGGTAGGTGTACTGGTCGTTGGTCTTCACGCTCTCCGCCAGCACGGTGCGACCGCTCGGACCGGCCAGGATCGCGCCGCGTTCACGCGAGAACGTCGCGGTGGCCACGCGGCCGTTGTCGGCGCGGTCGTTGAGCGCGTTCGCGTGGTAGTACTGCAGGTACGTCGCGTTCAGCGCCAGCGCCAGGAACAGCAGCAGGCAGAAGATCGACACCGTGCGGATGGGCTTGTTCATGTCAGCCTCATCACCTGGGTCGACTCCGTGTCGGCGTCGTCGGGCACCGACAGATCGGGTGGTGGCCGGCGCGCGGAGTCGGAGATGCGCAGCAGCAGCGCGATGATCACCCAGTTGGCCACCAACGACGAGCCTCCGTAGGAGAGGAACGGCGTGGTGAGGCCGGTCAGCGGGATCAGGTGGGTCACGCCGCCGACCACCACGAACACCTGCAGCGCGAGGGCGCCGCCGAGTCCGCAGGCCAGGAGCTTGCCGAAGTCGTCGCGGCTGATCAGTGCCGCACGCAGCGCGCGCTCGACGATCAGCCCGTAGAGCAGGATCACCGCGATGGAGCCGGTCAGGCCGAGCTCCTCACCGATCGCGCCGAAGATGAAGTCGCTCTGCGCGAACGGGATGCGCCAGGGCGAGCCCTGGCCGAGGCCGCGGCCGATCAGACCGCCGTAGGCCATGCCGAACATGGTCTCCACGCTCTGGCGACCGAGGTCGTCGGTGTGTGGCCCGTAGTGGGCCCACACGTCGGACCACAGCTGGAAGCGCTCACGGACGTGGGCGACGAACACGTAGACGGCGTACGAGCCGGCGACGAAGAGGGTCGCCCCGACGACGAGCCAGCCGGGCCGCTCGGTCGCGACGTACAGCATGATCAGGAACAGGCCGAAGAACAGCAGGCTCGAGCCCAGGTCGTGCTGGAAGACCAGGATGCCGAGGCTGACCAGCCACATCGCGAGGATCGGACCGAGGTCGCGGCCGCGCGGGAGGTCGATCATGGCGACGCGACGGCCGGCGAGGGCGAGTGCGTCGCGGTGGAGCACCAGGTAGCCGGCGAAGGTGATGACCAGCAGCACCTTGGCCACCTCGCCGGGCTGGAAGCTCATGGAGCCGAGGTGGATCCAGATGCGCGCGCCGTTGACGGTCTTGCCGATGCCGGGGGCCATCGGCAGCAGCAGGAGCACGATCGCGAGGAGTCCGCAGGTGTAAGTGAACCGTTGCAGGACGCGGTGGTCGCGCAGCAGGACCAGGGTCGCCACGAACAGGGCGACGCCGAGCGTCATCCAGGTCAGCTGTTGGCGGGCGAAGTGGGAGCCGAGGGCCAGGTCGAGCCGGTGTATCTCGGCGAGCCCGAGCCCGTTGAGGGCCGCGACGACCGGCAGCAGCACGGGATCGGCGTACGGCGCGACCATGCGGACCGTGATGTGGGCGGCGATGATCAGCGCCGCGAGCCAGCCGCCGTACGACACGATGTCGGCCGGTACCTCGCCCTTGACGCCGAGGCCGACCGCGGCGTACGCGCCGACTCCCACGATGAGCGCCTCGATCAGCAGGAAGAGCTCGGCTCCCCGTCGACGACGGTGGACGAACTGCATGAGGGCACCCGGCTGCTGCGCCACGTCAGCCACCCCCTGTCGATGACCCGGTGGTGGTCGGCGACTGGTTGGCGGCCAAGCGCTGCACGGTCCGCTGAGCCTCGTCGAGGCTTCCGGCGCCGATGCCCCCCTGGACCGAACGCGCGGTGTAGGGGTCGAGCTGGTCGACGTGCACGTTGGTCGTCTGGTACGGGTGTGACAGGTCGAGGCCGGGGACGTCGGCCTGGATGCCGCGGAAGATCGTCACGACACCGTCCTGGTCGCCGACGTAGTACTGGTGCTGGGTCCAGCTCCAGGCGGCGGCACCCACCATCCAGACGATGCCGAGGAGACCCAGCAGGAGGAGCCCGCGTCGGAGCCACGGGTTGCGGCGCGGCTCGCGCGGGGCGTATCGCGCCGCCTCGGGGTCCGTGTCGATCGCGAAGTCGATGCCCGGCGGAAGGTCATCGGCGATCTCGGCGGCGATCGGCTCGAGCTCCCCGGTGTCGCCGGCCCGGTGACCACGGAAGAACGACGTCCCGGAGCGGGGACGTCGCTTCAGCTCGGCGGCGGCGCCGACCACCAACGGTGCCGGCGGGTCGTCGCCCTCGGTCACCGGGACGACGTCGGCGACGATGCAGGTGACGTTGTCGGTGCTCCCGGCCTCGAGGCTCGCACGCACCAGCTCGACCGCCGCGAAGTCCGGTGAGCCGGTGGAGAGGATGTCGGCGAGCCGGCGGTTGTCCAGCGCGCCGGAGGCGCCGTCGCTGCAGAGCAGGATGCGGTCGGACTCGGCGAGCTCGACGGTGAACAGGTCGGGGTCGACGTCGTGCACGCCGTCGAGCGCCTTGAGGATCAGGTTGCGATGGGGGTGGGTGCGCGCGTCCTCCTCCGAGATGCGCCCCTCGTCGATCAGGCTCTGCACGAACGTGTGGTCGCTGGTGAGCTGGCTGATCTCGTGGCCGCGGAAGAGGTAGGCGCGGCTGTCGCCCACATGGCCCATCGAGAGCCGCCGGCCGTCGAAGAGCGCGACGGTCGCGGTGGTGCTGGTGCCGCTGAGGGCCGGCTCCTCGTCGACCAGGTCGCCGATCTTGTCCGAGGCCCGGTGGAGCGCGCCGGCGACCAGGTCGAGCCGGCGTACGGCGTCGTCCGCGCCGTCGGGTGGCTCGTCGAGCCGCCTGAGCTGACCGATGGCCGTGCTGGACGCGAGGTCGCCGCGCGCCGCCCCGCCCACCCCGTCGCAGACGGTGAGGAGCCAGGGTCCGGCGTACCCGGAGTCCTGGTTGTCCTTGCGTACGCGCCCGACGTCGGAGATCGCGGCGTACTGCAGTCGGAACGTCACTTGCGCAGCTCCAGGATGGTCTTGCCGATGCGGACCTGCGTGCCGAGGGCCAACGTGGTGGGCTGGGTGATGCGAGCGCTGCCGATGTAGGTCCCGTTGGTGGAGCCGAGGTCCTCGACGAACCACTGGTCACCGCTGGCGGCGATCCGGGCGTGTCGTGTGGAGACGTAGTCGTCGTCCAGGCGGATCGCCGCGTCGGCCCCGCGGCCGATCAGGATCGGGGCCTGGGCCAGGTCGGCGCGGTCTCCCTTGTTCGCCCCGTCGACGACGAAGACGTGCGTGGGCGATCCCTTGCGCGCCCGCTGCTTGGGCTGGCGCCGGGTCTTGGGCGCCGCGGCCTCGCGCGCGGTCGCGGGCATCCGTGCGCCGAACATGTCGGAGCGGACGACCGAGATGGCCGAGAGCACGAAGATCCACAGGATCGCGAGGTAGGAGATCTTGATCAGGAACAGCGTCAGCTCAGACATCCGCGTCCTCCTCGACCCGCACCGTCATCGTCGTCTGGCCGATGCGGACCTCCGACCCGTCCTGGAGGGCGGTGCTGGCGATCCGGTGACCGTCGACGAGCATGCCGTTGGTGGAGCCGAGGTCCTGCACCGAGATCCGCACGTCGCCCGACACCCCTTCGTTCACGATGAACTCGACGTGGCGGCGACTCACGCCGGGGTCGCTGATGCGCAGGTCGGCCTCGGTGCCGCGGCCGACGACCAGACCGGGCGCCTGCAGGGGATGTCGGACCCCGTTGACCTCGAGGAACGCGCGCGCCCGGCGTACCTGGGTGTTGGTGGCGTTGCTGACCACGGCTGCGTGAGCCTGGCTGCGCACCCGGAAGCGCCCGATCGTGAGGTCGTCCGCGGTGTCGAACGAGATCGTGACCGGGCCGGCGAAGACGTAGCTCTGCTTCTCGGCGTGCTCCTGGAGCTGGTGGGTGAGCTCCTTGACCAGCGCGGAGTCGTACGGCGTCAGCCGGTCCATGTCCGGCTGCGAGAGCTCGACGTGGAAGTCGTTGGGCACCATCCGCCGCTCGCGCGAGAGGATCTGGGTGTTGTTGTCACACTCGCGCTGGAGAGCCGCGGCGATCTCGACGGGCTGCACCGCGCTCCGGAAGGCCCGGGCGAAGGCCCCGGAGACCAGGGCCTCGAGACGCTGCTCGAACTTCTGCAGGCCGCTCACGCCGCACCTCCTCCAGTCATCTCAGGGCCCCGTGGTCGAGCTGCTCTCACCGACTTCCCGCCCGGGTGGGACGGCGCCCGACCGTGGCCGGGTTGCGCTCGATCGTATCCATCGGACCAGCCCGGGCATCCGAGGCGGGGCTCGCGCGCGAGGGCGCTGCGCCGGCCGTCCGGCCCTCGCTCCCGGTTTGGGCGGTCTTCGCGGCCTGGGATAGCCTTGGCGCGCTTCTGGCGCGAGTGGCGGAATAGGCAGACGCGCACGGTTCAGGTCCGTGTGCCCGAAAGGGCGTGGGGGTTCAACTCCCCCCTCGCGCACCCGAGCGAGGACCGACGGATCCGGCGGAGCCGGAGCCGTCGGCCCGGAGCGAGCGGGCAGCGCGCTTGCGCGCAACCCGACAGAACATCCGGCCG
>DATBDF010000024.1:0-9540 GCA_036270075.1 Nocardioides sp.
GAGCACGTCGAGGTTGACCTGCCAGCGCCATCGGTCACCGTCCCGGCGGAGGTTCTGGAGAAGGAAGCCGCGCACCGTCGCGTCGGGCACGGCCTCGGCGAGGGCCGCGTCCGCGTCACTGCGCTGCGCGAGCGTGTTCAGGTCCAGTCCCTTCATCGCGGCGACGTACCCCTGGAACTGCGACAGGGTGTCGTAGTCCACCGGTGACACGTCCACCACGCAGAGTCGCTCGACGAGCCCGGGGTGCCGCAGCGCCAGCACCATCGCGACCTTGCCGCCGAGCGAATGGCCGACGAGGGCAGCCGGATCCTCGGCGTCCAGGAGCTCGGCGACCTGGTCGGCGATGCGCACGTAGTCGAAGGTGTCGTCCCAACCCGAGCGGCCGTGATGAGGAAGGTCGACCAGGAGGACCCGGTGCCGGTCACCCCTCGTCGGATCGGCCAGGGACTTCCCGATCTGGGTCCAGTTGCGACCCTGGCCGAACAGGCCGTGGAGGAAGACCACCCGCGAGCCGTGGTCGCCGATCTCCCTCGAGTACGGCGAGGTCGACTCGGTCACCCGGGCAGTCTCTCAGAGCCCCTGGTGCCGACCGACGCCCTCAGAAGTCGAAGCCGTCGAAGACGTCGCCGATACCGTCACCGATGCCGCCGGCCATGTCGCCCACGCCGCCGAAGACGTCCCCGATGCCGTCGCCGAGACCGGCCGCGAGGTCGCCCATCCCGTCACCCATCATGTTGAAGGCGAACCCCATGAACAGCCAGTCCATCGGCCCGAAGCCGCCGAAGTACCCGGCGGCGTACGGGCGGTAGGCCGGCCCTCCCTGCCAGTACGGCACCCGCTGCGTGCCGACCATCACCTGGCGGACGTCGGGGTCGGCCCCGGCCTTGACCCGCTCCGCGTCGAGCGCGCACGCGGGCACCTGTCGCTCGGCGCCGCCGACGGGCGCGTAGGTGACGTCCTCCACGGACAAACCGTGCCGCGGGTCGAAGAAGCAGGGCGGACGCCGCTGCGCCAGGGGCTCGCCCGCCACGCGTGCCTGCACGCACGCGATGGCGTAGCGGCCGTCGTCGAGGATCTTGGTGACGTCCTTCACCTGCTCGGGCCGCTCGATCCGGTCGGCCGCTGTCTTGGCCGCCTCGTAGCTGTCCAGCGCCCGCTGGTAGTCGGCGTTCGCGCCCGGGTCCAGGTCGCGGCCCGCGAGCTGGACGTCGAGGTCCTGCAGCTCCACGCCGAGTGCCGTCACGTCCTCGAACGCGAGCTTCTTGACCGGCTCGAGCTCGCGGGCGGCCCGCTCCGCCGCCAGCTGCCGGTTGCGCCGGCGTACGACGACGAAGGCGGCCACGACCGCCAGCACCACGACCAGGAAGATCACGCCACCCATGACAAGAGCCTACGTCGGACCCGTGGCGGCGACCCCTTCGGACGCTCCCGGAGCCCCGGCCGCCCGCAGCGCCCGCCCGCCCATCTCCGCCAGCGCCCTCTGCAGCTCGGCAGGTTCCTGCACCTCGAACTCCCACCCGAGGAACGACAGGTGGAAGGCGAGGCCGTACAGAGTCTCGGCGCCGGCCTCGAGCAGCGTCGTGCCGTCGTCGATCGCGGACAGGACCACGGATCGGGCGCTGGTGCGGTCGGCGACCTCGGTCAACGGCGCGTGCACGACGATCCTCGCCTGGAACCGGTACGCCGCGCTGGTGACGGCGCGCTGAACGTACGCCGCGGGGTCCTCGTGCTCGCGCTCCGGGAAGCGCCAGGTGGTCGCCGCCACCGACGCCATCCGGTCCATCCGGAAGGTCCGCCAGTCGTCGCGGTCGACGTCGTAGGCCATCAGGTACCAGCGGCGTCCCGTCGCCACGAGCCCGACCGGCTCGACGGTCCGCGAGGTCGGCGTGCGGTCGCGCGACTCGTAATCGAAGCGCACCCGCACGGTGTCGCGAACCGCCCGGGCCAGGGTGAGCAGCGCATCGCCGTCGACCGTGACCTGGCCGTACTCCAGGGTCTGCGTCGCCTCGTGGATCGCCCGGACCTCACCGCGCAGCTTCGGTGGCATCACCTGGTCGAGCTTGGCGAGGGTGCGCAGGGCTGCCTCGCTGGCACCCGAGACCGTGCCGCCGGCGGCCATGCGCAGGGACACCGCCACCGCGACCGCCTCGCTGTCGTCGAGCAGCAGCGGCGGGAGGCCCCGACCGCGCCCGAGCTGGTAGCCCCCTCCGACGCCCTGTGCCGCGTGCACGGGGTAGCCCAGGGCGCGCAACCTCTCGACGTCGCGCCGGATGCTCCTCGTGGTCACGCCCAGTCGCTCGGCGAGCTCCGGTCCGGTCCAGACGGGTCGCTGCTGCAGTAGTCCCAGGAGTCGGAGCACACGCTCGGTCGTCTCGGCCATGCCGGGAAGTCTGTCAGGGATAGCGGACAGAACCTGTCCTGGTTGTCCGCGAGAGTGGCGACACCCACCGAAAGGAACACCATGGCCCTCCACGTGCCGCCGGTCGCGAACGAGACCGACGCGATCCACGCCTTCCTCACCCAGTCGCAGGACGCCTTCCGCGCGCTCCTCCACGGACTCACCCCACGCCAGGCGGCGGTCGCGCCGAGTGCCTCGACCCTCTCGGTCGGCGGGCTGGTCAGGCACGTCACGGCGGTCCAGCGGACCTGGCTGGCCTCCGCGGAGGCGGCTCCCGAGCTGCCAGCCTCGTCCGGGGGCGTCGACGACTACCTGGCGGGTTTCACCTTCCGCGAGGAGGACTCCCTGACCGACCTGCTGGCGGCCTACGACGACGTGAGTGCGGCGGTGCTCAACGCCGTACGCCGGCTCGACCTCGACACGGGCGTGCCGGTGCCCGACGCCCCCTGGTTCCCGAAGGACGTCGACGCCTGGTCGATCCGGTGGGTGTGGTGGCACCTCGTCGAGGAGCTGACCCGGCACGCCGGACACGGCGACATCATCCGGGAGACGGTCGACGGAGCCACGATGTACTCCCTCGTCGCCGCGCGCGACGGCCTGCCGGACCTGCCCTGGCTGCCCGCCTGGAAGCCGGTCGAGCCCTCGTTCACCTCGGGCGTCTCGACCGTGCGGCTCCACGCCGCCGACCTGACCGCGGCACGCACCTGGTACGCCGACCTCCTCGGGGCCGAGCCCTACTTCGTCCGGGACGCCTACGTCGAGTGGCGAGTCGGCCCGCACGACCACGAGCTGGGCATCCTCGACCTGGCCTACGCACCCGACGGTTCCTCCGAGCACCGAGGCACGGTCGCGTACTGGCACGTCCACGACGCCGACTCGGCGCTCGCCGACCTGCTGTCCCGGGGCGCGACCGCTCACGAGGACGTCCGCGACTTCGGGGGCGGCTACCGTGGCGCGGTGGTGATCGACCCCTTCGGCAACGCGCTCGGGATCATGCAGCGTCCGACGATCCCGACGACCGGCGCTCCCGCGACGAACGGTGCGGCGGCATGACCGTCACGCTCGCGCGCGGCTGGAACGAGACCCTGCGCGACCAGCTGGACTTCCACTACGACTACCTGTTCCGTCGGCGGCTGGAGGGGCTCACCGACGACGAGTACTTCTGGGAGCCGGCTCCCGGCGCCTGGTCCGTCCGTCCTCGAGCAGAGGCGACGAGCAGCCACGCGGCGGGGGCCGGCGACCTCGTCATCGACTACGCCTGGCCGGAGCCCACCCCACCGCCCGTCACGACGATCGGCTGGCGCCTCGGGCACGTCATCGTGGGCTGCTTCGCCGAGCGCACCGGCAACCACTTCGGCGGCACGCCGACCGACTACGACCGATGGGTCTTCGCGGCGACTGCCGACGGGGCCCTCGCCCAGCTCGACGCGGCGTACGCCGCCTGGACGGCCGGGGTCGCGACCCTCGGCGAGGACGGGCTTGCCCGACCGGTGGGCCCGGCGGAGGGACACTTCGCCGAGTCGCCGTACGCCGATCTCGTCCTGCACATCAACCGCGAGCTGATCCACCACGGCGCGGAGATCTGCCTGCTCCGCGACCTGTACCGAGCAACCCGGGAGGCGTCGTGAGCCGCACCGTCCAGGTCACCTTCGACTGCGCCGACCCCAACGCGCTGGCCGGCTTCTGGAACGAGGCGCTCGGCTACCGCTACGACTCGCCACCGCCGGGCTTCGGCACCTGGGAGGAAGCGCTCGACCACTTCGGCGTCCCCGAGGAGGACCGCAACAACGCATCCGCCTCGGTCGACCCTGACGGCGTCGGACCGCGGTTGTGGTTCCAGAAGGTCCCGGAGGGCAAGGTGGTCAAGAACCGGCTCCACCTCGATGTCCGAGCCGCCCCCGGGCTGCAGGGCGACGAGCGGATGGCCGCGCTCGAGGCCGAGTGCGAGCGCCTGACGGCCCTGGGCGCGGCGCGGGTCAAGCGGTTCGAGCCCGAGCCCCCGATGAGCGGCGGGTTCATCGTCATGCAGGATCCCGAGGGCAACGAGTTCTGCCTCGACTGAGTCCCGGAGCCCCGGCACGGGGGTTTCGAGTCGCGCGTAGAACGCGCTCCTCAACCACCGGAGGCTGGTGGTTGCGCTGGGCGCCACGCGCGTTCGGGAGGTTGAGGAAGGCGCCCTGGCGCCTGTCTCGAAACCACCGCCCCTCAGTCCGCCAGCTCCGGGTGCTCGGCGAGGTAGCGCTCGATGCGCCGGTCGGGCACCAGCCACATCACGGCCACCACGAAGAACGGGATCAGCGCCAGCCAGGGCTCGACGAAGGCCAGCAGGATGCCGATGCAGTAGATCACCGGCGACAGCTTCCCCTTGAGGTCGTTCCCGACGACCTCGCGCAGACGCGGTCCACTGCCGGGAAGCCGCATCATCCGGACCTGGAGCAGGTAGTAGGCGATCGCGGCGGCGAGCAGGTTCAGGCCGTAGACCACAGTCGGCGTCAACGCGACCTCGGTCTCGTCCAGCCAGGCGGTGGTGAAGGGGTACAGCGAGAGCCAGAACAGCAGGTGGAGGTTGGCCCACAGGATCGACCCGTTGATCCGGTTGGCGACCTGGAACATGTGGTGATGGTTGTTCCAGTAGATGCCGATGTAGATGAAGCTCAGGACGTAGGTGAGCAGGCCGATGCCGGTGGTGTGCCGCAGGGCGGAGAGCGTGGCCCCCTCCGGCACGTTCAGCTCGAGCACCATCACCGTGATGATGATCGCGAGCACGCCGTCGCTGAACGCCTCCAGCCGGCTCGTGCGCATGCGCCGACCCTAACGGGCGAACGCCGCAGGGCTCAGGAGGCCGATCACGACGAGTAGTCGCGGAACCCGCGGCCGGTCTTGCGGCCGAGGTACCCGGCCGTGACCAGGTGCTCGAGCAGCGGCGCGGGCGCGAAACCGGGCTCGCGGTACTCCAGGTAGAGCTCGCGCTGGATGGCCAGCGACACGTCGTTCCCGACGACGTCCAGGAGCTCGAAGGGTCCCATCGGCAGCGCGCAGCCGAGCTTCATGGCCGTGTCGATGTCGTCGGCCGTCGCGTAGTGCGCCTCGAGCATCTTGACCGCGTCGTTCAGGTACGGGAAGAGCAGGGAGTTGACGATGAAGCCCGCCCGGTCGCCACACGAGACCGCCACCTTGCCGACCTCGCCGCACAGGGCCAGCACCGTCTCGTGCACGTCCTCCGCGGTCGTCACCGTGGAGACGACCTCGACCAGCGCCATGACGGGGGCCGGGTTGAAGAAGTGCATCCCGATCACGTCCTGCGGCCGCTTGGTCGCGGTCGCCAGGGAGATCACCGGCAGGCTGCTGGTCGTGGTGGCGAGGATCGCGCCCGACCGGCAGATCTCGTCGAGGTTCTCGAAGAGGGTGGTCTTGACGTCGAGGTCCTCGGCGATCGCCTCGACCACGAGGTCGACGTCCGCCAGGTCGTCGAGACGGGTGGTGCCCGTCAGGTGTCCGAGCGTCTCCCCCTTGGCCGAGTCCTCGAGCTTGCCCCGCTGGATCGCCTTGTCCAGCGACCGCTCGACCGCCGACCGGACGGCGTCGACCTTGGCGGCGGAGCGACCGACGTACGTCACGTCGATCCCCGCCCTCGCGAAGACCTCCGCGATGCCGGTCGCCATGGTCCCGGTCCCCACCACGCCGACGGTCCGGACCGGCCGTCTCAGCCGGGGCTGGTGGTCGGGGTCGGGCGTGTGTGCGTCGGCGACGACGACGTGGCTGTCCGGGGCCTCGTAGGTGTAGAAGCCGCGGCCGGTCTTGCGACCGAGGAAGCCGGCCGTCACCAGCTGCTTGAGGATCGGGGCCGGGGCGTGGAGCCGGTCACGGCCCTGCTTGTACATCGTGTCGAGGATCTCGTACGCCGTGTCGAGGCCGATCAGGTCGAGCAGTGCGAGCGGACCCATCGGGTAGCGGCAGCCGAACCGCATGGCGGCGTCGATGTCCTCACGCGTCGCGAAGTGCGCCTCGTACATCGAGGCGGCGTGGTTGAGGTAGCCGAACAGCAGGGTGTTCGCGATGAAGCCCGCGCGGTCGCCGCAGATGACCGGGCTCTTGCCCAGGCGGCCGACCAGGCCCTTGACGTCCTCGAGCACCTCGGGCTCGGTCACCACGGTCCGGATGATCTCGACCAGGTTCTGCACCGGAGCCGGGTTGAAGAAGTGCACGCCGATGACCCGGCCGGGGTGGCGGTTCGCCGTCGAGATCTCGGTGACGCTGAGGCTCGAGGTGTTGGTCGCCAGGATCGTCTCCGGCTTCACGATCCCCTCGAGCTCGCGGAAGATCGACTTCTTGGTCTCGATCGACTCGACCACCGCCTCGACGACGAAGTCGGCGTCCGCGAGGTCCTGCACGCTGGTGGTGAACGTGACCCGTCCGATCAGCTCGGCCTGGTCCTCCTCGCTGAGCTTGCCGCGCTGGACCGCCCGACCGGTGGAGTGCTCGAGGTGCTGGCGACCGCGCTCGAGGCCCTCGTCGTTGACCTCGACACCGATGACCGAGAACCCGTTGCGCGCGAACACCTCGGCGATGCCGGCGCCCATGGTGCCGAGGCCGATCACGCCGATCGTGGCGAAGTCTCGCGTGCTGCCGGACGTGGCGGGCTCAGAGGTGCTGCTCGTCATGGGGCGCATCCTCCCACGCGTCCGACGACGGCTCTCGCGAGGTGCCCGACGGCCACCGCCCGATGCGGCACCGCGGCGTGGCGATTGTCCACTTGGTAGATGAGGACGGCGCCCGCCCCTTCCGGTGGTTGAGGAGGGCGCCCTGGCGCGTGTCTCGAAACCACCGCCAGCGGCCGGGCCCGGACCAGTGGTTCCGCACCCTGACCGAGGTGCGGGTCGCGACGCGCGCCACGAAACGGAGGTGGACGGCGCCGAGGCCGGCACCTGCGCGCTGACCTGGTCGCGCGCGTGTCCGAACCGGGTGCCGAAGACCGCCCCGTCGTCCGGGTCGGCCGCCGGGGGTCGTGAAAGCGGCGCCGCGCTACTTCTCCGCGAGTCCGCGCACCTCCTCGGCGCACCCCCACGAGAGAGTGACGCCGGCACCGCCGTGGCCGTAGCAGTGGATCACGTCGCCGACCCGTTCCAACCGCACCTCGGGCCGGGCCGGCCGGAGTCCCACCTTGTGCTGCAGCACCCGCGCCCTCGCCACCTCGGGCACCAGCGCCGTGGCGCGCCGCAGGATGTCCTCGGCCACCTCCGGAACGGGCGACCGGCTCCAGTCGCCCTGCTCGTCGGTGCCGCCGAGGACGACGTCGTGAGTGCGAGGGATGACGTACGTCGGCACCTCCCCCGCCGGGCCCTCCTCCGCCAGCCACCACTCGGCCAGGCCGAACTGCTCGACCACCACCACCTGGCCGCGGACCGGCCGGGTCGTCGGGTCGCCGGCCAACGCCCGGGAGCCCAGGCCCGAGCAGTTCACGACCAGGGGTCCTTCGGGGAGGCGAGCGAGCGCCATCCGGGTGAGGGTGCCGCCCGCGTCGAGGACGCGCTCGGAGAGCCACCGCAGGTAGCGCGGCATGTCGATGACCGGCGTCTCGAAGCTCCAGGCGTCGGCGTACGGCGCCCGCGGCTCGACGCGGTCCAGCGCGGGCACGGCGTCGACCCACCACGGCACCGGCGTCCGGCGACGCAGCAGCTCGGTGCCACGGCGCATCACGACACCGTCGACGCCCTGGTCGGCCTGCCGCGCGAACTCCGCGTACGCCGCGGTGCCCCAGGCCGTCACCTTGTCCTGCGGGAGCGCGAGGTAGGGGTACCAGATCGCTGCGGCAACGCTCGACGTCGTCTCCAGAGGGAGGTCGCGGGCGAGCACGTCGACACGATGGCCGGCCTCGAGCAGGCGGAGGGCGCAGCTGAGGCCCACGACCCCGGCGCCGACCACCACCACCCGCTCCGGCATGCGATCGAGTCTGCCGCACCCGGTAGATTCCTCGCCCGTGAGGTTGGTGGTCGCGCGATGCCAGGTCGACTACGCCGGCCGCCTCACCGCCCACCTGCCGATGGCCACGCGGGTGCTGATGATCAAGGCCGACGGTTCGGTGCTCGTGCACTCCGACGGCGGCTCGTACAAGCCGCTGAACTGGATGTCACCGCCCTGCACGCTGCGCGAGGGCACGTCCGAGGACGGCGCGATCGTGTGGACGGTCACCTCGAGGACGGACGACACGCTGCAGATCCACATCGACCAGGTCTTCAGCGACACCTCCCACGATCTCGGTGTGGACCCCGGCCTCCAGAAGGACGGCGTCGAGAAGCACCTCCAGGAGCTGCTGGCCGAGTACCCGGCGCACCTCGGAGACGGCCTCACCCTCGTCCGCCGGGAGTACCCGACCGCGATCGGTCCGGTCGATCTGATGTGCCGCGATGCCTCGGGCGCCTCGGTCGCCGTCGAGATCAAGCGGCGCGGTGAGATCGACGGGGTCGAGCAGCTCACCCGCTACCTGGAGCTCCTCAACCGCGACCCCCTGCTCGCGCCGGTCCGCGGCATCTTCGCGGCGCAGGAGATCAAGCCGCAGGCCCGCGTCCTCGCGCTCGACCGCGGCATCGCCTGCGCGCTGGTGGACTACGACGCACTGCGCGGCCTGGACGACCCCACCGACCGCCTCTTCTGACCGGTCTCCGGCACGATCCATCGACGATCCGGTGACGCGTGCCGCAGACGGTCAACTCGCGCCGGCGCCGGAGCGGCGGAAGAGCTCGGTCAGCAGGTGCGCGTAGCCGACGGCGTCGTCGATGGCGCGGTGGGTGTGCGGCACCTCCCCCAGCCACTCCGCGGGAAGGGTCGCCGGTGACACCTCGCGGACGGGTCGGCCGGTGACCGCCGCGGCGTACGAGCGCAGGCAGAGCGTGTCGTGGAAGAGCGGGTCGGGCTCGTAGAGCCCGTCGAGCAGCTGGTGGCGCGTGAACCGCCGGAGGTAGTGGTCGATCCACGAGCCGTCGAAGGCGACCGGGTGGGCGGCGAAGATGCGCGGTGCGGGGAGGTCGCGGACGAACGCCACGAAGTCCGCCATCACCTCGGCGGGGTCGCGAGGATCGGTGGTGGCGGCCTTCAGCGCCTCCGGCTCGGACGTCTCGAACCACGCTCGGGTGCCGGCGTCCCAG
>DATBDF010000025.1:0-1795 GCA_036270075.1 Nocardioides sp.
CGCAGCGAGGCGCCCCTGGTCGGCACCGGCATGGAGTACCGTGCCGCGACCGACGCCGGGGACGTGATCGTCGCGGAGAAGCCCGGCGTGGTCGAGGAGTCCTGCGCGGACTACGTGACCGTGGGCAACGACGACGGGACCAGGAACACCTACCTGGTGGCCAAGTTCCGCCGGTCCAACCAGGGCACCTGCTTCAACCAGAAGCCGGTGGTCACCGAGGGCCAGCGGATCGAGGTCGGCCAGGTCATCGCCGACGGGCCGTGCACCGACCAGGGTGAGATGGCGCTCGGCCGGAACCTGCTGGTCGCGTTCATGCCCTGGGAAGGCCACAACTACGAAGACGCGATCATCCTGTCCCAGCGGCTGGTCCAGGACGACGTCCTCTCCTCGATCCACATCGAGGAGCACGAGGTCGACGCCCGGGACACCAAGCTGGGCCCGGAGGAGATCACCCGGGACATCCCGAACGTCTCCGAGGAAGTGCTCGCGGACCTGGACGACCGCGGCATCATCCGGATCGGGGCCGAGGTCGTCACCGGCGACATCCTGGTCGGGAAGGTCACGCCCAAGGGCGAGACCGAGCTGACCCCGGAGGAGCGCCTGCTGCGGGCCATCTTCGGCGAGAAGGCGCGGGAAGTCCGCGACACCTCGCTCAAGGTGCCGCACGGCGAGTCCGGCAAGGTGATCGGCGTCCGCGTGTTCACCCGGGAGGACGGCGACGAGCTGCCGCCTGGCGTGAACGAGCTGGTCCGCGTCTACGTGGCCGCGAAGCGGAAGATCACCGACGGCGACAAGCTGGCCGGGCGCCACGGGAACAAGGGTGTCATCGCCAAGATCCTGCCGATCGAGGACATGCCGTTCCTCCCCGACGGGACCGCGGTGGACATCGTGCTGAACCCGCTGGGCGTCCCGGGCCGGATGAACGTCGGCCAGGTGCTGGAGACGCACCTCGGCTGGGTGGCCAAGTCCGGCTGGGACATCGACGGCGAGGACGAGGACTGGAAGAAGCGGCTGCGCTCGGTCAGCGCGGGCGAGGCGGAAGCGGGCACGCCCGTCGCCACGCCGGTGTTCGACGGCGCCAGCGAGAACGAGATCACCGGCCTGCTCGGCAGCACCCTGCCGAACCGGGACGGGGAGCGGATGGTCGGCAGCAGCGGCAAGGCGCGGCTGTTCGACGGGCGAACCGGGGAGCCGTTCAAGGACCCCATCTCGGTGGGCTACATCTACATCCTCAAGCTGCTCCACCTCGTGGACGACAAGATCCACGCGCGGTCCACGGGCCCGTACTCGATGATCACGCAGCAGCCGCTGGGCGGTAAGGCCCAGTTCGGTGGCCAGCGGTTCGGGGAGATGGAGGTGTGGGCCCTCGAGGCCTACGGTGCCGCCTACGCCCTGCAGGAACTGCTCACCATCAAGTCCGACGACGTTCTCGGCCGGGTCAAGGTCTACGAGGCCATCGTCAAGGGCGAGAACATCCCGGAGCCCGGTATTCCGGAATCGTTCAAGGTGCTGATCAAGGAAATGCAGTCGCTGTGCCTCAACGTCGAGGTGCTGTCCAGTGACGGCGCCGCCATCGAGATGCGAGACACCGATGAGGATGTCTTCCGCGCAGCGGAAGAACTCGGTATCGACCTGTCCCGGCGCGAGCCGAGCAGCGTTGAAGAGGTGTGAGAGCGTGCTGGGCAGCCCGGGCCTGACGGTCCGGGCTGCCCAGGGGCGCCTCATCCGAACTACCCCAGGGGATAACACACGTGCTTGACGTCAACTTCTTCGACGACCTGCGTATCGGCCTGGC